>JBIIEC010000272.1:0-8487 GCA_044238045.1 Pirellulaceae bacterium | reverse complement strand
GCCGGGCTGCGGCACGCGCTGCAGAACGGCTACGCCTGCGCGATCACCATGGACGCCGACTTCAGCCACGATCCGCGGCACCTGCCGGAACTGATGGAAACGTTGGCGCGCGGCGCCGATGTGGCCATCGGGTCCCGCTACGTCGACGGCGGCCGGATCGAGGGCTGGCCCTGGCAGCGACGCTGGATCAGCCGCTGCGTGAATGGCTTCGCGCGTCGCTGGCTGCGACTGCCGGTGCGCGACACCAGCGGCGCGTACCGCGCGTATCGCGCGGAGATCCTGCGGCGCGTGGCGCTAGAGACGGTGCGGGCCAAGGGCTACGCCGTCTTTGAGGAGCTGCTGTTCGTGCTGAGGCGGGCGGGTGCGCGATTCGAGGAAGTGCCCATCACGTTTGTCGACCGGCAGTTCGGCCAGTCGAAGGTGTCGTGGCGGGAAGCCGTCCGGTCGCTCTGGCACCTCGTGACGCTGCCGTTCCGCCGCTGATCATGCGGCGAGAAATCCCCAGGCGGCGCGGGTGAGTGACACGCGCGGGTCAGGGCGTATCGTCGACGCGCCGCCACTCCAGCGATTCGGCGTTCAACGCGTGCAGGTCGACGGAACCCGCACGCTGGCTGGCGACGGTCACGAGGGCGGTGACTTCGGGATGGCTGTCGCAGTAGCTGGTCGCGCCTTCGAGGCCCAGCACGTAGAAGGCGGTGGCGAGCGCATCGGCGGCCGCGCCGGTGGGCGCGATGACGGTGGTCGACAGCACCCGATCGGCGGGCTGGCCCGTGCGCGGGTCGATGATATGCCCGTAGCGCTTGCCCTGGTGGTAGAAGTGCTGCGTACCCGCTCCCGAGGTTCCCACGGCGCGGTCGCGCAACTGGAACTCCGCGAGCCGTCGGTCGGCGCGCAGCGGATGCTGGACTCCGATGGTCCAGCCCGCATCGTTCCGGTCGCCCTGGCGGTGGCCGCGCGCCAGCACGCTGCTCGACCCCGCGTGGATCATGTAGTCGTAGACGCCCGCCAGGGTCAGGTGTTCGGCACAGCGATCCAGCGCGTAGCCCTTGCCGATCGCGCCCAGGTTGATCGAAACGCCCGGCTGGGCGAACCGCAGCGTGCGCCGCGCGGTGTCCAGCTGCAGATGACGCGTGCCGGTGCGGGCGAGTGCCTCGGCCAATGCCTCCGCGTCGGGGATGCGTCCTTCGCGGCGGAGGAAACCCCAGGCCTGGATGAGTGGCCCGGCGGTGATGTCGAACGCACCGTCGGTTTCCGTATGCAACTGCGCGGCCTTCTCCAGCAGTTCGAACAGCCGCGCCTCCACCGGCACGGCCCGTTCCTGCGCGAACTGGTTCAGGCGACTGATCTCGCTGTGCGGGCGATAAACCGTCAGCTGGTCTTCCAGCCGATCGACCAGGTCGAGCGCGGCGACGGCATGCTCGGCCGCGCCCTCCTGCTGGCCCGCGTTGAGGAACACTTCAAACAGGCAGGCCATCGCGCGGCGCGTGTACTGGACCAAGTAGACACGCGGCGCGGCTGGCGAGGTCGGACCGCTGCCCGCGGAGTTCGCGCCGGTCGAGGCTGCGGACGCTTGGCCGTCGGCCAGGGAACGCCCCAGGTCGCCCACGGCATCCAAGGCGGCTTCGCCGGTCAGAAACTGTCGGCGGGAAGAACGCGGTCGATTCATGCACGCTGCCTTGTTCTCACGACTTTTCCGTGGGCGGTTTTGTGGGCGGCGGTCGTTGCCGTTCGGGTTCAGGGCCGTGAATTGCCGAGAGACAGGACCCTGGAATAGAATGGCTGGCAGGTGCCCGGTTGCCCCTGGCAGTCGCTCGGGGGCAGCCACGGGCCTCAGGATGCCGGCAGCTCCCCGTGCTGACCGCTCCCGCCTTCCGCTCTTTTCTTATTGTAGTCACGCGAGCCGGTTTCGGTCGTCCCCAACCGGCCACGATCGGGAAGCTTCACCCCCAGGCTGGACACGACGTGATGAGAGGATTCCGCCCGAGGGTACACTGCAACCGACGAAGGCCAGCGGGGTTCGCCAGACCGGTTCTGGAACGCGTGCGGCGATTCGTGTCCGCGCGTGCGACCGGTTGGCTGATGCTCGCCGCGCTGGTCGGAGGAGTGACTGCGAAGCTGCCGGCGGAGCAGGCACCGACCGCGAACGGCTCGTCCGCGAAGGCCTCCCGAAAGACGCCCTCCTCTGCAGCCGCAGCCCCGAACGCTCGCCGAAAAGCATCTGCTGTGCGTCGCGCGCCGCTGCCGGAATGGAGCGACGAACTGCAGGGCGTGTTCTTCGCGGATCCGCTCAAGGAAGGACTGACCGGGCCGCGTCCGTCGGATTTCGGCCGGCCTTCGCAAGCCGGCTCGACGCAAGAATCCGCGGCGGAGCCGGCCAGCAAGGGCGACGATGCGGAGACGGATGCACCGGCCCAGGGTCGGTGGGCGGACATTGTGAGTTCGTCGACGATCGAGGACGAGATCAAGGCGATTGAACGCCGGGTGGCGGAGGCGCTGCGCACCGAAGGGCACTTCAAGGGCCAAGGCTACAAGCAGGTGCAGACCGAACTGGCGATGGCCGCCGCGCTGTTCGCCATCATTGACGGTTACGACGGCACGGTGCGCTGGCAACGTGACGCGGCGACGGCACGCGACCTGATGGCCCGCGCGTCGTCGCACGCGCGGGTTTCCAGTACGCAGGTCTTCCGTGAAGCACAGCAACGGCACCAGGACCTGCAGGATCTGGTCCGCGGCTCGCAGTTGTCCAGCGAAGCGGGCGAGAAGACGAATTCGTGGTCGGAGTTCGCCGATCGCCGGATGCTCATGCAACGACTCGACGCTTCGCTGCAGCGGCAGCTGGCCGAATGGCTGGCAGGTTCGCAGCCGTTCCAGCAGAACCAGGCCGCGATCGTGCGCGAAGCGGAACTGACCGCCGCCATCGCTCGAGTGCTGGTGCAGGAAGGAATGGACGACGCGGGCGGCGAGGACTACGACGGCTGGTGCCGCCAGTTGGCAGAGGCCGCGACGAAGATTGCCGCGGCGGCGCGAGCTGGAGAATACGCGCCAGCTCGCGAAGCCCATGGAAATGCCCGCAAGAGCTGCACCGATTGCCACGCGGTCTATCGGGCTCAGTGACGCAGGCGGAAAGGGCGCCGGGTGCCAGTTCCGCCGTGGATGCCTGTCGCGTTATCGCTTGCGCGAGGACGCGGGGCGGACGAGCGTTGGTGCCGGTGCCGCGCTGACATCCGCGGCCTCGACCGCGGCTTCGTTGCCAGCCGCCTGCGGCGTCGCGCCATCCGACGAACTGCCGGACAGGTAGTTGTCGATCTGGGCGACCTCCTTGAGGCGGTCGAACTGCTGGGTCATCGCCACGCGCAGCTTCTTCTCATGGATGTCCTTCGTCAGTTCGTCGCGGACATCTTCCATCTTCTGCACGATCGGCTCCGTGCGCCCGAGGTAGTACAGGACGATGTACTTGTCGGCGATGGCGATGATGGCCGAGAGCGGATCTTCCTTCGTCAGCGCGAAGGCCTCTTCCTCGACCTTCGGCTGGCCGCTGAACTTCTGGATCGGCGGCACTTCGCCCATGTTAGCGCGGGATACCGGCTCGATCGAATACTGCGAGGCGAGTTCACCGAAGAACTGCGGGGTCAGGTTCGAGCGGGCCATGTCCCAAACTTCCTGGGCCGTGCGCTGGTTGCCCAGCACCAAGGCGAGTACCTCGACGCGTTCGCCGTAGTTGGCGACGAAGCCCTTTTGGAGGTCATCCTCGGAAACCTTCACATCCGCCGAGACCAGCTTCTTGAGGGCAACCGACGGCCAGACGGCGTCGCGCATGTAGGTCTCGACGGACATTCCTTCGCGCTCCGTCATCTCCTGCAGCCAGCGGGCGATGTCGGGCTGGTTCTTCTGGTTCATGAATCCGTAGGCTTCGGCCGCACGAGCTACTTCGGCGTCGAGGTCGGCGTTGGTAACCTGCGACTTCTTCTTGGCCAACGCCTGCGTCAGCAGCACGCGATTGACTTCGGTGTCCAAGACGCCGATGCCGTGCCGCGCCATGCACTCCTCGGCCAGTTGCTCGATCGTGATCGGCTTGCCGTTGATCGTGGCGGCGACGTTCGGCTGCTGCTTCCGCTTCTCGAGGTCGTTGTAGACGTTCACGACCGTCGCCTTCGACTGCAGTTCCTGGAACAGCTGGCTGGACGCTTCGCGGAGATTCCGCTCGACGATGCGTTCCTTCAGTTGGTCCTCGGCCGTCTGCTGGTACTGGGGCGAGATGTGGGTGGGCGGCAGGTGCTTCTCGCACTTGAAGATCAGGTACTGGCCGGCGACGGGGATCACGTCGGAGACCTGGTTCGGCTTCATGGCGAAGACGGTTTTCTCGATGGACGGATCGCCGATGTGACGGCGGATCGGTGGAATGAGGCCTCGCGCGGCCGCACTGTTCGGGTCTTCCGAATACTGCTTGGCGGCCGCGTCGAACGTGTCGGGCTTGGCCTTCAGTTCCGCAGCGAGCTTCTGCGCCAAGTCCTTCTTCGAGACGGCGATCATGCGAACGCGGACCTTCGGGCCGTATTCGGACTCCATCTCCTTCTTGAGCGCCGCGTCGGACACGGCCAGCTTGTCGGCCGCCAGGTGCTTGAGGGCCAGCGTGGGCCAGATGATGTCGCGGCGATACTGTTCTGGAGTGATGTTTCGCTCCATCTGCAGCATGGCGAGCCAGCGTTCCACGGGCAGGTTCCAGCGAGCGGCGATGCGCTGGATTTCGTCTTCGATGTCCTGCTTCGTGATGCGGATGTTGCGCTGCGCGCAGGCTTCGAGGATCAGGTGCTTGTTGACCAGGCTTTCCAGCACCGTTTCGCCGTAGCGTTCCAGGCACTGCTGCGCGAGGGCCTTGCGCGTGATGTTCTCGCCGTTGACGACGGCCATGATTTCCAGCTTGGGAGCTTCCGCGGCGGCTTGGCCGGCGGCGGGAGCGGGCGTGGCGGCGGGCGCCGCCGGGGCGGCCGCGGGCGTGGCCTGGGCGGTTCGAGCGGCCGGCGTCGCGGCGGCCCGAGGACTCGCAGCCGGCCGCGCAGGAGCCTGGCTCCAAGCATTCCCGGCGACAGACAACAGGCCCGTCACGACCAGAATCGAACTCGTGTGGAACATTTTCTTCCCTGAAACGACGCGGGGGCTGCGCGACATCTCCGGTTCCTCCTTAAACCGACAGCTCACAAAATGCTAGCAGGCCAACCCGTTGAGAGCCTGCTCATTGCGGGACCGGGACTTTAGGGAAAACGGCCTTCTCGGTCAAGATGAACCGAAATTGCAGTGCCAGCCAGCGAGCGGCCCGCGCGACGAGGGGCCGTCCGGTGTCGCTTTCGCGGAAGGCCGCCAAGCTGAAGCATCAGGGAAGAAGCGTCGCGTTTGGCGCGTTTAGCTTACCGGACATTCAGCGAGCGGGGTGGCCGGCGACGGCTTCGAGTTCCTGGGCAAGACGCCATGCCAGCTTGCGCGCATCGTAGTCCGCGATGGCGGCGTCGAAGTTCGCTCGCAGCACGCCCGAACGCGCGGCCGCCAGCGCATCGCGCGTCGCGGCCGTGGTCAGCGTGAGGTTATCAGGCGGCGCGACGTAGCCCAGTTGGTATTTTCGGACGAGATCGGCCGTGGAGCCGTCGTCGACGAAGGCCAGGATCGGCTTGCGGAATGGCAGCATCTCGTAGAACTTGCCCGGCACTTGGACGCTCGTGCCTTGCTGGATGATGACCAGCACGTCTGCCCTTCCCATGTGCTCGAACACTTCGCGGTGCGGCACTGGCGGCAGGAGGCGCACTTCGTCTTGCAGGTGGAGTTCGCGGATGGACTGTTCGAGCCGCCCGCGTTTGTCGCATCCGCCGAGCTGTACGAATTCGATGCGTTCGTGGCCGGAGTCACGGACCTGCTGGAGCGCCTGGAGCAGCACGGCGGGGTCGCGTGGGCCATAGATGCTGCCTGGGTGCAGCATTTGGAGGGGTTTGCCCGCTTTCTCCTGCGCGGCGTGGTCCGTCACTTCGGCGGCCAGGTCATAGAGCTGTTCATCGAATCCATTGGGAATGCAGACGAACTTGTCGGCGGGCAGGTCGGCGTAGTGGCGACGGAATTCGTCGGCCATGCGTTCCGTGTTCAGGATCACCCGTCGCGCCGTTTCGACGCACGTGCGTTCCATGGCGACGTGTCGCATCTTGGCCAGACGCGAACGGCCCCGGCGGCCCCACGGATCGCGACTCCAGGGATCGCGGAAGTCCAGGACCAGCGGCACGCGCGTGCTGCGGCTGGCGTCGAGCGCCGCGAGGTGTACTGAGAAGGGCGGACCGGAGGCGAAGATCACTTCGGAGCCGAACTCGCGGACGAGCTGCTGGGTTGCCTGGGCGGCCGCGTGGCGCCAGCCGATCTTGTTGTCCGGAACCGCGAAGAGAAACTCGCTCACCAGACTGCGGAAGGACTGGGCATCGGACGCCTTCTTGTCGGCGGCCGCGTTTCCGTTGGGCAAGCCGGCGTTGTTGCCGTTGGATGCGGAAGGGGATGCCTGGCCGTGGGTGGGCGAACCCAGGCGCAGCCACCGTTTCAGCTGGTCTTCGCGACGGACAAGCGGGCAGCGGCGAACGACCAGGCCCTCCGGCACGCGCTGCAGCAGGCTTTCGTCAAAATGCACGTCGCCTTTCACCGCATCGCTGGTGACCACGGCGGGCTCCCAGCCGGTCTGGCGCAAGTGGGTGGCGAATCGCAACGAACGAAACACGGACACGGCCGCGTGTGGCGGGAAGTAGTACGACAGCAGGATGACATGCCGGCTCATGGCGCAGATCACTTCGCAAAGGGCGGATGCGGCGCCTCCGGGGACCGCGCGATGCGGCGCGATCTCCCGACAAGGCCTGGAGCGGATCGGGCCGGCGAGTCGGATAACTCTCCGGAGAGCGAGGGCTCTAGGTCAGGTATTCGTCGAGGCCGAGGCCCTTGGCGAGCACTTCGAGGTTGAAGTTCAGCTCGAGCTGCTTGCCGAGCATCTTGCGGCCTTCCGGTCGGGGGAGCTTCTGGTAGCCCGGCGTGTTGAAGCTGGAGAAGTGGCCCTCTTTGAAGACCCGGTTCTCCAGGCGATGCACGACGCCGCCGTAGCGGCGATGCCAGTACATGATGCCCGAGCCGTGGTCGTAGAAGCACTTGTTGCGACGGGCTCGTTCGGCCGTGGAAGGGCAGTTGGGGTGGTACCAGAAGTGCTTCCACCAACCGGTGCCAGTGCGGAACTGGTCTTCGCTGGCGCCCGCCGTCGTCATGCCGATGAGTTCCCACATGCGATGGCGGCTGTAGCGGAAGTAGTCGCGGATGCCGGTGCCACGCAAGGGGACGGCCGCCATCTCGCCGTCCGGAATGGACTCGAACTTCCGCGCCGTCGAGGTCAGCAGAGGCATGCGGACCAGGAGATCGGAATGCCAGAACGCAATGCGACTCGTCCAGAGGAATGCAAATTCCAAGGGAAAGTGCATGTACATCTTCTTGAAGCCGAACGACTGGTTGAAATTGATGAAGATGGCGTCCTGGATGTCGGGTAGGTTGTTGTCGCCGCAGTCCGGATCGTAGCCGACGATCGGTGTCCACCCGAGCTTCTTGACGAGATTGACCTGCAGTCGCGTCCACGGCTGTTGCACATGCCAGACCAGCCACGGTTTCTCCACGCCGCGCAGCATTGACTTCCATTCTTTCGCCGCGGCGTGAACCGCTTCCAGCGGACGGTCGAAAAACTGCCAGTCGCCGATGCCGGATCGGATCTCCGCAGTGGAATTCATCGTTCGTTCTTCTTGTTCGCAGGCGGGGTGACTGGCCATGGGTTGCTTCGCGTGGGAGGAGTACTTAGAGGCTCAGGAGGCGACGCGCCTTGAAAATCAGCTTGTTCTTGAACGTCGGAGGCGTGGCGATATCGGTCGGCATGTAGATGTACATCGAGAGCAGCCGTTGCAGCTTGCAGCGGGAGGCGTTCGGCTTACGCTTCAGCACCACCAGCGTATCCACTCGTTCGACGACGTCCGCGAACTCCTCCACGACATGGTATTCCGGCCGGGGCGCGTAGTCGTGGATCAGGATGTGTTGCACCGCCTCGCCCGCCAAGCAGCTGGCCAGGGCGCAGGCGACGCGGAAACGGCCATCGATCAGGACCATGTCGTAGCGAGAATCGCGGTCCAGGAAAGGGCAGAGGACGTAGTTCGGCCAGAGGAACTGGTACTCCTGCGAAACGGGAATGCCCCACATCTTGCACGGGCCAAGGTTGGCGATGCGATACTCGAGCCTTCCCTCTTGGCTCGCGCGAGCCACCTCGGGGTCGGACAGAACATGCTCCTGGAAGAACTCGTTCGACGATTCGACGCTGAAGATCCGTTGTAGGTTGCTCAGCCGCGAAGCGTACCGAGTGCTCTCGCCCGCTCCCCATTCCAAGTAGGTCTTGGACATCGACATGTACTTGTGGATGCAGTCGTTTTCCTTTTCCGTCATCAAACT
>JBIIEC010000648.1:0-2510 GCA_044238045.1 Pirellulaceae bacterium | reverse complement strand
GCACTGCGTTCCTCATCCTCCAGCAGCCCGCGCGCCCCACGCTCCGCCTCGCGTGTACTCTCCTGCGCCGCCTGCAGGTCGGCCTCGCGGTCCGCGAACTTCGCCCAGACCACGTGCAGGTAGTGGAGCAGCACGTCCAGTTCCCCGGCGGTCTGACAATAGAAGTGCGGGCCTTCGCGAATCCATACGAGCAGACACTCCAGTTGTTCGTGCGGCGTCATGCGACGATTCCCGGGAGACGCGAAAGCAGGCTCGGGGCGCAACCCGACCAGCGGCGGCAAGCACCGGCGCCGGCAACAGGACGTGAGCCGGCGGCAGGACTTGCGACGGCGGGCGTCTCCGCTAGAGCTTCACGGAATGGACGAAGTCGACGAGGAACCGGACGTTGTCGACGGGCGTTTCCTTGAGGATGCCGTGGCCCAGGTTGAAGATGTGGCCGGGCCGTCCGGCGGCTTGGTCCAGGATGCGGCGAGCCTGGCGTTCGATCTCCCCGCGATCGCCCAGCAGGACGGTCGGATCGAGATTGCCTTGCACGGCATGTTCGTAGCCGACGGTTTCCCAGGCGACATCCAGGTCGATCCGCCAGTCGATGCCAACGACGCTGGCTCCCCCCGCCGCCAGTTGCGGCAGGAGCGCAGGGTTGCCGGTGCCGAAGCTGATGACAGGCACGCCGGGCACCAGGCCTTCGCAGATCTGCTGGACATAGGGCAGCACGAATCGCTGGTAGTCGTAGGGCGACAGGCAGCCGACCCAGGAATCGAACAGCTGCACGCACTGGGCTCCCGCGGCAATCTGCCCGTTGAGGTACAGCGTCACGGCCCGCGCGATGCGTTCCATGAGTACCTTCCACGCTCCGGGATCGCGATACATGAGCGTCTTGGTGTGCAGGTAGTTCCGGCTGCTGCCGCCTTCGATCATGTAGCTGGCGAGCGTGAAGGGCGAGCCGGCGAAACCGATCACGGGCAGCCGCGCGTCGAGCGCCGCGCGCGTCTGCCGGACCGTCTCCATCACAAACTCCAGCTCATCCAGGTGTTCCAGTTCCCGGATGCGCTGCAGGTCCTGAGTCGTCCGCACGGGGTTGTGGATCACCGGTCCATCCCCGGCCGCGAACTCCAGGTCCAGCCCCATGGGCTCCAGGATCGGCAGCAGGTCGGAGAAGATGATCGCCGCGTCGACATCCAGCCGCTGCACGGCGGTGATCATGATCTCCGCGCAGAGGGCCGGGTTCTTGCAGAGTTCGAGGAAGTTATGCCCCGCGCGGACGCGGCGATACTCCTCCATGTACCGTCCCGCCTGACGCATCAGCCAGATGGGCGTGGTCTCGGTGGCCTCGCCGCGACAGGCCTTCAGGAAGGGACTGTCGTACCAGGGCGCTCGCGACGCCGGTGGGTTCGCGTCGTGCCCCGCCGCTTTCTCTTTCGAGGAGTTGCCTGGGGAGCCGGAGGCTGCATCGGGCTGGCCCGTTGAATCCTGCTGCACGCGCCGAAGTCCTTGTTTACGGAGCCTCATTCCGCGCGCCTGGTGGGCGAGTTCCGCGACGAGGTGTCCTAGTTTGGGGTGAGTCGGTTCCAGGTCGACGGGCAGCCCGAGTTCCTGAAGCGTTTCGCTGGTGGTGGGGCCGACCGAACCCACGACGGCCTGCTGCAGCCCTGCGACGGCCTCGGCGAGCAGTCCCAGGCGTTCGGCCACCTGCAGCACATGGTGGGCCTGCTGGGCCGAAGTGAACAGCACGACATCGGCTTCGCCTCGTGCCAGGCGTCGCACGTTCTCCTCCAGCGGACCCACATCCTCCGGCAGGTCCCATTCGTAAACCTGCAGCGTCATCACCTGGGCCCCCCGCGCCTCCAGACCGGCCACCAAGCTCGGATTGGGCTTGCCGTACTCCTGCAGCGCGACCGTCAGGTTGGTCAGACGCACTTTCTGGTCGAGCGTCTCCAGGAGTTCCCGCCAGGTGTTGGGTTCGGGCACCAGGTGCGTGGGCGTAAGGCCGAACTCACGGAGCGCGACCACCGGTTTGGGACCGCGGGCCACGGTCACCACATCGGCAAGACTGTCCAGGAACCGCCGCTTGTCGACATGCCGGCCGACGACTTCCATCAGGTGCCGCACGCCAACGCCGGTCATGAATACCACCAGGTCGACCTGGCCGGTGATCAGCTCCTTGGCAAAACGCACCACCTCGGCGCTGCGCTCGACGGGTACTTCACGCATCGACGGGCTGACAAACGGCAGCCCGCCAAACTTCTCAATCATCCGCGCCGTTTCGACCGCGCGACGGCTTTCGAACGACAGCACGCGCAGGCCCGCGAAGTCGCCGTCGGTTTCTGAAGATGGGTGGGAGCTGGATTCGGTCATGGGAAGCATCATAGGCCAGGGTGCCGCACGGGGAAAGCCGGTCGACGGGGCCCCGGCACGAACGAAGGGCCGGGGTAGCGGAACCCGAAACGGCGGAGCGTCAGCCTCTTCACCTGTTCGCGCACGAAGCGACCTTATATCCTGACGGAGGCTCT
>JBIIEC010000647.1:0-2511 GCA_044238045.1 Pirellulaceae bacterium | reverse complement strand
GAGTTCACCGGTGCCGAGTTCACCGGTGCCGAGTTCACCGGCGCCGCCTTCTCCGACTGGCGGCCCTCCGGCGGCTTGGCCGTGGCCTGGTCTTGTCGGTCGAACGCCGGGACGGCTGCGGGACTGCTGGGGCTGCCGGAGCCCGTCAAGTGCGAGCCGGGCGTACGTGCGTGTGGAGCATCCACGCGAATCGAAGCCCCCGCCCCCCCTGAAGCCGCTGGGGCCGCTGGGGCCGTCAGCTCAACGCTTTTTTTTTTGGCTTCTTCGTCCATGGCATCCCGCAGCGACGGGACGGGCCGCGCGGGGGTCGGCTGCGGACGTGAGGCGGCAGGACGGCCGCCCTCCCCCGCCGACATCTCGGCCAGCAGCTGCGAAAGGCTCGCCAAGTCCTCCAGCTCCGCGATCCGGATCAGGGCCATTTCCAGCAGCAGTCGCGGGTGCGTGCTGTGACGCATGCGAGCCATCGCCTGGTCCAGGACCTGGGCCGCGGCCAGCAGCGTCTCCAAGCCCCAGGACTGGGCCTCCGCCTTCATCGCTTCGAACTGCGCGGGACTGTAGTAGAGCATCAGTTCCGCGGCGCCGCCGACATGAGCCACCATCAAGTCGCGCAGGCTGCCCACCAGCTGTTCGGCCAACTGGCCGGCGTCGACACCTTCCTGCAGCGTCGCGTGGAGCAGCGTGAGGGCCTGCGCGGCGTTGCGCTGGACCATCGCCTGCAGCAGTCCGTGCAGGCGGTCGTCCTGAGCCGTCCCGAGCAGCGCATGAATGTGGGCAACCGTGATGCGGTCGGTCACGAAGGACAGCACCTGCTCGAGCAGCGACTGGCTGTCGCGCATCGAACCGGCCGCGCGGCGAGCCAGCAGCTCCAACGCCTCGACATCCGCCTCCATCCCTTCGCGATCCACGATATACCGCAGCCGAGCGGCGATCTCGGTGGTCTTCACCGCCGCGAAATCGAATCGCTGGCAGCGTGACAACACCGTGATCGGGATCTTGCCGGGCTCCGTCGTGCAGAAGATGAACTTCACATGCTCCGGCGGTTCCTCCAGCGTCTTCAGCAACGCATTGAAGGCTTCCTTCGTCAGCATGTGCACTTCGTCGATGATGTACACCTTGAACCGAGCGCGGCTGGGGCGAATGCCGACATTCGAGCGTAACAGGCGGATGTCTTCGATGCCGCGATTGCTGGCGCCGTCGATCTCCAGCACATCCATGTCCTCGCCGGACGTGATCTGCCGGCAGATGTCGCACTCACCGCAGGGCGCCGTGGTGGGCCCCGTCTCGCAGTTAAGAGCCTTCGCCAGGATGCGGGCCGTGGACGTCTTGCCCACCCCGCGCGCTCCCGTGAACAGATAGGCGTGCCCGATCCGGTCGGTCGTGATGGCGTTGCACAGGGCCTGAGCTACCGTGCCCTGTCCGACGAGTTCCTGGAAGCTCTGCGGCCGATAGCGGCGCGCGACGACGACATACTCATGCCCGCTGCCGCCGGCGTTTCCCGAAGCCTCAGGCTCCGACACGAGCCCCCCGGCTCCATCCCCGGATCGATCTGCTGGGTCCGCCATGCGTCCCTCCCCCTTCCGTTCTCCCCCACTCAAGCTCCCGCGCAACCGCCCGCCAAGCGGCGTCATTGTGAAGCATTCACGACGCCCATTCTAGTGGCTGTGGGACCAGCGCCCCCTCGCAGCCGGTATGCCCCGACGCGATGCTCGCCCGTCGCAAGAATTCGCATCCAGCGGCGAAGCCGATACGATCCCGCGCGGATGAACCGACGCCGACCGATGGGCACAGCAAAGTCGACGAAACGCCACGAACGCTCAACAAGTCGGTCAGGGCGAGGAGATCGGCAGAAAGGAAGCCGACCCCGCGAGGCAGGAAGCCGCCAAGCCGATCGAACGGCCAAGCGGATCGAGCGGCCGAGATTCGAGCGGCCGGGTTGCGAACGGGCAGATCTCAAGCCGCCAAGTTTCCGAACGGCAAGCGACCCCCGCACAAAGTTGCGCCAGTTAGGGCTGCTCCGATTAAGGCCTGACCCGGTTCCCGACTCCCTCTCGCAGGGGTCGCTTGCCGGTCGGCAATGGCAGATCGGCCGACCGTCCAATCTTTGTACGAAGTTCCCCGGAGCCCGTCAAACGGGCCTGCGACCGAATTCCCCTCCCCCGGAACCCACCCTGGCCACGGGCCTCGCGTCCCCGCGGTCCGCCGCAGAGCCGGTCCCCGTGATCGGCCGCAGCGTCCAGCCCGGACAAGCAGCGGACAGGTCTTGGATGGAAAGGCCGTTATCGACGTGTACGTTTTGCGAATAAGCATCTTGTTGCGGGGAGAGCCGGCCTCATGGAGGCGACAACGCAGGGGGACTCGCCGTTTCGTGGAAGCGCCACGGCAAAAGTTGACCGGCCTGCAAACGGGGGATAGATTACATCGCGGGGGGAGCGACGCTTGGAAGCGTCCGGCGTCGATGGCCATCGATCGCGGGGCTTCTCTGCGTAAACCGGCCTGCTTGAAGAGCTTTTG
>JBIIEC010000271.1:0-8606 GCA_044238045.1 Pirellulaceae bacterium | reverse complement strand
GCATCGAACCGGGATGGACGCTCCTGCTAACCAAAGGCCTGCTTCCCAAGGGCCTGCTTCCCAAGGGCCTGCTTCCGCTGACGGCTCTCCCGGCTGCGGACTCCCGGTTACGCGGTCTCCCGTGCCGCAAGGGGACGGCTTCCGTTGAGCAATCGTCGAGGCAACCGGCGCGGGTCCACGCGACTCCGCCGCTGCTCCATGATAGCGAGGCGCCCGGGATTCGCGAGTTGATCTTATCCGGCGGACCTTGGTCTCGCCCGTCTTCCGCCGAGGGCTGCCCGGACCGACGTGGTTCGGACATCTGCCGGCGCCTGCTGGCGTTTTTCGTCGTGGGTGCATCGACTTGGCTGGCGACGGGAGCTTGGGCGGCAGCTCAGGAGAACCGCCCGGCCACCGCGCCGACGGCTGAGGCGCCAACTGCTGAGACGCCGGCTGCTGCCGTGTCACCGGCTGTTGGCACATCCGCTGTGGCACCCGCGGCACCCGAGATGGATCTGGCTCCGGAGGGGATTCCGAATCCGATGACGGCGGCGGAGCAGCGGGAGTATTACGAACTGTTGACGTTGTTCGCCGATACGCTCGACCAGGTCGAACGCAACTACGTCAGGGAGGTCAGTCGTCGGGAGTTGATGGAGGCGGCCATCCAGGGGCTGTTGTCGAAGCTGGACGAGCATTCCGACTACATTCCTCCGGAGCAGCTGGATTCGTTTCGCACGGGAGTGGAGAGCGAGTTCGGGGGGATCGGTATACGGGTGGGCGTGATCGACGGGCGGCTGACGGTGATCACGCCGCTGCTGGGGACGCCCGCGTATCGGGCTGGCATCCAAGCGGGCGACCAGATCGTGAAGATCGGCGACGCCGCGGCCGAGGGGATGGCGTTGGAGGACGCGATCCAGCGGATGAAGGGCCGCATCGGCACGGAGTTGGAGCTGACGGTGCGGCACAAGGCCAATGGCCCGACGGAGACACTCAAGCTGCAGCGCGAACTGGTGCGGATGGAAACGGTGCTTGGCGTGCGGCGGCAGGCCGATGATGCCTGGGACTTCCAGTTGCTGGCCGATCCCCGCATCGCCTACCTTCGCATCAGCTCCTTCAGCCGCCAGACGCATGAGGACCTGCAGG
The DNA here is from genome assembly GCA_044238045.1 of Pirellulaceae bacterium. GTDB lineage: Bacteria > Planctomycetota > Planctomycetia > Pirellulales > Pirellulaceae > CAZUJM01. The sequence continues at coordinate 7,484 of JBIIEC010000271.1, read as the reverse complement.
TCGCCTTGGAAACGCTCACACGCGGCCCGACGCCCCTGCGCGGACTGGTGCTGGACCTGCGTTTCAACCCCGGCGGCCTGCTTTCGTCGGCGATCCAGGTGGCCGACCTGTTCCTGGAGCGGGGCACGATCGTGAGTACGGTGGGACGCAACATCGCGCCGCGAACCTGGGCTGCTCGCGAGGAAGGAACTTTCGGCGACTTCCCGATGGTGGTGCTCGTAAACCACTACAGCGCCAGCGCGAGCGAGATCGTGGCCGCCTGCCTGCAGGACCATCAGCGAGCCGTGGTGATTGGCGAGCGTACCTGGGGCAAAGGCAGTGTGCAGAATATCATCGAACTGGAGGGCGGGCAGAGCGCCTTGAAGCTGACGACGGCGGGATACCAGCGGCCGAGCGGCAAGAACATCCATCGCTTCGAGGGAGCCACCGAAGCCGACGACTGGGGCGTGCGGCCCGACGAAGGTTTTCTGCTGCCGCTGGAGCCCGCCGACATGCGACGGCTGCTCTCCGTCCAGCAGACCCAGGAGATCCTGGCTCCCAAGCCCCCCAGTGACGCGGTCGCGCCCCCGGACGCCGACCGCGATCGCGCGCTGCAGGAGGATACGCAGCTGCAGAAGGCGCTCGAATACCTCAAGGCCAAGACGTAGAACGCTGGATGGTGAAAAAGGAGGGCAGGTCGGTTGCAGGACCTGGGAGTTCAAGTACGGGTGACTTGAGGTTGACCGCGGAGAGCCCGGAGTTAGCTCGGAAAGATATCCGTGCTCTCCGTGGTTAAAAAAAGCCCCGCCACGAAAGCGAAACCTGACTCTCTTTCTAGATACCGCAGCCGACATGACGAACTTCCTGATTCTGGAGAGCACGTGCGACGAGACGGCGGCGGCCGTGGTGACGGACGAACTGTCCGTGCTGGGATCGGCGGTCGCGACGCAGGATGAGCTGCACGAGCGGTTTCATGGAGTGGTTCCGGAGATCGCCGCGCGGGCCCATGTGGAACGGATCCTGCCGGTGATCGACCGGGCGTTGGAGCGAGCGAGTTTGCAGCTGGCGGACATCGACGCGCTGGCGGTCGCCACTTCGCCCGGGCTGGCGGGCTCCTTGCTGGTCGGGCTGGTGGCGGCGAAGACGCTGAGCCTGGTGCTGGACCGGCCGTTGATCGCCATCAATCACATCCACGCGCACATCTACGCCTGCCAGGTCGCCGCGCGTCGATCGGTGTTTCCCTGCGTGGGGCTGGTGGTGAGCGGCGGGCACACGACGCTGTTCGATTGTCAATCGCCGACGCAGTTTCGCACGCTGGGCGGGACCATCGACGACGCCGCGGGCGAAGCGTTCGACAAGGTCGCCAGCATGCTGGGGCTTGGCTATCCGGGCGGACCGGCGCTGGCGCGGCTGGCGGAGCAGGGCAACCCAAAGGCCCATCGTTTTCCTCGCTCGTTTTTAAACGACCCGGACCGCCTGCAGTTCAGCTTCAGCGGCCTCAAGACCGCCGTGCGCTACTCGCTCGTCGGGCCGGGGCGTCCCGACTTCGAACAGCTGCGAATACCGCCGGCAGAAGCGGCCGACCTCGCCGCCAGTTTCCAGGAAGCGGTGATCGACTGCCTGGTGGGCAAGTCGCAGCAGGCACTGACACGCTGCGGTCACTCGCGTCTGTGCGTCGGCGGCGGCGTGGCTGCCAATCGACGGCTGCGCCAACGGCTCGAAGAGGCCGCCGCGCAACACGGCTGGGAACTGCTCATCGCTCCCCTCGACATGTGCACCGACAACGCGGTGATGGGAGCGATCGCGGTGGAGCACTGGCGCGCCGGCGACTTCGCGTCGCTGGATCTTGATATCGTCCCCGGACAGCTCCGCTGAAGGATCGCGTGTGCGATCGGCTTTTCCGTTCCGCGCATGAAAAAAGGCCGTCCCGGGGGACGGCCTTGATTGTTGGGTCGAACTGGCTTCCGGCGATCAGAAGCCGCCGCCGAGACCGCCGCCGACGCCACCGACGCCGGTGCCGGTGTTGGTGCCGCCCTGCTGGTTCGTCGACTGGCCGGTCACGAAGTTGAAGGTCTGGACTTCGCCGATCAGCGAGAAGAACGGCAGGCCCGAGAACCGCACATAGCGTTTGTCGGCGGACACCACGGCCGTGGCCATCAGGTTGACACCTTCCGGCAGCTGGGTGATCACCGGCTGGTAGCCGACCGCGCCGCCACGCAGGGGCAGCAGCGGAAAGCGGCCTTCGCCAGCACGGGCTCGCGCGATGGCCATCGACGTCACGGCTTCCGACTCGGACATCGTATTCAGCTGCTGGGCCAGGATCGCGCGGTTGATCGCCGTCTGGGTGTTCACCACGGTGGCGATCTGGTGATCCTTCAGCGGCTCCGTACGACGGCCATCGGCGACTTGGAACAGGATCATCGCGTCCTTGTCGGACAGCGGGATCTGCCGACGGATGTGCTCTTCCTGCGGCGTATTGCGATGCAGGTACAGGTCCACCGTCACCTTGTCACCGGCCACCTGGCCCCAGATGCGACGCACGAGCACGCGGTACTGGCCCGTGAATCCCTCCGGGCAGACATAGGTTTCGGAGACGAGGCTTTCCTTCTTGGTTTCGTCCGAGAACGAGTCGCCAAGGAGCACGCCGCCCGAACTGGTGCGGAGGTTCTTCAGCGAGCAGACGGTGCCGGAAGGTTCTTCGACCAGCAGGTCGATGTCGGCATCGCCCGTCCAGCTGATCGTGACCTGGGCATCGCGGCTCAGGGCCTTGGTCAAGGCCGTGCGGAACTCGTCCGCGGCGGCCGGATCGGTCTTCGTCAGTTCGGCCATCGTGGCTTCGGCCGTGCGGACCGCATCCTGCTGGATGTGCCGCTGCTCGGCCGGCCAGGCCTGGCGGAGGATGTTGGTCGTGGCCCAGCGGATCGCCGCGGGATCGTTCAGACGCCGCGCGATCTCCAAGCCCTGGACGTAGGGCTCCGGACGCAGCGGATTCAGGTCGGACGCCTCCTGCAACACCTTCAAGGCTCGAGCGTCCAGCCCGGCCCGCGTCAGGTAGATCGCGGCCAGCAGGATGTCTTCCTCGCGGCTGCTCAGGTCCACCGCCGACATGAGGGCTCGTTCCAGCTCCTCGGCCGGAGCCTCCTGGGCCTGCATGGCCAGCGTCAACGCTTCGTACATCCAAGGACGCACGAAGCCTTGGCGAAGAGCCGACTGCAGGATGTTGACCACCTGCTGGAAGTGGTGGGCGCTCATCTGTTCGCGAAGCACTTGGCGGACGTCGGCCTCCTGGATGAGTTCAGCGTCCTGGGCGAAGAAGCGGTCCCAAGCGGCCATGTCGGCGTCGCCGGCCGGCAGGGCCAGTCCGGTCGGACCGGCAGCAGATGCGGGCTTGGCGGCCGGCGTCTTGGCTGCGGGCTTCACGGCCGGCTTGGCCGGGGCATCTTCGACGGCGAAGAATCCGCCGCCCATGCCCATGCCGCCGCCCATGCCGCCCATGCCGCACAGTCCCCACAATCCGCCCATGCCACCCATGCCCATGCCGCCCATGCCGCCGCCCATGCCACCCATGCCCATGCCGCCCATGCCGCCGCCCATGCCACCCATCATTCCCATGCCGCCCATCATTCCCATTCCACCCATGCCTCCCATGGAGTTGATGGGCAGGACGAGGTCGGCGACCGGGTAGACCTTGGTGACGGTTTCGAGTTCGGCACGTTCGGGCGAGGTGATCTGCAGCACTTCGTCCTCGATGATGTAGGTCAGTCCGACGTCACGAAGCATCAGCTTGAGGGCCGAGCGGAGCGACACGCCGCTAACCTGCTTGCTGACAGGCGAGTCGGAGGTGAGGCCCAGTTCGTCCAGCGCGGGCTGGTCGAGTTCGATCTGGATGCCGTGCAGCTGTTCCAGCGTCTCGATCGCGCCCGACAACGGCTCGTCCACGAAGTCGATGTTCGTGGAGCGATCGAGTTCCTCCATGATCCGCTGTTCGGCCTTGTTGGTAGTCGAGTAGTCGATCTGGTTGTACTTCTTGCGATTCTCGGTCAGGGTCTGCCACGTCTCGGGTTCGGGATACACCAGCGGCGTATCGTCCGGGAACGGCATCAGCGAGCGTTCCACGGCGAGCAGCGTGTTGAGGACGGCTTCCTGGCGCTGGGCGCGGAGAGCCATGATTTCGGCGTGGTTCGTGGCCAGTTCCGCATTGGTCACCAGCGACGTCGTGATCACGCGGTTCGGGTCGACGTCATACGCCCGCTGCGCCACATCGGCGGCGAGATCGTAGCGGCGTTCGTCCATCCGCGAGTTGAACTGTTCGACATAGGTGGTGATCAGGTCGTCCTTGCGGCGGGCCAGGTCCAGGATGCGTCGCTGTTCCAGGGCGATCGCGAGATTCTCGCGGGCTTCCTGGTCGCGGCGATCCTTCACCAGCTTCTGCTGATTCGACTGGCGGAGCGCCGAGTCGATCTGTCCGAGCAGCCGGGCTCGCATGTCGGCATCGACATCCGGAGCCTGCTGGACGGCTTCACGCAACGACTTCAGGTCCGAGATGGTCTGGCTGGGATCGGTACGCATGGACCGTCGAGCGTTCTCGAGGCCGCGCCGCACTTCGCTGCGGATGAACTCCACGTTCAGCCGACGCGTCTCCATGGCTTCGTCAAGCAGGCCGCTGGGCGCTTCGGCGGGCGTTCCCACCACAACCTCGCCACCAACCACGGGCTCGCCAATGACCTGTTCGCCAATGACCTGTTCGCCAATGACCTGTTCGCCAATGACCTGTTCGCCGACGACCTGTTCGCCGACGATGACTTCACCACCGGTCACATCCTCATTGATGACTTCGTCGGCCGGAGCGAGCCGCAGGGGCTCTTCGGTCTGCACGAAGCGAGTTTCCAGCAGGTCCGCGAGGCTCGACGTCTTCTTCTCGTTCTTCTTCTCGACCTTCTTAGGCTTCGCAGTTTCAGTGGTCGCAGGTGCAGAAGTCTTGGTCTCGGCCGCAGCCGCCTGTCCCTGGGCTTCGATCTTGGCTGCGGGCGCCTGCTTCAGTTGTTCCTCGACGGCCCGTCGCACGGAGACCGCTTCGGTGTTGGTCGGGTCGCGACGAACGGCTTCGTCCGCCAGCAATCGAGCGCCCGCGACATTGCCCGTGGCCAGGGCCTGATTGCTCAGGCGGCTCAGCTGGTCGGCCTCCGCGACACTCGCGCGGCGGACCTCTTCCAGGGCCGTGGTATTCAGCGTCGGGAGGCTCGAGCCTTCGTCGGCGCGAGCGGCGGGAACCAGTTGGGCGAGGAAGGCGAAGTCATCGCTGGGCGGCAGGCTCTTCAGCTGCCATTGGAATGTCACGGCCTGTCCGTTGGCTTCGCCCTGCAGTTCCAGCGACGCGGGCGCCGAGGCTTCGACGCTGCCGAAACGACCGAGCAGGATGGAGTCGCGGTCCGCACGCAGCGGTGGCGTGGCGACCGGGTAACGCTCTTCGCCGAGGTTCTCGAGGCCCTTGGCTTGCAGCCAGATGACGCTCTCGTGCACCGCGTGGGCGATCGCTTCCCCGGCCTGCTGGCCCGAGATCGATTCGCCATCGACGAACACCTGTCCGCCCGTCTGGTTGGCGAGGGCGGCGAGCGACTGAAGATTGCGATAGGGGCCGATGGCGTAGCTGGTCACCGTCACGTGCTGGTCGGCCAGGTGCTTCACCAGCTCCACGGCCTGCTTGCCGGAGAGGATATCGGCTTGGCTGATGCCATCGCCGATGTAGACGACATGCCGCGCGACGGAAGCGTCGCGGCGGAACCAAGCGGCCACTTCATGCAGGCCCTGCACCAGGTCGGTGGACCCGAGCGGCGCGCGGGCCGACAGCTTCTCGATCGAGCCCGTGACGCTGTTGGCGGCCGTGAAATCCTCGGTCGTCGGCACGACCTTCAGGTCGATCGCCGCGACGCGGATCCGATCCTGCGAACCCAGCTGGCTCGCGAGCGTCCGCAGTGCCTCGAAACTGTCCTCGCGGTACGCGCCCGTCTGGCTCGCGGAGGTATCCACCAGCACGACGACGTCTCGCGCGGCAGGCGGAGCGACCGGCGCGGTCGGCGCCAGACTCAACGCGAAGAACCGCTGACCCTCGCTGCTCTCGAAGGTCATGAGCGTGGCAGTCGGTTGTTCCGCCGACTGAGCCCCTGCGGTCATGCCCATGACCAGCACCAGGACTCCCATTGCAACGCGACGCACTTTGGACATGAAACAAACTCCCTCGAGTGAGTTGAAGACCAAGGCCCGACTCTGTTCCGCGAGAAGAAGAGCCTCCGGGCGTGCATGGAATCGATGCCGCCACGGTAATAATTGGACCCGCATGCTCTAGTCTATTTTCCTATCCCAGGTTGTGCCACCAAGAAAGCTCACGCCCCGCGCGAACCCCCGGGCAGCCGCCCTTTAGAGTACCCGAAGGCACGCCAAGGTTAAAATGCCAACAACAGAGATTGTGGGATAAATATAGCGACCAGGCAGGCTTCCTTTGGATTCATCTCCGAAACACGATTCGACTTTTTGACAGTCGGGCCTCCGCCGCTGAGGGGCCCGGCCTGGGTGGAGCTGCCCGGGACGCCCGCGTCGCCCGCCGAGGAGGCTCCATGGCGGTTGGATGCGCAGGGCGAATCGCTGGGCCAGAATTCGCCGAGACGGAAGTCGCCGAGACGGAAGTCCCGAGACGGAAGTCGCAGTCTGGGGAACAGGCTGACGATGGTCGCCCGCGACCGCGGAGGAACCGCGGGGAGAACAGGGCCTTCGCGGGGCTTCGAGCGGAGTCAGCCAAAAGGCCAGAAAAAAAGCCCGTCGGACTGGGCCGCTCGCGGACTCGGAACGAATTGCGGTAGCCGGCAGCGGCAGGTGCCGGGATCCAGCCGCTCTCACGCTGCGGCGGGACGCACCGGTGGCATCGGCGTGCGGCTCCTGCTTAAATGGTCCGCTGCTGCGGGGCGGGAGATGGTGCGGGAAGCGAAGCAGCTACCACGCCATGGCACGGCCTCGCCGCGTGTCGCTTCATCCGCTGCTTCCCCCACTCAGGACTTCGTGTTATCCCAGAGGAACCGTCCATGTCGACTCATGCCGACTCCGTCCTTTCGCGTCGTGGTTTCGCTCGCACTCTCGCGGCCGCGGGAGCGGGCATGGCGCTGCTGCCGCTGGCGGGCAACGCCTTCGCCGCCGACTCCCAACCGCTCTACAAGATCTCGCTCGCCCAGTGGTCGCTGCACCGCACCCTGCGTTCCGGCAAGCTCGACAACCTCGACTTCGCCAAGACGGCCAAGCAGGATTTCGGGATTGAGGCCGTGGAGTACGTGAACCAGTTTTTCATGGACAAGGCGAAGGACAAGACGTACATCGCCGAGATGAAGAAGCGGGCTGCGGACCAGGGTGTGCAGAGCCTGCTGATCATGTGCGACGGAGAAGGTGAACTGGGCGACGCGAATCTGGCGAAGCGGATGGAAGCCGTGGAGCGTCACTACAAGTGGGTGGAGGCGGCGAAG
>JBIIEC010000270.1:0-8611 GCA_044238045.1 Pirellulaceae bacterium | reverse complement strand
ACATCGCACCCGCATCTGGTGCCGATTCTGGAGACCCACCTGGACGCTGCCCAGCCCCATCTGGTCATGCCGCGCCTGCAGGGAGCCAGCCTGCAGCAGGCGCTGGACGGCGTCGGGGTCCTCGTGCTGTCCCAGGCGCTCTGGTTGACGCGCCAGGTCGCGCAGGCCCTGCAGCACCTCCACCAGCAAGGCTGGGTCCATGGCGACGTGAAACCGGCGAACATCGTCGTCTCCCGCCAAGGACATGCCACGCTGATCGACCTGGGCTCCAGCCTGCGTCTTGCTGAAACCTCGGGTGGCCCCGCACGATCACTGGCCGGATCGCTCGCCTACCTCGCGCCGGAACTGCTGAATCCCCACGCGCCGGTTTCCAGTTCCAGCGACATCTACAGCCTGGGAGTCACCCTGTTCCAGATGCTCTCCGGCACGCTGCCCTACCAGGAGCCGACTCCGGCGCGTCTGGTCCAAGCGCATCGCGAGGACCGGGTTCCGAGCTTGGCTGCGTTGCGGCCCGAGATTCCGGAGGAGGTGGCTGAGTTTGTCCACCGGATGATGGACAAGGTCGCCACGCGACGTCCGTCGACCGAGCAAACGCTCATCGACGGACTGGCGGAACTGGAGATTGAAACGCTGCAGTCGCGTTTCCGCGACGACTGGGCCGCTTGACCAGCTCGGCTGCCTGAACTTGTGGTGGCCGTACTTCGCTGCGGCGGTCACTCGTCGTCCGGCTCGTCCAGCAGGTACCTGAGCCGTCGCGCGAAGGCGGGAATGGCGGCGGCAATCGCCTGCTCCACGCGATCCACCAAGGTGAACTGCAAGCTCGCGCGGACGGCTGCCGGAATCTCGTCCAAGTCGCATTCGTTGGCGCGCGGCAGGATGATCTGTTTGATACCCGCGCGGTGCGCGGCCAGCACCTTCTCTTTGATCCCGCCGACGGCCAGCACGAGGCCGGTGAGCGTGATCTCGCCCGTCATGGCCGTGTCGCGTCGCGCGGGCTGGTGGCTGTAAAGCGACGCCAGGGCCGTGGCGACGGCAATGCCCGTGGACGGACCATCCTTGGGCGTAGCGCCCGCGGGCACGTGGATGTGAACTCCGCAAGCCAGCGCCTGTTTCTCCAGGTTCAGCTCAGCCCACTTCGAGCGTACGCAGTTCTGGGCCGTCCGCGCCGACTCCTTCATCACCTCACCCAACTGCCCGGTGAGGGTCAGGTCCTGTGCCTCCGGCAGCAGCACCGCTTCAACATACAGCACTTCGCCGCCCACCACGGACCGCGCCAAGCCGGCCACCACGCCCGGCCCCAGCTGTTGGCGCATCGATTCCTGCGTCGAGTAGCGCGGCGGTCCGAGCAGCCCGTCGAGGTCGTGGACATCGACCACCGTCGATTGGGTCCGCCCCCGAGCGTACTGCGTGGCCACCTTGCGACAGACCGTGCTGATCACGCGTGTCAGTTCGCGCACCCCCGACTCCCGCGTGTACGCTGCCACCAGCCGCCGCAGCGCCTCGTCCGTCACTCGCAACTGCCCCGCGCTCAAGCCCGTCTCCACCACCTGCCGCGGCAGCAGGTAACTCCGGGCGATCTGCTGCTTCTCCTCGTCGCTGTAGCCGGAGACATCCAGAATCTCCATGCGGTCAAGCAGCGGCCGCGGGATCGTATCCAGCGTGTTGGCCGTGGCGATGAACATGACCCGCGAGAGATCGAAGGGCATCATCAGGTAGTTGTCGCGGAAGGTATGATTCTGCGCGGGGTCAAGGATTTCGAGCAGCGCCGCCGACGGATCGCCGTGGAAATCACGGCCCAGCTTGTCGACTTCGTCCAGCAGCAGCACCGGATTCATCGACTCGGCGCGCTGGATCGCCTGCACAATGCGGCCCGGCATCGCGCCGATGTAGGTACGACGGTGGCCTCGCAGTTCGGCTTCATCCGACATGCCGCCCAAGCTTTCGCGCGCGAACTTCCGCCCGATCGCCTCCGCGATCGACTTGCCCAGCGAAGTCTTGCCCACTCCAGGCGGTCCGACGAAACACAGGATCGGCGCGCGATCGGTCCCCCGCAACTTCATCACCGCCAGCTGCTCGAGAATCCGCTCCTTGACCTGCCGCAACCCATGGTGGTCGCGGTCGAGCAACCGTTCCGCCTGCACGAGGTCGATGTTATCAACCGTGTAACGCCGCCAGGGAAGGTCGGCCACGAGTTCCAGATGCGCCCGCGTCGACTCGTACTCGCTCGAACTGGCCGTCAGCCGCGACAGCCGCAGCAGGCCGCGATCCACCTCCTTGCGAACCTCGGTCGGAAGCGACAACGAATCGAGGCGACTTCGCAAGTCTTGGTAGTCCTGCTGCTCGACACTCAGCTTGCCGGCCCTGCCGCCCTCGCTCGCATCCGCGCTGGAGGACCCGACGGCCACCTTGCTCATCACCCGGTCCCGCACCTCCACCTCGTGCCATAACTCCCGCAGGTGCTCGCCCAGCGACGTCAATGCGACCGCCAGCGACTCCGCCTCCAGCACACGCTGTTCCATCTGCCAAGGCATGGACAGCAGCGGGCAGAGGGCGTACGTCAACTGGATCGGCGATTGTCGACGCTCGACCAACGCGTCAAACGCGATCAGCTGATGCGGACTCCGACGCTCCAGCAGTCGACGCGCTCGATCCACCACGTCGCGGATCACCCAATCGGTCTCCTCGAGTCGATCGTCGGGCGGTTCCAGAGTCGCCACGCGGGCCCGCAACGTCGCCGGCTCCACGTCCCCGATCATCTCAAAACAACGAGTAAGCTCATCGCAGTCGTCGTCGTCTTCTGCCTCATCGTCCTCGTTACGGGCTCCGCGTTGGTCCCCGTCTTCGCCGGCCTCCTCTTCGCCAGTAAGTTCCTCGTCCAGACGGTCTTGATCCAGACGGTCTTCATTCCGAACGGCCTCGTCCTCATCCATCACTGGCGGCATGGCAGGCCCGATCACCGACTCGATGCGAACACGATCGAGCCCCAGGACCTCCACGCAGACCGTCCGGCGCGTGCGGTGCATCGAACGGACCACCACGCGCGTCCCCACCGCGTGTACGTCCTGGGGATTCGGCACTTCGACGTTCTCATCCAGTTGCGCGGCCACGACCAGCACTTTGTCTTCGGTGGCCAGCGCGGCTTCCATCGCCGCCAGCGAACGCGAACGGGCGACGAACAGCTGTGTCGTCTGCTGCGGAAACACGACCATCCGCCGCAACAGCAGCAGCGGAAGCTCCTTGGACCGGGCGAGGTCATTCATCGCGCGTCCTCCGCGGCACGATGCGGACGAGCAGCATGCCGTCGCGGTATTCGGAACGCACATCGGCCGTCCGCAGATCGAACGGCAGCTCCACGCGGCGTTGGAACCGATGGTAGGCGATCTCCAGCGAATACACCCGCTGGCCATCCACGATCGGCCGGTCGCGCCGCACGCCCTGGACCTCCACGCAGCGTCCTTCCACATGCAGCCGCATGTCTTCGACCCGCACGCCCGCCAGTTCAAACTTCACCAGCCACTCGTGTCGCCCCTGGCAGACATCCGCCGCGGGAGCCCACGTCGCTTCCCTGGGCGGCCGCGACGCAGCTTGCTCAAAGGAGTCCACCAGCTTCCGCGCCCATTCCGCCATACAACACCCTCCCCTCGTTCCGCTCGCCCGCCAAGCACGCGCGCCCGCCAACCAAGCACGCGACTCATCCTATACCACGCATGCACGGAACTCCAAACGCGCCGCCGCGAAGCCCCAAGCGTTCCTTGGGGAAGGCAGCCGCCCGTGCGTCGGGGCGAAAATGCAAAAGGCGTCGACCAGCGGCACTTGGCCACCAACCGACGCCTCTGCGGGCTGTTCTCGCACGCTCCGGACCAGCTCGCAAGGGAGCCGTCCGAGCCGATTACTAACGCTGCTTCAGCACCAGGCCCCGCGTGCCGACGCCTGGCACGCGGACCGTGACGCGCACGCCGCGCTCCAGCGACACGCCAGTCATCGCAGCTTCAAACTCCTTCACCGAAGACACCGCTTGGCCGTTGACCTCGGCGATCATCATGCCGCGGGCCACGCCGCTCTCGCGAGCGATGCCCCCCGGAGCCACCTGGGCCACGAGCACTCCGTTCGTCGTCCCGGCCGGCAGATCCAGACGCTCCACCAGTTCCGGCGTCAGGTCCATCAGGCTCATCCCCAACTCCTCCTGCAGCGACGACTCTTCCGTCTGCTCGCGCTTCTCCTCGCCGCGTCCCGTGCGGGCATCCTCATCGGGCAGCACCTCCGTCGTGACCTCCACCTCCATCGGCTTTCCGTCGCGCAACACGCTGACGACCTGCTTCGATCCCAACGGCGAACGTTCGACCACCCGCTGCAGGTCGGCAGGACCGGACACAGGCGTGCCCGCGAAGTGCGTGACCACGTCATCGGTGCGGATGCCGGCCTTCGCCGCCGGCGACTCATCGTTCACCTGCTTGACGACCACGCCCTTGGTGCCCGCCGGCAGGTTCAGCATCCGCACATCCTCAGCCGTCACCGCTCCGATGCCAATGCCCAGATAGGCGCGGCTGACGGAGCCATTGGACACAAGCTGGTCGATCACCCACTTGGCCAGGTTGACCGGTACGGCGAAACCGATGCCCTGGTGTCCCCCGGACGAGGAAGCGATGGCCGTGTTGATGCCCACCACCTCGCCGCGCAGGTTCACCAGCGGTCCGCCGGAGTTACCCGGATTGATGGCCGCGTCCGTCTGCAGGAAGCTCGCCCGCTCGGCCGAACCAAGTGACCGGCCCTTGGCACTGATGATGCCCGCGCTGACCGATGAGGAGAGCTCGAACGGATTGCCGATGGCCAACACCCAGTCGCCGATGTCGACGGCATCCGAATCGCCCAGTCGCGCCGCCGGCAGGCGTTCCTCGGACTTGATGCGCAGGATGGCCAGGTCGGTCTTCGGATCGGTGCGGATATCCTCCGCCTCGAAGGATCGGCCATCCGCCAGTTCCACCACAACCACATCGGCGCCCTGCACCACATGGTTGTTGGTCAGCACGAGACCATCGCGGTTGATGATGACTCCCGAACCCGTGCCTTCGCGCCGCGGCATCTGGCCCTCAAACGGAGCCCCGAACTCCTGGCCGTTGAAGAACTCCTCGAACGGCGTCCCCTTGAAGGGATTCTCGCCGCGGCCTTGCGACGAACCGGTCACACGCCGCGCGTTCATCTTGGACTTGATTGTGACGACCGCCGGCAGGACGGAGTCGGCCGCCTGGTGGAAGGCCGTCGACAACGCCTCGGCATGGTCCAGGGCCGACAGGTCGCCCAGGGGTGCGGGCGGCGTCGCGGTCGGCGTCGCCTCCTGGCCGCGGACCTTTGCCTGGAAAGGAACGCCTAACAGCAGCGCCGACGCCAAGGCCAGACGCACGGAAACACCTGCATACTTCTTCATGATTCTTTATCTCCCTCTAAGCTTCGCATTCACCGGCCGAAACAGGTTCATCCTGAGCCGGCCAAGGCTCACTCCTGTACGCCCTCGCCCGGGCGAGGGTTCGCAGGCCAGCGTCGGCCGCGCCGGTTCCGCCGTCGCCTCCTCCCCTGTCCCGCCATCCGCCACCATTGTTAACGCCCCCGGCCCGTTTGAGAACGGTCCCCCCACCCGCTACAATACCCGCCCGCCCCCTGGACCCTCACCCGCTCCAATTCCTCCTCTCCCAAGGCCCTCGTCATGCAAACGCTCCGCGGCTCGTGGCTCCTGCTGTTCGCCTCGCTCGCTTCGGCACTGGTTCTCGACCGTACGGCAAGCAGCGTGCGCGGAGCCGAACAGCCGATCGCCATCACCGCGGCCGCCGGCAAGTTCGTGGTCACCGCAGGCGGACAACCGTTTGCGGAGGTGGACTATTCGACCTACGCGAAACCCATCGTGTATCCGATCCTGGGCCCCGGCCAGGTCCGCATGACGCGAAACCATCCGATGCAGCCCGGCACGCCCGGCGAAGCGACCGACCATCCCCACCATAAGTCGATGTGGTTCGCGCACGGCGACATCAACGGCGTCAGTTTCTGGGACGAGCGTGGCAAGATTGTCACGGAAAAGGCCGAGCAGGTGGACGCTCAAACCGTGCGTCTGCACAATCGGCTCATCGACCCGAAAGCGCCGGAGGGCGAAACGGTCTGCCGCGAGACGATCGTGATTCGCTTCGGGGCGGCCGACGACGTTCGCTGGATCGACTGGGATGCCACGCTGCATGCCGACCCGGTCGCGCTGAAGCTGGGCGACACCAAGGAGGGTACGATGGCGCTGCGTGTGCATCCCCAGATCCAGATGGAGAAGAACGAGAAGGCTGGCGTGACCGAGGCCAACGGCAAGGCGCTCAACAGCGAGGGCGTGGAAGGTCCCGAAGTGTGGGGCAAGCGCGCTCGCTGGGTCGACTTCCATGGCAGCATCGACGGCCAGCCGATGGGCATCGCGTTCCTCGACCATCCGCAGAACTTCCGACACCCGACCTACTGGCACGCGCGCGGCTATGGACTTTTCGCTGCCAACCCGTTTGGCCTCAGCTCCTTCGTCGGTCCGAACGAGAATGGCGAACACACGGTGCCCGCCGGACAGGACTTCCGCCTGCGCTACCGCATCCTCTTCCATCGCGGCACGCCCCAGGAAGCGGGCGTCGCCGCGCGGTTCGATGCGTTCTCCAAGGAGTAGCCCCAGCTCAACGCAGCCTTAGGGCGTCAGCTCCTTGACGCGTTCCGCAAAGGCCTCCATCACCAGCGGCGCGACCTCCGGGCCGCAACTGTTGATCTCGCCGTACTGCGACTTCTCACGACCATACGCGTACGGCGGTTTCTCGTCCCATTGCCGCTTCGGAATGATGTAACCGATCTCGTCGTTCGCCAGGCCGAACAGCATCCACGGGCCCTCGCCCAGCAGGCTCGCTACCGTCGGTTCCAGCGGCGCGTCGGGGAAATCGACCGCCGTTTCCGCCGGCTCCTGGAACTTGCCATACACCAGCTCCGGATACAGTTCGCCTGGTATCGACGCCAGCCGCAGCTGCCCCATCTGCAGGCAGGCCACTTCGGTCAGCACCGCGAAGTCAACCTCCTGGCCGGGTTTGGGCGACGCGTCGGTCACGCGGAAATCACCCGTCCAACCGACACCCTTGCGTCGCAGCACTCCCACCGAGCGAGCTGCGCGGTACGCGGCATTGTGCACCGGCAGAGCGATCCGCGCCTGGCTGATGCGCAGCGGCACCAGTTCAATCGGCTGGCCAGCCGCCAGCGACTTCTCGGCCAACTCCGCCACGGCGCGACCGTAGGCCGCGGAGTACGCGAAGTCGCCTTCCTTCAACTCCTTGCCCTGCTCGTCGTGGAACAGATGATCGGGCGGCGCCATTAATCCGCCCAGCGCGCCGGTGAAGTACGCCACCGGCACCTGGTGCCGCGCCTTCAACTGCTCCACCGTGGTCGCCACGAAGTCGGCAGTCAACAGCTTGTTGTCCGGTCCCATCGCCTCCGGATGGCAGTTCCATTGCACGAGCAGCCCCAGCAGCCGACCCGTGTCGGGCGATTCAAACTGCAGCGTACGCAGCACGCCATCCTTCGCGTGAGGCTTGCGCGAGTCCGATACCAGCGTCTCGTCTTCCGCGGTTCCATAACGCACGCGCGCGGCCTTCATCTGTCCCGCCGCCGCGCGCACACTGCTCGCCGCCGTCTCCACCACCTTCTTGAGATACTCGGGGTCGACGCCGCGACTAAGCGGATTCTTTCCCCAGAGGCCGATCGTATCCGGCCCCTCGTGGTTGTGCGTGCTGCTCACCAGGACATAGTCGATCTCCGGCAGCGCCTCGCGGATCCGCTCCACCTCCGGATACTGCAACCCCACCAGGTCCACGGACACCAGTGCGATTGTCGTCTTGCCATCGCCCAGGACCACACAACGGGCGAACAGTCGATCGTGCACGCCCGTCGCCTCGCGGCCCCAGCCGTAACCGGCGATCCAAACCGGACGTCCCGCTCCGACCTCCGGCGTGATGTCCGCTTCGTGAAATCCGACTCGCAACGTCGGCCCTTCATCCGCCGCGGACGCGGGACGCGCTGGCGTCAGGCCCGCGACCAGCGCAAGCCCCAGCCACCACGCCACCCCCAGCCTGCGTACCGCACCCGCAAAGCCCGCCAGCCAATCCAGAACACGCGGAACACCATCGGCGCATCGAACCATCGTGGATTCCCCGACCCTTTTATGGAACGCCCGGGCGCTTCGAACGACTCGAAGCATTCCGGCCTATCGCATTCCATCCTACCACAGGGGGACAGGAGTCGCGGAAGACCCGCGCGGAAGAAGCCGGTTTCGCGACCGGCGCGCAAGAGCCACAGGTTCGATGACGAAGCGGACCGCCCCAACGCCATCAACGCTTTGCAGGCACGGTCGTGCTGGCAGGGGACGACCTGCTCGACACGCAGGCTCGCCCCTTCGCACGTTCGTCACCGGATCAGCGAGGAAGCGGCGCCACCAGACTCGACTTGGGCTTCGCCCGCACGCGTTCGGGCTGGCGAATCAGCAGCTGGCTGGCATCAACCGGAGTCACGGCGGAGCCCACGCCGGACGACGTAGGCTGGGCGGCCAGCGAATCGCCGGAAGCAG
>JBIIEC010000013.1:0-29659 GCA_044238045.1 Pirellulaceae bacterium | reverse complement strand
GTCCCAGCAGATGCAAGATGGTGGCATGCCAGTCGGGGACACTGACGCGGTCCTCGATGGCGGCCAGACCGAGTTCATCGGTCGCTCCGTAGGTGGTACCGCCCCGAACGCCAGCACCGGCCATCCAGCAGCAGAAGGCGTTTTTGTTGTGGTCGCGGCCGGCACGCTGGATATTCTTGTCGCCGGGAAGCTGCGCGATCGGCAGTCGCCCGAACTCACCGCCCCAAACCACCAGCGTCGACTCCAGCAAGCCCCGCTGCTTCAAGTCCTCTAGCAGTCCGGCGATCGGCAAGTCGGTGCGCGCGCAGGCGTCGCGATGGCCCTTCTCAATCTCGTTATGGTTGTCCCAGATCTGGCTGTTGATGTAGAGCTGCACGAAACGAACACCGCGTTCGACAAGTCGGCGCGCCATCAGGCAGCGGCGGCCATACGAGTCGGTGGGAGCCTGGCCGATGCCATAGAGGCGATGCGTGGCCGGCGACTCCTGCGCCAGGTCCAGCGCATCACTGGCAGCCATCTGCATCCGCGCCGCCAGTTCGTAACTGGCGATCCGCGCGGCCAGCGGGTCCTGCCCCGGCCGCTGCGCCTCGTGCAGGCGATCGAGCTCGGCTCGCAACGACCGCGCGCTGCTCACCACGCGCGTCGATCGACTTGTGTCGGGTTCGAGGTTCAACAACGGCTTGCCCTGCGACCGCAATCGCGTTCCCTGAAACATCGCGGGCAGAAACCCGGCCTGCCAGTTCTCCACTCCGTTCACCGGCAGCCCCAAAGGATCGTCCAGCACCACATAGGCCGGCAGGTCCTGGTTCTCACTGCCCAGTCCATACGTCACCCAGGCACCCAGCGTTGGACGACCGGGTGTCATGCGTCCCGACTGAATCAGGTACACTGCCGGTTCGTGCGTGAGGTTGGTCGTGTACATCGAGCGGATCAGGGCGAGGTCGTCGACGTGTTTCGCCAGATGCGGCAGCACATCCGACACCCACATGCCGCTCTGGCCGTGCTGGGCGAACTGGTAGGGACACCGGAAGATGGCCCCCGCGCTGCCGGGACTCTCCACTTCACCCGCGATCTTGTCGAAGAACGACTCCCCATGATGCTGGTCGAGGTACGGCTTCGGATCGAATAGGTCCATCTGGCTGGGGCCGCCGTTCATGAACAGGTGGATCACCGACCGCGCGGCCGGACGTCGATGGGGCAGTCGTGGACGTGTGTCGGCGTACGGCGCCAGCCGTTCGTCCACCTCCGCATCGGCACCCACTCCATCGTGCGACGCCAGATGCAGCGTCGCCGCGCCCAGCAAGCCCGTTGACATCCGCTGGAACCAGCCGCGACGACTGGTCAGTGAGTCCTCTGGCCGCGCGTTCGACACTTTGCCTCGTCCTTTCTCCATGTCTCCATTCATCGCAAACACCTCGCACCTAGGGTCATCGCCCGAGCGTCTTGGTGATCATCGCCCGATGAGACGCCGTGGCTATCCCCCCTGCTGCGGCTACCGCCCATCGCAGGCGCGGCCGATCGTCCTGGCAAGTCGCTCATGATGTTCTCTCCGGTCACTCAATCTAGGTGCGAAAAAGCGGCCGAGTTCAGCAGCGCGTGACAGATGGCGACGAGCGGGTCGAGCTCCGGATCCATCGGCGGAGGGTCGAGCGGCGCGACCGCCGGTTCCGCCGTCGGAGGATCATCCGTCGTGGAGGCCTCCGACGGCGATGTGGCAGCCAAGGACTGGTCGTCCGCCCTGGCCCCCCGCATCGCCTCCAGCATCGCGTCGCGTTCTTGTTCCGTCGGGCTTCTTCCCCAGGCCAACCAGACCGCACGTTCAACCTGCCCCTTCGGCTCCTCGCCCGCCTCCGCGCGAACTCGCGCGGCGAAGCGTTCTGCAAGCGTCCACACCTGGCCGTTGTTCATGAGGTACAGGGCCTGCGGAGCCACGATCGAATCGCGGCGGTCGACGCAGTTCGGATTCATCTGCGGAAAATCAAACGTCTCGCGGAAAGTCACGATCTGCTTGCGACGCTGCTGGACATACACCAGCCGCCGCCAGCCGCCCCTGCGCGTCGACGGAGTGGCCAGGCCCTCAGGCGTCTCCGACACCCAGTCGGCAGGACCATGCGGACGATCGACCAAGGCGCCGGCCACGAACAGCTGTGCGTCGTAGAGAGCTTCCGCGTTCAGACGCACGAGCGGCATGCGGCTCAGCAACTGGTTGGCCGGGTCGATCCGCACGGCTTCCGACGACGGCTGTGCGACCTGGCGATACGTCGAGCTGGTCAACATCAGCCGATGCATCTCCTTCTGGCTCCAGCCTCGACGCACGAACTCGGTGGCCAGCCAGTCAAGCAGCCCGGAGTGCGTCGGCGGCGCGCCGGCTCTGCCGAAGTTGTCGAGCGTCCGCACGATGCCCGCTCCGAAGTGATATCGCCACAAGCGATTCACCTGCACGCGCGCGGTCAGCGGATGATCGGCCTGGGTCAGCCAGCGGGCAAGGGCCAGACGTCGTCCGGTGGACGGCGCGCCGGGCCACGGCGTCTGCACTTCAAACGGCGTCCGCCCATCCGTCAACACCGACGGCACGCCCGGCCCTACCAGCCGACCGGGGCTGAACGGATCGCCGCGTCGATAGATATAAGTTGGCGACGGCTGGCCGCGATCCCAGAGCGCCTGCACGCGCGGCTCCGGCTGCCGTCGCGACTCCAGTTGCTGGATCTCCGCCTTCAGTCGCTCCATCTCCTCGGTGGCCGCTGACGCATTCGCGTCACCCGGCCCGCCCTGCTCCAGCGTTTGCAGCCGCTGCTGCAGCCCCTCGATCTGCCGCGTCAGTTGCCCTTCCTTCTCCCTCCATGCGGCCAGTTCCTGCGCGGGAACCTGGGGCAGATGGCGTCCGCCCACGACATCGCGACTCATGGCCGGCGACACGCGCGGAATGTCCGGCTTCATCCAGTCGTACTCGTCGAGCGCGCCCTTGAACACGTCCACCAGCCGATAGTAGTCGCGCTGCGGGATCGGATCCAGCTTGTGCGTGTGGCAGCGCGCGCACTTGAGCGTCAGACCGAAGACGGCCGCGCCCAGCACGTCGATCTCCTCGGCGATCACCTCCACGCGATCGGGCAGGAAGCCCGTGATGTTGGCCCAGGTGGCATCCGGCACCATTCGCAAGAACGCGGTGGCCACCAGGTTGTCGTGGACTTCCGCCGTGACTTCCGGTCCACGCGTGTAGTCCGCCAGTTCGTCGCCGGCCAGCTGCTCGTGCAGGAAGCGGTCGTAGGGTTTGTCGAAGTTCAAGGCGCGAATCACGTAGTCGCGATAGCGCCAAGCGTGTGGCCGTTCCAGGTCTTGCTCGCGTTTGCCTTCCGAATCGGCGTAGCCGGCGAGATCCAGCCAGAAGCGGGCCCAACGCTCGCCGTGTCGCGGCGACGCGAGCAGCCGGTCGACCAGGTGTTCGTAGGCATCCGGCCGCGGGTCGTCGAGAAACGCACGCACTTCCTCAGGCGTCGGCGGCAGGCCCGTCACGTCGAACGTCACCCGGCGGATCAAGGTCACACGATCGGCTTCCGGCGCGAACTCCAAGCCCTCCTCGCGCAGCCCCTCGAGAATGAAGGCGTCGATCGGATTGCGGACGCGCGAGCTAATCGACCGCACCTGCGGCGGCGACGGTCGGCTCGGTGCGCGGAACGACCAGAAGTCGCGGTCTTTGTCCGTGACCAGTCGATCACCTGCCTCGGTCGCCACATCCGGCCGCTCGACCACCTCCGGCGCTCCCGCCGCAATCCAAGCTGCGATCAACTCCACGGCCGCGGGATCAACCGGCTTGACGCTGGCCTCGATCAACCGCTCGCGCGGCGGCATCTGGCCTGCCCGCAGTTGATGAACCACTCGGCTCTCCTCCGGTTGCCCCGGCACCATCGCCGCTCCGGACTTTCCCCCCCGCAGGATGCTCGCCCTGGTCCGCAGGTCGAGCCCCGCTTCCTGGCGATGTCGGCCATGGCAGGGAATGCAGTGGCGCCGTAACACCATCAGCGCGGCCGCCTGGCTCTGCGTCGGTTCTTCGTCCGCGTCTCCGCGTGGCCCGTGGACCGCCGACTGCGGAGATCCCTCGTGCGCTGAAGCATCCGGGCCGACGTCCGCCGAGTTCGCTATTGCTGCCGCTGGCTCGGCCGACTCCAGAACCCATCGTTCCAGCAGCGCCCGCTCATCGAGCGTCAGCGGCGTTTCGCCCTCCGGCGGCATTTCACCAGTCCGTACCCGCTGCACCAGTTCACTGGCGTCGGCATCCCCCCAGCGGACCACCGGCCCGGACTCGCCGCCACGCGCCACTCCCGCCCAAGAACTCAAGTCCAACCCGGCCTGCTGTACCTCGGCCCCGTGGCAAGCAAAGCAATGGTCATCCAGAACGCGACGCACCTCGGCAAACGCCTCGTGGACATCCGCCGTCACGGACTCCGACGATTTGCTTACCTGCTCGGCTGCCGTCACGACGCCCGCTTTCGACCCTGCACCCTCGAATACCAACACGAGCCGCGCGGCTTGGAACGCAAATAGCAGCACGAAAAGCGGCCGTACCCGCTTGCAAGACGAGCGGCATTGGACTCCTTGGCAGTGCGCCAGCCATCGTCTCATCATTCGTTCTCCCAGCGTTTCCGCGTCGTCGGAGGCCAACGCTGCGTTCGAGGTTCACGCGTCGTGACATCCACCCATGATCCGGACCTGAAACGGTCGCCGCCTTCCAATGGAGGTTGCCAAGGCGGAGTCCGCAAGACGGGACAACAGCAGGGTAGTCACGATGACAAAGGCGTGTCAATCTTTTCCCGGTCGCATGCATGAACCAGGCCGAGGCGCGTTGACCAAGGGCGATGGTCCGGGTGGTAACCGTAGGCAGCGGACGCAACGCGAACCCACAACGATGAAATGCGGGGATTGCGCAAACGAACAGGGACATCGGTAGTGACCACCAGTTGGCAGCGGACTCCAGCCGCAACACTTCGCTCCGATCACCGACCCTTCGTCGCACGGAGTTCCTCGGCGATGAACTGCCGGACGGAGCCCAGGTCGGCGGGTGGGGGCTCCGAACGAGCAGTCGGGGAGTGGAAGTTCCCGGGCGCGGCTGTTACCATGACGCTCTCGCCCCCCCTCTGGCGTTTGCCATTCGTTGAATGCCATGCGTCACCTCGCCTCGAGCCCGCCGCCGAACATTCCTTCCCGGAGCTATCCCGATGCCTTCGACGCTGCGATCTTCCGCGTGGCCTCTCGTGATCTTCATCGCCATCGCGGTCCTCTGTCCTCATCTGACGGTCGATCAGGTGCTGGCCGGCGATCTGGCGGCCCGCTATGAATCGTTGTCATCCGAAGGAGCCGTGCGGGCGACCGTCGAGCGTCGCGACGCGGTCCCGCGTTGGATGGGCGGCGAGGGTGCGATGCCCGACTTCCGCCTTCCTGCCGGCGGCATGAAGAGCACGTGGCGAGGGCAACTTCAAGTCCAGTACGCAGGCGAGTATACCTTCACGGCGGCGCGGCGAGGCGACGCGGACGTCACGATGACGGTCGGCGGCCAGTCAATCTCGCTGGGCACGCCGGTGAATCTGGAATCGGGCGAACTGGAACTGACGATTGAAGCCCGACAGGCGGCCGCGCCGTGGGCGCTGGAACTCTGGTGGCGAGGCCCCGGTTTTGCAGACGAGCCGCTCGATGCACGGTTCTTGCTGGGACCGGCGGAGGCCGTCGTGTCAGCCGCCACATTGACGAGCGAGCAGATCATGCGGGGCGCGGTGCTGGCCAGGACACTCGGATGCCAGAACTGCCACCTCGACGAGTCCGGGTTGATGCCTGCGGTGGGCGACGCGATGCAGTGGTCAGCGTTCCTGCCGGGACCGCGTTTGGACTCGGTTGCCGCGCGACGCTCCGCATCCGTGCTGGCCAGCTACCACGAGGACGCAGACCAATCCGACCGCAACGAAGGATCGCTCCGCGCGGCGATCGCACGCTATCTCACCACGCGACCGGCGGTGGCGAAGGCTGCACCCGCAGCCGCATCGCCCGCCGCGACCCCGGCGCAGCTCGAACGCGGCAAGACCCTCTTCGCCAGCTACGGATGCGTCGCCTGCCATGGACAGCCAGACGCTTCGGAGGCGCGCGGCGTGGATGAGCGGGCGACGGTTTCTCCCGTACCGCCGGTGAACGCTTGGGCCGAGTGGCGGCTGGAAGGACTGATCGCGTTCCTGAAGAACCCGCAAGAGAGTCGCCCGCACGGACGCATGCCGCAGTTCGGCCTGTCCGACGACGAGGCGCATGACCTGGCCGTCTACCTGCAGGACGCTTCGCGCCGAGCGCGCAAGGAAGCGGCACGAGCCGGTGCACCGGGCGGGACGAGCGATCCGCAAGTGGACCTGCGTGCCGCGTGGAAGCAACTGAATCCAGGCAACGCGCCGCTGCCGGGTGCGACGCCGGCGGAGCAGTTGGAGCAGGTGGCACTGCGCGGGCTGCTGACCCGTGGTTGTCTCCATTGCCATGACCTCGACGCAGGAGCAGTGCTGCAGCTGGAACGCCAGCCGGGTCGCCTCACGGCCATCCTCGGCGGCGCCGCGAACCGCATGGAGATCGCGGCCGCGAGTTGGCGAACCATGGCGTTGGACCGACTTCAATCCGGCTGCCTCGCGTCCTCCCGCCCGCCACAGGCCTCCGCCGCCATGCCGTCGTTCACACTGACCCACGCCGAGCGCCAGGACTTGGCCGTGTATGTGCAGGCGGCCCGAGCCGCCACGTCGCCGTCCCCCGCCGCGCGCCTGCAGGTGGAACTGGCTCACTTCAACTGCCAACGGTGCCACGACAATGAAGGCCTCGGCGGTGAAAGCCTCGCCCGTCAGCTCGGTGAGCTTCCTGAGATCCACTACTACCTGCCGCCGACGTTGACGCGCGCGGGTGAGCGGCTGCAGGAGTCAGCTCTGCGGACGTGGATCGAAAAGGGCGCGGGCGACCGGCGCCTGCGTCCTTGGGTAAAGGCGCGGATGCCTGGCTTCGGCCCCGCGGCGAAACAGATCGCAACGCTGCTGATGGAACGCGACCTGATGATTCCTGAAGGCCGTCGCCCCTCCGACGATCCACCCGCGGAGGTCCAGGCCACACGTCCGCAGGTCTGGGCGGCCGAAGTGCAGCAGCAGACGCTGCGCCTCGGGCAGTTCCTCGCCGGCTCCAAGGGACTTGCCTGCCTCAACTGCCATTCGATGCACGGCAAACTGGGCCAGGGCCAGACCGACCCGACCACGCGCGGCCCCGACCTGGAAACCACCTTCGCGCATCTGCGACCCGAATACTTCCAGCGGTGGATGATGAATCCTGCTCGCGTGCGGCCGGGCACCAAGATGCCGCAAGCGATCCAACCCGATGGCCGCGTGCCACTCGCGCAACTCGCCCATCTGCCGCCCGGCACGCCGCTCAACGCGCTCTGGACCTACCTCAGCCTGGGCGACCGAGCACCCCTTCCAGTGGACGAAGCGAGCGAGTTGCCGCAGCCCGTCGCAGGACGCAACCTCGTGCAGCGTGGCCAAATCGACACGCACGACGCCGCCGCGGGTCGTGAAATCCATCCCACCCGCGGACTGGCGCTCGGATTCGCCGACGGCACACTCCTCTACGATGCCGACCAGCTGCTGCCGGTCAGTTCGTGGTTCGATGGCTTCGTCGTTCCGCGTGACCAGCCCTACTACGGCCTCTTCTGGGACAAAGGCGGCAACGAGGCGCCCGACGCGACGTGGTTCGTGCCGCACGCGATCCAGCTGCAGGCTCCAGGCGATGCAGCCTTTCAATCGTTTGAACCACCTCTGGAAAGCGATCCCAACACAGGCACGCGATTCCTCGGGTACGTGCCAGGACAGCAGGGCATCATCCTCTTTTACGAGCTGGCTTTCGGCGCGCAACGCGTGCGTGTAGCCGAGCAGGTGCGGGTGGAAGCGCGCGGCGAAGGCCAGGGTTTCACTCGCGAGTTCCTGGTCGAGGGAGCTCCGGCCGGCGCACGCGTGGGCCTGCTCTTCCCGGTCGCCGAAGCAGGGCAGCGCGACGAGGCTGGGTGGAGCGACGTCGCCCGCGCCGCGGACATCCACGCCGGCAGCCTGCATGTGTTCCGCGCCGCCGATCGCTGGCACTGGGCGCACGGTACGGGCGATGGCCAGCCGGCATGGCAAGGCACACAGCGGGGAGAACGTCCGCTGGCGCGCCTTGTCTCGGGCCCCGCCGATGCCAACGGCCGCGTGTCGCTTCGCGTCGACTGCTGGCGCCCTCGCGACACGAATCCGGAATCGCTCAGACCCAATGCGCTCGCCGAACTCCTGCGCGAGCCATCGCAACTCGACCCGCCTCAGTCGGTGCCCTTTACGCGAACCGATCCCTCTGCGCCCCCCAGCACGGTACAGCCCAGCACGGTACAGCCCAGCACGGTGCCACGAAACACCGTCGTCGACCGCACCCCGTCCCCAACCGCCAACTCCACCCAGGACGCGGCGGACGATCCGGAGTTCGCGGGCCGAATGGCAATTCAATCCGAAGCGGCGCCCGGGTATCGCATGGAGACAATCCCGGCGCCGTTCCTCGGCGCGCGGCCTTCCGACATCGCCTTCGATGCTGACGGAAACCTCTATGTGACCGCCATGACCGAAGGCCAGGTCTGGCGATCCCAACGCCCTCCGACCGACCGGCCGGAGGCGGTTGCCTGGGAACGTTTCGCCGAAGGACTCGATCATCCGATCGGACTGCAGATCCTCGACGGCCGCCGCCTGTTCCTCGCGCAGAAGCCGGAGGTCACGGAACTGATCGATCGCGACCAGGATGGACATGCCGACTACTATCGCACGGTCGCCTCCGGTTGGGGCCTGTCGCATGGCTGGCACGAGTATACGTTCGGTCTCGGACAGGACCTCGGCCACAACCTCTGGTTCACCTTGAATACCGGCTACTTCTGGACCAATCCCGGCTACGTCAATCCAGGCCGTTTCCGTGGCAGCATCCTGCGCATTGACCACCGCAGCGAACGACTGGTCGAAGTGGCGAAAGGCTGTCGCGTTCCCAACGGCATCGCGTTAGGCCCTGAGGGCGGGCTGTTCTTCACCGACAACCAGGGCGATTGGATCCAGAGTTGCAAGTTGGCGCACATCGTGCCGGGACGATTCTACGGGCATCCCGAGACGACGACCGACGCGCTGGCGGCCGACACCTATCCAGATGGTCGCAGTTCGGTCTGGCTGCCGTACGACAAGAGTCGCAGCACGAGCGGACCGGTGCTGGACGACACGCAAGGTGGTTTCGGTCCCTTCGCGGGCCAGATGCTGCTGGGCGATGTCGGGTACGGCGCGAACCCAGGCATCCTGCGCGTGGCACTCGAGAAGGTCGACGGCGAATTCCAGGGAGCCGTCTTCCGCTTCATCGACAACCAGCCGCATGGCTGCGTACGCATGAAGTTCGGACCCGATGACCATCTGTACGCGGCGTCGCTGTCCAGCGGCCTGGTACGCATCCAGTACCAGGGGCAGACTCCGTTCGCCATGCATTCGATGACGATCCGTCCCGGCGGCATCGGCTTCCAACTGCACCTCACGCGGCCACTTGCTTCCACCGATACGCCCGTGGCGTCCCAGTTCCGCTTCCGGCGTTACCATTATCTCTACACGGGCAACTACGGCTCGCCCGAAGCGGAAATCACGGAGGTCCCCGCCACGGCGGCGGAGTTGTCGCTGGATCGCAGGACGATCACTCTCTCGCTGCCCTTGGAAACCCATCCGATCGGCATGGTGTACGAACTCACGGCCAGCGGCCTGCGTGGCGACGACGGCCAAGAACTGCAGCAGAACCAGGCATGGTACACCGTGCATCGGATTCCCAAGCCGTGACGCGTTCCTAGCGACGGGCAATGGGAGACGCAGTGCCGCATGAATCCGGATCACGTTGACAAGCATGAAGGAATCCGCCGCATGGTCGAACTGACGCAGCGCACTTTCCAGGGATCGCATGACGGACCGCGGCTGCTGATTACTGGCGCCGTGCATGGCGATGAGTTCGAGCCGATCGCCGCCATTCGACGACTCATGGATCGTTTGGAACGTGGCGACGAGGATCTCCGATTGCTGCGAGGGAGCGTAACCTTCATTCCCATCGTGAACGAGCCCGCCTTCCTGCGCGGGCATCGCTGCGCCGAAGATGGCAAAGACCTGGCGCGCACCTGTCCTGGGCGTCCCGATGGTAGCGTGACCGAGCAGATCGCCTGGGCGTTGAGCGCCGCAATCCGCACAGCGGACTTCTACATTGACCTGCATAC
Organism: Pirellulaceae bacterium; assembly: GCA_044238045.1. Classification (GTDB taxonomy): domain Bacteria; phylum Planctomycetota; class Planctomycetia; order Pirellulales; family Pirellulaceae; genus CAZUJM01. The sequence continues at coordinate 19,365 of JBIIEC010000013.1, read as the reverse complement.
CGGCGGGACGGAACTGAGCGTCTACCCGCTGGCCGGCTATATGCTCCATCCGGATGAGGAGATCCTGCGGACCCAACGGCGCATGGCCCATGCCTTTAACCTGCCCGTGGTCTGGGGCACCTCGGCCGACCTGGAGGGCCGTTCGATGTCGGTCGCCCGCGACGCACGCGTGCCGGCCATCTACTGCGAATACCTGGGCCGCGCCGGCTGCGAACCGGCGGGAGTCGATGCCTACGAGGAGGGCTGCCTCTTGGTCATGGCCGAACTCGGCATGCTCGAACGGCCACGGCCAGCCAGAGCCGTGAAGCACTTCGTCGAAGACCGCTCACCCCGCTCAGGCCACATGCAGGTCTGCAACCCGGCTCCGATCGCTGGCTATTTCGAGACCGCCGTCGAACTCGGACAGGCCGTCTCCATCGGTGATCCGTTCGGGACCGTCTTCTCGCTCGACGGCCGGCAACGCGAAGTCATCCGCGCGGCCGAAGCCGGCATCGTGCTGGTCCTGCGGACCTTCCCGCGCGTCCACGCAGGCGACTCCGTCGGCGTCATCATGGCCCAACAGGACGACCGCTGAACGATAACCAGTGCCCGACCTCCGCAAACGCACACAGCAACCACCGTTGCCACCACTACGGTGAAGTCGGACACCTACTCGACTGCCTGTCGGGAACGCGTCCGGCAGTCGCTCCCTGTACCAACAATCGCGGGGCATGGCTTGCGCGATTACGGCAGGCGACTGCATCCTCCGTGACCTCAGTGATATCCGTGGAAATCATCAGCCTAGCCGTGGCTAGGATCATCCCCGCCGAAGTGGGGAGAATGGCGATGGTGCACTCTCAACAAACCATGGCTCGCTCGTTCAGACCAGCGAACCACCCTTGCAGAGGAACTCATCGAAACGGGTCCCACGCGATCTTCCGGCGAGTCGCAACACGCTCAGCGTAAAAAGGGAGATAACCCAAAGCGAACCACACGAAGGTTCGGGAACGGCCACTGCTGCCAATCGCCCACGAGGACTCGCTTCATAGACCGTCGACTGCCGCGCGACAACAAAATCGAGGCTATTAAAGCGCCGATCCAAATTCCAGTCACCGTCCATCCAGGTCGCATCTTGCGTAGTCTCGTACTTCCCGACCTGGAACACACGCACAATGTCCGAACTACTGAAACTTCCGTCCATATCCGCATCACCGAGTGGCCAATCCTCGTAGACCACATGCTCGGGATGCGTGAGATCAACGAAATTGACATGGTTTCGGTGGATCCGGTTCGCAGCCTCCAACAACGCCGGATCTTTGTAGTACGTAGCCGCTTTACGCAGCAGCTCGTAATAGACGAGCGGAGACTCGCGGGCAAAAGGAGTGCCCGGCCACTGATCCCATTCCCGATCTCCCACAAAGTATGGAATCAGATAGTCCAGTGAGTCTCGCAATCCAAGGCCTTCGGATGTCTCGTACTCAAAAAGATTGACTGCGTCGATCTGGGTACCGAGCGACCCGATGTCCATTGAACGACTCAGGTTGTAGCGGTGATAAAGAAAGTTGTTCGCGCGGACCATCTCCAGCGGATTCGAGCCATCCGGTGCGATATGCTTCGGCATGCGATTCAGCACGAAGTGCGAGTAGTGCTTTTCGGCCGAGCCTTTCTCGTCGGCATACATCGATAAGAGAGCCGACACGAAGTCATAGTTTGTACCATGGTTCGACGGCTCATCCCGCTGGCGTATCCCCTTGGGATGGACTTCCGCCCATCGAACGAACTCTTTCGCCCAGGCTTGAAGCTTCGTTCGATCCTCAGCCGTCCAAGCGGGTGATGACTCCAAAATACCCGCCGCGTCGATCAGCTTGTATGAACTGATGGCGTTCCCCAGTCCGGGTACTCCGTAAGACCCAGGACTGATTCCGGGAATTACGTCGGAATACTCGATGCGAGGATTCATTCGGGTCGCTTCGTCCAGAAAGAATGTCCGCAACAACCCCGCGAGATGAGTCGCGTAACGTTCGTCTTCCGTAAAAAAATATGCGAGCGAAAGCGAATTCGCCGCCTGGGCCAGGCCAAACACCTGTTTCCAGTCCACCTCGTTAGCCGAATTCCCATGGCCGTCACGATAGATCCACGGCAAGCCACTTGGGGTGTTGGGATTTGCCCAGTAGTAATAGCCGTAACTCACAAGGTCATGCGGATCGCCCGACGGTGCAACCTCCGGCGTGAGTGTCACCGAGAACGGACCCGTCAATAGGTGACGTTCCGCTACCGACTTGAGGCGAACCACATCCGAAACAGTGACTGGATTACCGGCGAGATAGGCGTCCTTGGCCACGTTCAAGTTATGCAAGGAAAGCAGAAAGGTCCGAGCCACGCCCCCTTCCTCGGCGTTGACATGATTTCCTCCGTAGATCATGCAACTCGCGAAAAGCACAATACGCAACCATGGCTGTGGATGCCGTTTTGAGCGAGTCACGTTTCAAGGTCCTCTCTGGTAAGTGCCAAACAGTCAACTTTTCATGAATACTGACTCATGCACGGCCTAGGCAACGGCTTGCCTAACTTATCAGCCGCGTCAACGCATTGCACTGAGGCACCGAATGGTACAGTCTTCACTCGGGAAGACTGATCGAGCTGCAGTACGGATTACTGCATTGCTGCAAGATTCAATCAGATTTGTTGGTGACGTATGTAGGCACTAATGTTAATTTATCTATACATCCAGGTATTAGACCTCCTGATTCTAGTTACGACTTTTTAATTTATCAATATCTTTGTAGGCAGAGAAGAGCGATCCCACCCCAACACCCCCCAGCGACCCAGTGCCCCGCACTCGCCACTCCCCCGCATTCTGCAACCTCGGATTATGCACTTACTCTGCCTTGATCTGAATCAGGCCAATTCGAGCGGAAAGTCCGTCAACCGCTCCACTCCGTCCGCCGTGACGCGATAGTTCTGCTCCAAGCGTACTCCGGCAAGAAGAGTTTCATGGTAGACGCCGGGTTCCGCAGTGAAGCAGTCACCCACTTCGAAGTGGTCATCCCAGTGGGGGTTCAGGTGGGGCGCTTCGTGCGGATAGAGACCGAAGCCGTGCCCGAGATGGTGGAAGAAGGCGTCCGGCCGATACTCGTCCAGCATCCGCTGCGCTTCGTGGAACAGGTCGCGGCACGATACCCCGGGCTTCACCGTCCGCTCGACCATCTCCAGAACGGCGACCACCGCCTGCCATGCCTGCTGCTGCGCGTCGCTGGGTTGGCCTCCCACGGCCAGCGTGCGGCAGTTGTCCGCGTGATAGCCGCGATAGGACGGCCCCAGGTCGAGGATATAGAGTTCCTCCGCTTCAATGGGCCGTGGGCGCGGCGGGCCGCCGGGAGAGTTGGATTGGAAGTCGTTGCCCAAGTTCAACGGCGGTTCCCCCAGCGATGCGACAGTGGCGGAATACAGTTCGCCGTACATCTCAAGCTCGGTCATGCCTGGCCTCAGCACTTCGCGAGCCCGCGCGTACATGGCTCCCGTGGACCGAATCGCGTGCTGCATCATGAGCAGTTCGTCGGCGTGCTTGAAACGACGGACCTGCCACAAGAGAGGCTCCACGTCGACCAGCCGCGAACCGTGATCGCCCAGCACGAGGGCCGCTGCGACCTGCGTTCGCTCGATGCCCAGCTTTCCCGCACCCTCCAGATCGGCTTCACGCTTCAGGCATTCCAGCGCGACCCCCACCTGGTCCTGGCGAAGGGTCGAGCGCCATTGAGGTTCATACGGGATCCAGCGATCCACGGCCCCCTCCTTTGGTTGCCCCTGTGGAGCGACCAGAGTACATTGGCCCTCTGCGTCGAGACAGGCGGCGGCGTGCAGCAGTCGGTGAGGGCGGTAGGCCGTCAGGTACTGCACGTGGTCGTGACTGGTCACGACCAGACGCTCGATGCCGTGGGCGGCAAGAGCCTGCAGCACGCGTTGCTGCCGGCGCCGCGTCTCGTGCGAATTCAGTTCGGGGGGTGAGTTCGCTTTCATCCCCATGGGATTGCCGTCGGTCATGTTCCTTGTTCTCCTGCCCCTGACATGTTCAATCCTTCCGTGCCCCGCTACTTTCTCCGTCCAACGTACGGAGTCCTGCCGCTCGAGCATCGTTTCTCATGCACAGTAAAGACGATCCCCTACGCTGGGTCTACCTGTCGGGCCATCTGGTGCCGGAAGCGGAGGCCCGAATCTCCATCTTTGACAGCGCCATCCTGCTGGGTGACGCGGTCACCGAATCGACGCGCACCTTCGGCCATCGGCCGTTCCGGCTGGAGGAACATATCGAGCGACTTTACCGTTCCCTGAAGGTGTGTCGCGTCGATCCCGGGCAGACCGCCGCTGAACTCACGAGGAATACGTTCGCAGTGCTGGAAGCCAACCGTGGGTGGATGTGGCCGGATGACGACTGCTGGATCGTGCACAACATCAGTCGCGGCCTGATGCGTCCCGGCCCCAATCCGGCGCAGCAAAACCCGGCCACGATCATGATCTTCACGAGCCCGATGGACCTTCGCGGGTGGGCAAGGTACTACACCGAGGGATGCCACGCCGTGACGTCCTTCTCGCGGGCCGTGCCCGCGCAGTCGCTCGACGCGCGGATCAAGAACCGCAGTCGACTCTTCTATACGCTCGCCGACCAGGAGGCACGCCTGGTGGACCCCGACGCCCAGTGCGTCCTGCTCGACACCGAAGGTTTCATCGCCGAAAACAAGGGAGGCAACGTCTTCGCGGTGGTGGACGGCGAACTCCGCACACCGACCACCGACAACTGCCTCGCCGGCGTCAGCCGCTCCGTCGTGCTGCAACTCGCCGCGCAACTGAGCATTCCCGCGCGCGAGTCGCGACTGCTGCCCTACGACCTGTATACGGCCTCCGAAGTCTTCTTCACCAGTACGCCCTATTGCGTGATGCCTGCCACGCGTTTCAATGGACTTCCCGTCGGCGACGGGCAAGTCGGTCCGGTCACTCGGCGGATCCTGGCGGCTTGGAGCGAACTGGTGGGCCTCGACATCGTGGGCCAGGCGCGTCGGCAGATCGAAGGTCCGCTCGACAGCAGGACACCGAGAAGTACCAACCCAGCGATCGAAGGCTTGGATCAGTCGACCGAACCCACCCATCCCCATCGTTCCCAGGAGCGTTCACCATGAGCAGACCTCGGATCCTGGTCGTTGGCGTGGGTTCGATCGGCGAGCGTCACGCGCGGTGCTTCCAGCGAACGCAGCGTGTCGACGTGGCGATCTGCGAACCGCGCGAGGACGTCCGCCAGCGCGTGGCGCAGGACTATGGACTGACGCACGTTTTCGCGGAGTTGGAGGACGCCTTGCGGCAGGATTTCGCCGCCGCGGTGCTCTGCATTCCCGCCCACCTGCACATCCCGTTCGCCATGCGTTTCCTGGAGCGGAATATCCCGCTGCTGATCGAGAAACCGCTCAGCGTTTCCGAAGACGGTGTCGACGCATTGATCCGCGTTGCCCAGGAGCGGGCCGTTCCGGTGTCCGTCGCCTATGTGCATCGCGCCAACCCGGCCCTGCAGGCGATGAAGACGGCGCTGGAGTCGGGACGTTTCGGCGAGCTAGTGCAGCTGACGGTCGTGTCAGGGCAGCATTTCCCGTTCTACCGGCCCGCCTATCGTGAAATCTACTACCGCGACCGGGCGAAGGGCGGAGGCGCAATCCAAGACTCGCTGACGCACATGGTCAACGCCGCCGAATGGCTCGTCGGACCCGTCACGCGACTGGTGGCGGATGCCGAACACTGTGTACTGGAAGGCGTGGACGTCGAGGACACGGTGCACCTGGTCGCACGCCACGGACAACTGTTGGCCAACTACTCGCTGAACCAGCACCAACCCGTCAACGAAACTTCGCTCACCGTGATGGGCACGCGGGGCGTGGCCCGCCTCGAATTCCATCGCGTGCGCTGGCTCTCATGCACCGAACCAAACGCCGACTGGATTGTGGAACAGACTTATCCGCTGGAGCGTGACGACCTGTTCGTGCGTCAGGCCGAGGCGTTCCTCGACCTGCTCGAAGGACGCGCCGCGCCGGCATGCACGCTCGCGGAAGGCTTGCAGACCATGCGAGTCAACCTCGCCGCGCTGCAATCCGTCGAGGACCGGCAGTGGGTGTCCGTGGCCCAATGAGCCTGCTGCCAATCACCACGGCACCCAACACCCCGCGCGCAGGCGTCCGATCAGCGGCCATCCGTGCGTCATCCAAGCGTGTCCCACTGGCGAAGCCCCATCCATCCCGAGGAACCGAACTGATGAACTCCCACTCGAAACTCGAATCGACAACGGCAGCCGAACCCCGTTGCGAACAGCTTTTCGACCTGCGCGGCCGGGTAGCTCTGATCACGGGCGGATCGGGCTATCTGGGCGGCCCGCTGTCGCGGGCGCTGGCCGAGGCGGGCGCGACCGTCGTGGTGGGAAGCCGCCAAGCGGGCACGGCCCGGGATGTGGCGGCCGCCTTACCATCGCCCTTCGGGCAGACGCACCAGGGCGTGGAGTTGAACCAGTTGGAGGAGGCGTCGCTGCACGCGGGATTCGACGCGGCCGTGGAGCAGGCCGGCCAGGTCGACATCCTGGTCAACAACGGCCAGCAGGGCCACGCGGTCGACCTCACGAATGTGACGATGGACGAGTTCAGCCAGGACCTGCGCAACGCGGCCGCCTACTTTATCCTCGCCCGGCGTCTGCGCGACCATGTCGTCCAGCGTGACGCTCCCGGATCGGTCATTCTCATTGGATCGATGTATGGAGTCGTGGGCTCGTACCCGGACGCCTACGAAGGCATCTGCCCTGCCAGCCCCGTGCAGTACCACACCTTGAAGGGCGGCATTGTGCATCTGACACGCCACCTGGCCGTCTACTGGGCCGGTGACCGCGTGCGTGTCAACTGCCTCAGCCCCGGCCCGTTTCCCTCCGAAAAAGCGCCGACCGCGATGGTGGAGCGTCTCAAGACCAAAAGCCCCCTGCGACGGATGGGTCTGCCCCATGAACTGAAAGGCCCGCTGCTGCTGTTGGCCAGCGATGCCGGCAGCTACATCACCGGGCAGAACCTGCTTGTGGATGGGGGCTGGACGGCATGGTAGGATCATGCCTGCCCCACCCCACGCGGTTCCCCTCCTCCTGACTCCCGCGAGGTCCCCATGATCGCAGGCACTTTCACCGGATGCGTGCCCCGGCTTCACGGCCTTCTTCGCGCCCTGTTCGTCCTGCTGCTCATGGAGCCCTTCGGCATTGCGAAGGCCGAGGACTGGCCGCAGTTCCGCGGCCCCAATGCGTCGGGAGTCTCCCTGTCCGACCGACGGCTGCCCACGGAGTTCTCGTCGGAGAAGAATCGCCTCTGGGCGGCGACACTCGGCGATGGAGTTGCCTGCCCGATCGTCGTGAATGGACGCGTCTACACAACCGCCATGACGGGCGAGCAGACGCTGGGCGTCTTCGCCTTCGACGCGACGACCGGACGGCCACTGTGGAAACAGGAGTACCCGACGGGACCGCTGCCGCGCATCACGCCTCCGAACAGCCACGCCTCTTCCACTCCTGCTTGCGACGGCCAGCGCGTCTATGTCCACTTCAGCACCTTGGGGCTCCTCGCGCTCGACGCGGCCAGCGGCGAGAAACTCTGGCAACGCCCGTTGCCGACGCCAGCCTACCTGATGGACTGGGGTGCCGCCGCGTCGCCGATTGTGCATGACGGTCTCGTCTTCTTCAATCAAGACGACGACCTAGCGCCCACGCTCTTCGCCGTCGACGCGCGCGATGGCTCCATTCGCTGGAAGATCGACCGCTCGGAAATGCTGGCCGGCTACGCCGTGCCGGTCCTCTGCAACGCCAACGGACGCACCGATCTCGTCATCGCTGGCAGCGGCAGGCTCCAGGCCTACGATCCGCAATCCGGCAAGCTCCGCTGGACCTGCAACACGCTGGTGCGCACCATCATGACCTCGCCTGTCGTGAAGGACGATGTCATCTACGTTTCCGTGCAGAGTTACGGAGACGAGACGCGCACGCTGAAGTTCGCGTTGCTCGAATGGCTCGACACCGACCAGGACGGGACGCTCGCGCGTCCGGAGGTCCCGGTCGAATTCCAGACGCGGTTCGACCAGTCGGACAAGAACGCCGACGGAATCCTGCAGGAAGCGGAACTCGACACGGCCTTTCAATCGCCCGCGAATCTGGTCGGAGGCGGCTCGACGATCCAGGCGGTGCGCGGTGGCGGTGAAGGCGACGTGACCCGCTCGCATGTCCTCTGGAACCTCAAGAATCGCTCACCCTCCAACCTGTCCTCACCGATCGTGGTCGGCCAGCAGCTGTTCGTCGTCAAGAAAGGCGGCCTTTCCAGCAGCTTCGACGCCGCCAGCGGCCAGACCCATTGGGAGCTGAAGCGCATACGCAACCCGGGCGACTACTTCGGCTCGCCCGTCGCCGGCGATGGCAAGATCTATGTCCCTGGCGAAAACGGTTTCATCGTCGTGCTGGCTCAGGGAGCCGAACTGAAGGTGCTGGCCAAGAACGATATCGGCGAAGTCTGCCTCGCGTCGCCCGCGATCGCTGACGGCCGCCTGTTCATTCGCGGTCGGCAGTCCTTGTTCTGCTTCGGCCTGCCAGACGGCTCCACCGACGCGTCCCCTGGCGCCACCGATGCGCCGCGAAAGGACTGACCATGTCGCGTTGCCTGGTGATCATTCTGTTCAGCTGGCTCTGCTGCACACCCTGCCTGGGCGCCGGTCCCCGGGTTCGCGTGATCCACGGAGACGCAGCCCCGCCGCTCGAACGTCGGGCCACCGAGGATCTCGTCGATATCCTGCGTCGCGTGTACGACGCCCAGGTAACAGTAGTGGCCGCGGCGGAAAAGGACGCGTCACCGACGGAGCCACCGCGGGACGCGAACGAGGATCCGCCGACCATCTATGTGGGATCTCCGCAGACCAACGCGGCCATGAAGCCCTGGACGCCGCAATGGCCGCGACTCAGCCCCCAGGGTATCTGCCTGCGTTCCGTCGGCGAGGGCAATTCCACGCGTTTGCTGCTCGGCGGAGGATCCCCAGTCGCCAGCTACTGGGCCGTCCACGAATACGCGCATCGGCTGGGCGTTCGCTCCCTGCTGCATGGCGACCTCGACCCGATCGCTCCCCCGGACTTCACCCTGGCCGGCTGGGACGAGACGCGCGAACCCTCGATCACCACGCGCGCCTGGGACGCACTCACCCCGCTGCCATACGGTCGCGAAAGCGCCGGCCGGGACGAACAGCGCAGGCTGATTCGCCAACTGGCTCGGCAGAAGTACAACCACATCGTCTTCACGCTTCAGTGCTGGCAACCCTTCTGCACGTTCACCCACGCGGGCATCACCAGCCAGACGGGACTGCTGTGGCATGGACAGCGCTATCCGGTCGACGGCGACACGGCGGGACGCGCGGCCTTCGCCGGCGCGACCATCTTCCAGAATCCAGAGATCCCGGCCGAGGCCTCGTATGCGGAGCGCACTGCGGCAGCCCAGTCGCTGCTGCGCGACCTGATCGACGCGGCGCACGAACACGGCATGACCGTGGGGCTCTCGATCGGCGTGGCAGAGCTCCCGCCCGAGTTCGCGGGCGTTGCGTCGCTGAGACCCAGCAAGCGCGATCCCCACCGCCTGACTTGGCTGCCCGACCTATCGCGCCGCGATCAGTCCGCAGCGTTACGCGACCTTGCCGTCGCGCGGCTCCGTGCAACACTGGCAACCTACCCCGCGATCGATTCGCTGCAACTGCGATTGAACGCGGAACTCGACTGGACGAACGCGACGGCGACGAGTTTCCTCTCCGAACTGCTGGCTTCCACCTCATTGCTGGCGCCGACGGGGGCGGAAACGCCCAATGTCGCGTTGGAGTGGGAGCAATCGGCCGGAGTCGTTCCCGCGAACGATTCGCCGACGCGCGCGCCAAACGTCGTCGCGTCCGGCATGATACCGTGGCAGTGGTCGGGCGAGGCTGCAGACGCCGAGTCGATGAAGCCGCTCGAGAAACTCACCGCCGCTTCGCCTGTCTGGTTGACGCTCCGACTCTCGGACGACCAGCTCGGCGTGTTCCCGCAAACCTGCCATGGACTGCTCGAACCCAGCCTCGCGGGGCTGCGTGGGCGCGCGAAAAGTGGCGTGGTCGCGAAGGCGTGGATGATCGGCGAACAGGATGTGGCCGCCTACCTGCTGGGGCGCAGCGCGTACGAAGGTCCTTGCGGCGTCAGCAGCGCCATCGAAGCACTGGTCACGCCCGTCTGCGGTGACGGCGTGGCCGCGCGGGTTGAGAAGGCCCTGGAGCATCTGGAACAGTCGTCGGAACAGATCGCTCGCCGCGACCGTTCGCTTGGCATGCCCGCAGAGGACTTCGTGGCGCGGCAGATGTCGATCGGTGAAGAAGCCCCAGCGTGGTGGGCCGAGGCCCGGAACGACTATCTGGAGGCCATGAATGAGATGTACCGCGCCAACACGCGGACCCGCGAAGGCTCCCGCTCACTGACCCTGTACTTGGCACGGCGCGCGGAGTTCGGATACGAGTGGCTGAACTGCCTGGAGGCGATCCGCAAGGCGGGCGTGGCCCGCGCACAGAACGAGCCCGATGAACAGATCGCGCAGCTGGAAACGGCCATCGACGCGGCGACCAGCGCGCTGAACGCCATGGCGGCCGTCGCCCGCAGCAGCAGCGACCGCGGCCTGATCGCCCAGCTCAACGCCAGCGTCTATCGACCGCTCGTGCAGGCACTGGATGCTCTCGACGCGTCGGAAGCAGAAGCCGAAGAACAACCGGCCGAGTGATGCGAAGCGTCGAGCTCCTGCGGGCCACGGCCCACCGATCACCAGCTCTCCAGCCACCCCTCATCGACTACCGGACACTCCTGCTGGGCAACCATCCGTTCCAAGGCGGCTTCATCCTTAAAACCGCTGCCGGTCACCAGACAGACGACGCGCGCGTCGGGACGCAGCTCCCCAAGTCGGGCTGCCTGAAGCGCGCCGGCTACTGCGACGGCACCCGCTGGTTCGGCGAAGATCCCCTCCTCGCGCGCCAGCCGTTGCTGGACCTCCCAGACCCAGTCGTCATCCACGCGATGCCCCGTGCCGCCCGACGCGCGGCAGGCTTTCAGCACCTCATGGCCGTCGATCACATTGGCCACTTGCAGTCCGCTGATCTTGGTCGTGCTCTGCACGGCGCGCGCTTCCGCTCGTCCATCGCGAAGCGGTCCGGCGATGGTATCGTTGCCCCAAGGCTGCACGCACTCGACACGGCCCGCGCGCACGGGCTGGCCTGCCTCCGCCAGCCGCTGGAACCCGCGTGCCACTGCCAGGCACAGACCACCTCCGCCCGCCGGACAGAACACATGGTCCACCTCGGACTGCAGCTGCTCGGCCAGCTCGTAGCTGATCGTCTGCACGCCCGACATGCCTGCCGCGCTGTAGTGGAAGGCGCTGATCTGCAGCGCCGCCCCGGGCTGTGCGCCGCAAAGCTGCAGGCGCTGGAAAACGCGATCCGTCAGCGCGGGATCGACGCCGAAGCGACGGACGCGGACCAGTTCCGCGCCGTACGCGAGCATCTGCTTGAGCTTTCCAAGCGGCGCGGTCTCGACAATCGCAATGCGGCAGGCGATCCCGGCCGCCGCACAGTAGGCCGCCAGCGCCGCTCCCGTGTTGCCACTGCTGGTCGCGATGCAGCGATCCTGATTCCGCCAGCGCATGTGCGCGATGGCCGCAGCCGCGAAACGATCCTTGTACGATCCCGAAGGATTGGCATGCTCGAGCTTGAAGTACAGGTTCCTCAGCCCCGAGGAAGGCCCGAGCCGCCGGGAACGCACCAGCGGCGTCTCCCCCTCACCGAGCGTGACCTGGTATGACTCCGGTACCGCAGCGATCCAGTCATTCCATCGCCAGATTCCCACCAAGGCCTCCTTCCGTTCGTTTATCTCAATGCCTGCAGGTCGGAGCGCCCGACTGTTCGAAAGACGCGTGCAAACACGCGTGCAAACACGGGTGAAGCAACCCCCGTATCCGCTGGACGCGTTGGGCCCAACCCTTGCCCGCCCACTCGGACCATCGCGGACCCACGGGGCTCGCGACGCGTCGCTGCCTCCGATTGACAATCGGTTTCCGCATCGACTACCCTCCGCTTACCCCCCCCTTTATACAACAGCCGCATCCCCAGGAGGGTCTCCCCCGCGGCGTCTCGCCACGAAAAAAACGCGTACGCGAGATCGGCATGCCTCGCCAACCTTTCGTTTGCTCCCACCCTTCTTCCATCGCGGACCACGGCCCATGCGTTCTCTCCTGCAGCAGTTTTCACGTCCGTTTCAGCAGTTCGCCATCGCCATGGCTTCGTTCGCCAGCCGCCGGCGCCTTCACTTACTGCCCCCTACGATTGCCTTCCTGTTGCTGGTGCTCCCCGGCATGCCCCGCGCGTCGCGTGCGGAGGCTGGGGAGCAGCCGCGCGACAACCGGCGGCTGGGCACCATCTTCAACAACGACGCCAATAACATTCTCTATGCGATGGACCCTGGCAAGACGAACGCCCAGGTCGTCGCCGACTATCGCCGCTGCGTCGATGAGATCGTGGCCTCACTGCCGGGCATCCTCGCGCAGAACGTGGGGAATCCGGATCCGGTGATCTATCGCAGTCGGGAGGCGACGTCTTGGAGCAAGTATGTGGGCGATCACCAGTCGGTGGCGATGAACAAGATGCTGGCGGCGGGAACCGACCCGCTGCAGGTGACCATCGACGCCTGCCGCGCGCGCGGCGTGCCGATCGTGGCCAGCTACCGGATGAACGCCGAGGACTTTTACGCGCGGACGCTGGAGATCCAGGATTTCGGTCGCGAGCATCGTGACCTAGTCATTCCGGGCGCCTACTGCCTCGACCCCAAGCATCCGGTCGTCTACCAGCATCGCCTGGCGATCTTCCGTGAGGTCGCCGAGAACTACGATATCGACGGTTTGGAATTCGACTTCCGCCGCTGGTGCCACATGATCTCCGATCCGCTGGAAAACCACGTCATCCTGACGCGAATGGTGCGCGAGACGCGGCAGATGCTGGATGAGGTGGCGCGTCGCAAGGGTCGCCCGCGCCTGCTGTTGGGCGTCCGCGTGGGACCCTCGCTGGATACGCCCGAGTCGGTGGCCCGGTATGCGGGTGGCGATGGCGGAAGGCGCAACATCGAACAGTCATGCAAGGAACTGGGCCTCGACGTGCGCACCTGGGTGGACGAGTCGCTGGTGGACTACGTGAGCCCCAGTCTATTCTGGCCCGACTGGCCGGGCCTGCCGCGCATTCGCGAATTCGTGGACCTCGCGAAGGATCGCAACGTGGGCGTCTATCCCACGCTGTTTCCGCGTCCCACTTGGCTGAACGACTCAGGCGAGGTCCAAAACCGGGGACCGGTCGACCTGTCGAAGACGGGGCTGATTCGCGAGTACAAGGACGGCTTCTGCCAGATCGGACTGCAGGCCTACGCGGAGGGCGCGGACGGCCTGAGCACCTACAACTGGTACTTCCACCTGCATCTGGCCAACGCGCCGCTGCAGTGGCACGCCTACTACGGTTATGACATGGGCGGGTCACTGGTGCAGCGCGAAGTTCTGTCGAGGCTCCATCGCCCCGCAGCGTTGCGCGAATACCTGGCCGCGGAGCAGGCTTGGCCTGAGTCGGAGAACGAGCGACTTGCCCGAGCTTATCCGGCCGCGTCACTCCTGCAGGTGCTGAACCCGTCCAAGTTGCCGGCGTCGCTGCCCGTGAATCGTGCCACAGCAGGCGTCGCGGGCGATGAGCATCCGACGCTGGCGGCGACGCGCGACGGCGAACTGCTACTGGTCTTCGAACACACCTACGACAACGAGCCGACCAATCCGAGCATGCCCAGCGGCGGACCCGCCGGTTCTCGCACCGATCTCTGGCTCTGCCGATCGCGCGACGAAGGGCGGCGGTGGAGCCTGCGGGAACCCTTGCCTTTTCCCGGACGCAGGCCGCATTTGCACTTGGAGGACGACGGCGCGATCACGCTCACCGTCGAGCCTAGTGCCGGGGCATCTGGCCAGGCGATGGCGGCCGCAGTTAGCGCAGCACCCCCGGCCAACACGGCGGCCGACACGACAACATCCTTCACGGTCTATCGGTCGAACGATGGCGGCAAGACCTGGGGATTGCGGGAGGGGGAACTGGACGCAGCTAGCGGCGCGGCGCGCACCGCCGGCTGGCTCGACGGCCCCTACGAGATGGTGACGGGCAACGATCGGTCGCTATCGGCCGTGCGGCTCGCGGCCGGCGGCTTGCTCGTCACCGTCCTGCGTCCCGCGGCCTCCGGCGCGGCGGGGTCGCAACTGGAAGCCATCTGGCTGGCGGGCGGTCCGCGCGAGGTCCGCGGGACGAACGTGGTGCGACTTGCGGAGGCGCCGGACCGAATAGCCTTGCACCAGCCCGAGGTGCCTGGCGTCGCACCCGCGCTGCAGGCGGCGTCGACCGTGCAACTTGCCGGCGGACCGCTGGTCACCGCCTATGCGTACGAAGACGCCTTCGGACAGTCGCGCATGGCCACCGCGCGCTGGGAGCTTCCGGCGGCCACCGAACCTTCTTCGAAATCCATCCAGCCCGCCGCGCCGCCCGCTTCCTGTCGCAACAGCCTGGGCATGTCGCTGGTCTATTGCGCGCCGGGCGAGTTCCTCATGGGCAGCCCGGACAACGACGCGACGGCGCGCCCCGACGAGAAACCCCAGGTCCGCGTGCGGCTGACCCCCGGTTTCTATCTCGGACGGCATGAAGTCACCCAAGCCGAATGGCAGGCCGTCATGGAGACGACTCCCTGGAAGAACCAGGAGCGTGAGCATGAAGGTGCCCGTCATGCGGCGACGTTCGTCTCCTGGGACGACGCACGCGAGTTCTGCCGACGGCTCTCGGAACGCGAGGGACTCCGCTATCGACTACCGACGGAAGCCGAGTGGGAATACGCTTGCCGCGCGGGAACGACCACGCGTTTCTCGTTCGGCGATGCGGCCGAACGCCTGGGCGAATTCGGCTGGTGGGGACGCGACGTGCGCGAGGGCAACGCGCACGAAGAGCCGTGGACGCATGAAGTGGGCTTGAAGCGGGCGAACCCGTGGGGCTTCTACGACATGCACGGCAACTGCTGGGAATGGTGCGACACTCCCGCGGGCTTACCGCTGGCGGCGGCCAACTCCGTCCCTGCCCAGGTCGCCGCCGACGCACGACGCAGCATTCGCGGCGGCGGCTGGTGCCACCTGCCCAACGAATGCCGCTCCGCCTACCGCCCCGGCGACACTCCCGACAGCCGACACGTCGACCTGGGCTTCCGCGTGCTGCTGGAGCTGCCTCGCTAGACGTTTCGTGCCTAAGGATTCGGACAAGCGGCCTTCAGCAGTTTGAGGAATTCGCGGAACATCGGCGTGTTGTTGTGCCACGTCCGTCCGGAAACCAGATTGCCATCGACCATGGTGTCGCAGTCACCGTAGTGGCCGCCGAACTGCGTGATGTCCAGCGCGCACTTGGCCACGGTCGTCATCGTGCGGCCCTGCAACACTCCCGCGGCCGCGGCGATTTCGACACCGTGGCAGACGATGCAGATGGGCTTGTTCGCCTCGAAAAAGTGCCGCGTGATGCGAAGCAGGTCCTGGTCGTAACGCAAGTATTCCGGCGCCCGACCGCCGCTCAAGAACAGCCCCACGTAGTCCTCGGGCCGCACATCGCGGAAGGCCACCGTCGCCCGCACATGGTAGGCTGGCAGTTCCCGGGTGATGTCCCAAGGGATGTTCTCGTTCGGCGGGATCTCGTGCAGCACGCCGTGATAGAGCCTCGCTTCGGGTCCGGCGACGACGACTTCGAACCCGTCTTCCGGCAGGCGAAAGAACGGATACAGCGTATCCATCACTTCCGTGGCGTCGCCGATGGGCATCAACACTTGGGCCATGGTTGTCTTTCCTGATTCGAGGGAGAACCGCCCTGCGGCGACAAACGCCGTTGCGCGGCGGCGAACGGTAGGCAGCGGGCCGGGCCTGCGCAGTTGAGCGACCCGGACGCCGACAGCGAGGATAGGCGCGATCGCCGTCGCGCACAACCACACCACCCCCCTTTTGAGTCCAGCCTTCCACAGACGAGCGAACGCCTTTTTTAGCGTGCGGAACCGCGTTCGCACCCCCCGGATGTACGGGACGCTCCGGGCTGCTACAATCCGAACCCGCCGCTGCGGCAGCCCCTCCGGGGAGACCGACTAACGCCGGTTTTGGGTGGTCACGCCGCGTCCGGAACGAGCCATCCAAGGTGGCGACGCGGGGCGGTTCGGCAGAGGAAGGACCACAGAGTGTCACACCCGAGGGAGCAGTGCCAGGAACAGGCGACCGAATTGCCGGGGAAACTGCCGGGCCCCTGGAATCACGGGGAGCTGCCTGCCGCGCCGCGGATCGACGTGCGGAGTTGGCTGGTGCTGCTGGGTCCCGGCCTGCTGCTCGCGGGCACGGCCGTCGGCACCGGCGAATGGCTGTTGGGTCCGGCCGTCAGTGCGCAGTACGGATCCACCATCCTCTGGCTTGCCACGCTCAGCATCATCGCCCAGGTGTTCCTGAACATCGAAGTCATGCGCTACGCGATGTACTGCGGCGAACCGATCCATGTGGGATTCATGCGAACCGCCCCCGGGCCTTGGTTGTGGGTGCCGTTGTATCTCGCCTTCGACTTCGCGGTGGCCTGGCCCATGAATGCGGGCGCGGCGGCCGTGCCGCTGGCGGCGGCGTTCCTGGGGCGTCTGCCCGGGGACGGGACGGTGCAGATCGCCGGGCAGGCCGTAAGCGAAACGAGCCTCGTGCGTGGCCTGTCGATCGGCGTCTTCCTGCTGTCGCTGGTGCCGCTCGTCTTCGGCGGCGCGATCTACCGCATGCTGGAACGAATGATGGCCGTCAAACTGGCGGTCGTGCTGAGCTTTCTGCTCGTCGTCAGCTGCTTCATGGTGGCGCGCCATCACTGGACCGACGTTGCGCATGGCCTTGTTCGTTTCGGGCAGGTACCGATCCGCCCCGATACCCTGGTCGTCGGCCGGCACTTCTGGGCCAGCCGCGACCTCGGCGCGCGGCGGTGCAAAGTCCGGGGCTCGTTCGTCGACGGCAAACCGGAGATCGTCGGCTTCGCAGTCACCGAGGGGAAACGGACCGTGGACTATGACATCGAAGTGAAGGTGCCCAAGGCGCTGCGGGGCGTACGCCTCGAGCTGGCGCAGGTTGCGCAGTCGCACGCCCGCCCGGGAGGTTTTTACGTCGAGTCGCGGCGTCCTGAGAGTCGCGTCATCCTCCTCGGGACGGTGGACGAAGTGACCGGGCGGTGGCAGTTCGAGCAGGCCACGGTGGAGGAGTCGGGCGGTGTGTCCAAGACCTACGGCGACCTCGCGTCGATGCCCGATCCCGTGGCGCGACGTTGCCGCAACCTGCTGGAACATCTGGGCAACGAGGACGTCAACCTGTTCGCCTACTGGTTCCGCTACGGGGAACTTCCCGCGCTGGACTGGATGATCCTCGCCGCCTTCGCGTCGTACGCCGGTGCCGGCGGATTCGCGAACACGCTCTTCTCTAACTTCGCCCGCGACAAAGGTTGGGGGATGGGATCGCTGGTCGGAGCCATCCCCAGCGCCGTCGGCGGGTCCACCATCAAGCTCTCGCATGTCGGCGCGGCCTTCGAGCCCACTCCAGAAAGCCTGCCACGCTGGCGTGGATGGCTGCGTTGGGCGACGCGCGACCAGTTGTGTGTCTGGATGTTCTGCTCCATCGCCGGCATGGCCCTGCCCTGCATGCTGTCCCTTGAATTCGTGCGGCACGCGCCCATCACGGGTAACCGGATCAGCGCCATGATGGCCGACGGCATGGCGCATCGCTATCCGCAGTTCGGACAGGGCTGGTGGATCGTTACCCTGCTGGTTGGTTTCCTGATCGTTTTTCCCGCGCAGGTCATGACGGGCGACGGCATTTCGCGCCGCTGGACCGACATCGCCTGGGTCACCAGCCGCCGCCTGCAGCGTCTGTCGCCCGATCGCGTAAAATATGTCTACTACACCATCCTCGCGGCCTACGCCTCCTGGGGTCTTTATGTGCTCACGCACTTCACGCCGCTGTTCATCGTGACCATTTCCGGAGCCATCGGAAACGTGGCCGTCGGACTGGTCTCGCTGCACACCCTGGCCATCAACCGGCGCCTGCTGCCCGCGGAGGTACGGCCCGGCTGGCCCATGCAGCTGGGACTGGCCTGCTGCGCGACGTTCTTTCTCGGCATCAGCCTGATCGTACTCTGGCACACCTGGTAGTCACCGCTTCGCTCTGGGAAGAACCCACACTCAGGAGCCCCCCTATGTCCCGTCCACTGCGCGTGATCCTCGCCGCCAGCGACTTGGCGATGCCCGAATGGGTACCGACCCAGCTGGCCGCCTCCGGCATCGCCTTCACCAGTCAACTGTGCGACGAACCGTCGGAAGTGCCCACCGCTTGCGAGGACGCGGAAGTGGTCTGGGTGATGGGCGGCGCGAAGGTCGTGCGTGCCGAGGCATTGAGCCAACTGCCACGGTGCCGCGTGCTGCTGCGCACCGGGACGGGCACGGACAACATGCCGGTGGCCGAAGCCACGCGGCTGGGCATCTATGTCGCGAACACGCCCGAAGCCACGACGCATGCGGTGGCCGAGCATGCTATCGGCCTGCTGTTCGCCGTGACCCGCCAGATCGTCGCGCAGGATCGGCTTGTGCGGCAAGGCATCTGGGATCGCGACCGCGCGTGGCCGAACTGGAGTTTCCAGGGGCGCGTGCTGGGGCTGGTCGGCTTTGGTCGCATCGCCCAGCAGGTCGCCGCCAAGACGCGCGGCCTGGAGCTGCGCGTGCTCGCCTTCGACCCCGGCGTCGACGCCGCCACCATGCGGGACGAGCAGGTGGAGAAAGTGGAACTCGAGGAACTCCTCGAACGCACCGACTACCTGTCGATCCACGCGCCGCTGCTGGAATCGACGCGGCATCTGATCGGCGAGCCGCAGCTGCGGCGCATGAAACAGACGGCCGTGCTGGTAAACACCTCGCGTGGTCCCCTCGTGGAGGAGAACGCCCTTCATCGGGCACTGTCCGAAGGCTGGATCGCCGCGGCCGGACTCGATGTCTTCGAGACGGAACCCCTGCCGCCAGGCCACCCGCTGCTCACCCTGCCCAACCTGGTCGCGACGCCGCACATTGCCAGCTACTCCGATGAGTTTGCGTATAACTTCTGGAGCCACTCCGTCCGCACGCTGCAGGCGGTCGCCGTCCACGGCAGGCCGCTCTGGATCGTCAACCCCCAACTGACTCCCCGTTGACCGGCAGCGTGCGGACGG
>JBIIEC010000269.1:0-8623 GCA_044238045.1 Pirellulaceae bacterium | reverse complement strand
AGCCTTTCGGAGGGAGGGAAGATAAGAAGAAGGCAGGTTGAGGAAGGCGGTTGAACGGGCGTGTCGAGCCAGTTCCCATCCAGCGACGGTCTGCGTTCCGGACACGATCGCCGCGCGATCGCGTCGCCGGACGCACTGGAGGTGTCACGCGGGCTGGCCGGACCCCGCCAGCGTCGTCACAACGTATCACGCGCGGCCGGGTGAAACAAGCTTGGCAATCCCGCCACGGGAGGCCGAGGGCTGCCGGCGTTTTTCGGCTATTCGGCCCGGTAGCCGCCGTCCTGGAAGGCTCGCACCAGGTCGCGGGTGGTGAAGTCGCCGTCGCCGTCCCAGTCGCCGGCTGCCCAGCCCGAGTTGAGCGGCAGCAGGTCTTCGTACTCGCCTTGCTGGAAGATCTGCACGAGGTCGCGGGAATCGAAGCGGCCGTCGAGGTTGGCATCGCCGTAGGAGACCATGGCCAGCGCAGTGACCCAGTGGCGATGGTCCGCCTCGTTCAGCCGTCGATCGCGGTTGACATCGTAGGCGGCTTCATAACGGGCGGCCCGTACGCGGCCCGACAGCAGGTCGACGTCGATGGCCAGCAGGCGTCCGTCGCCGTCCCAGTCGCCGGGAATCGGGTCGGCGGCTGCCGGCGATCCGCCCGGCAGGACGCTCGGACGCCAACTGCCCGCGAGGCCCAGGTCGTCGGTCGCGTTTGCGGGCCGAACCCGCGTCAGCGAATAGCCAACGCCATCGGTCTCGGGATACCAGTCGTCGGCGTAACGGAAGTCGCGAATGGCATCGCCCCAGCGGTCGAACAGTCCAAGGCGATCGCCACCGTTGGATAGCTGTCCGGTGTATTCTCCTGCCAACCGTGTGTCACTGCCGTAGCGTGCCAGGTACGCGGCGCGATCGCTGGCGAGCACCAGGTACTCGCCGGGCCCAAGCGACGCGATCGTGCTGGACTGGAAGTCGAACTCGATGCCGTTCCGGAACGCGAGCGTCTTCAGGTGGATCGGATGGCTTCCCAGGTTGGCCAGTTCGAGGAATTCAAAGTCGTTGGAGGTAAAGGGCGTGCCTTCCCCCGGTGGCTGCGGATGGTACATGATCTCCGTGACCTGTAGCCCGGGAACGGCGACGTTGAAGTTGGCTTCGCTGAGCGGTGACCAGATCCCGTCACTGAGGACTCGGGCCTTGATCTGCACGCTGCGCAGCAGCCGTATCGGCTGCGTGTAGAGCAGCGCGCCGGGCGCCACCGAGGCGACGGCCTCGTCCGACGCTCTCGGGTCGGTTCCATCGAGCGTATAGTAGATCGAGCCTGTTGGCGCGGAGATGCCGATGGCTTCATCGTAGGGCAGTTCGCCCTCATGGAGGGGTTTGCCCTGGACCTGGTACTGCGGTGCGATAACGTCGGGAAACAGTCCGTCGGCGCGAAACTGTTGCACGACCAGGTCGGAACGCCCCGGTACGATCCGCGTGAGCACTCGGTCCAGTTCCCGCGTCCAGTCGACGTCCCGCGTGAACGGACGCGACTGCTTGGAGTCGCCCCAGCGCGCCGACTCGGCAACAATCGACCGGTCGATCTGCTGGGCCCGCGCGCGGAACTGTTCAGTGACCTTGGTTGGCGAGAGCCTCGCAGCCTCGAAGAACCACTTCTGAACGCGATCGGCGAATCGCAGGCGATACTCGGCGTTGGTTCGCAGCCGCGCATGCAGCAGCCCCGGATTCTCGCTCCCCCGTCGTTCGCTGACGTCGGTGGCCAGTTCCTCGAACGTGAATTCGGCATCCCAGTTGAAGAACCGGAAGCGGCCGTCGGGCGATCGGTGGCGGAGGGCGTAGAAGTTCTTGGGCGTCGTCTGTCCGGCGACGATGCCCGTGGGGCCGTCGCGGTCGCCGGTGTAGAGGATGCCGATGTTGTAGTCGATCAGCTGGTCGATATCGACATACTGCTCCAGGGCCCGGTAGTTGGCGGGCACGGTGAGGTCCTTGGCAGCCAAGGCGAACAGGGCGGCCCAG
Source organism: Pirellulaceae bacterium (assembly GCA_044238045.1). Lineage (GTDB taxonomy): Bacteria > Planctomycetota > Planctomycetia > Pirellulales > Pirellulaceae > CAZUJM01. The sequence continues at coordinate 6,628 of JBIIEC010000269.1, read as the reverse complement.
GCGTCCCGCGTGCCCGACACCAGCTGCGCTTGCGGGGTCTCGCCGAAGCGAACGCCTTTGAGGACGTCGTAGTCTTCCTTCTCTCCGCCAAAATTCTCCGACGCGAAGGAATCGTCCGGACGCTCGGTCAGGTTGTACTGGCCCCAGTAGAGGCCGTTCAGGTACAGGTTCACATAGGTGCCGTGGGTCCGCACCGAGTCGGGCTGGAGTCCCTGCAGGTCGCGCGAGACCTGGTCGCGCAGGTAGAGCGCGTTGGCGATGCCGGTGGCCCACGACTGGTTGTGGCCGTTGAGGACGACCAGGTTGTCGAAACGCGTGACGGGCGACCCCTCGAAGAGCGGGAAGTCCAGTTTGCTGGGACCGAACTCGGAACGAAAGCTGAGCCGCAGCGAATGTTTCGGGTTGCTGGTGAGGCGACTGAAGATGCCGGCGATCCGCACGCCCGCCGTCGTCTCGAATCCCTCCCCCACGCGATAGCCGGTGTATTCCTTGGGATAAAACAGCTCCACCGCCCCCGAGCGCACCCAGCGCTCGCCGCGCTGCTCCGAATTCGTATAGATCCCATCGCGGCCGAACAGGTCGGAACCGGCCATCGAGATGGAGAGGGTGGGCAACGAGACAAGGCCTTCGCGCACGGAGTAGGTCTGGTTCGCCTGGTTGACGACTTCCGGATCCATCTCCGTATCCCAGTGCGAGCCGGCAGGCGCCTGGTTCTTCTGCGTAAGCACCTGGTCCAGGAAGACGTAGGTATGCGCGGTGACCGGGCCGGGCCGGAAGCCCGGGCGGAAGGCGGCGGCGCGGACCGTCGACGTGCGGTCCACGCGGATTGCTCCGGAGTAGATCAGGCCGTTCTTGTCGGTGGGAACGCTGCCGTCGAGTGTGTAGCGGATCTGCAGCTCGGGAACGGCTGTGGTGAGCTGCAGTTGCAGGGGCTGGTCGTAGTAGCCTCGCACGGCGCTGAAGCCGACGACTTCGGTGACCTGCTGGAGCGCGATGCCGTTGACCGCAGCGGGCGTCGCCGCTTCCAGATAGCCGGTCTGGTCAGGCTGCAGTTCCCATCGTCCTGCCTGGAGCAATGGCGCGATGAGGAAGTCGCGATCGTCGGAGCGGACGTTCAGGCCCTGGATGGCCAGCAGGTTGGCGCCGGGCTTGAGCATCGAGCGGGCGGCGGTGATGTCGAAGAGGTCGCTGTCGGTGCCGTCATCGTCTTCGGGCCGTTCTCGGATCGCGGCGGAGTTCCAGGCGAGCCCCTGGGCGCCCTCCTTGCGCGCCAGGCCGTAGCCGGCGTCCTCGGCCGTGTAGTGCGACGCGACCTGCTCGGCGGTCAACGGGACCTTCCAGACCGCCACCTCGTCGAGATACCCTCGGAAGGCGTCGGACGGTTTCGCGACAGCCGCCGCGTCGCCCAGCCCCAGGCCGGCATTCAAGGCCTTGGTCGTGCCGGAATAGGCCACCGGAGTCGGCACGGGGTCGGTGCCACGTGTCCCCGCACTGACGTCGCGCCCGTTGTGGTACAGGCGGAGCTGCGAGCCATCGGCGACGACGGCCACATGCTGCCAGCCCAGGTCGCTCCCGAGGCCGACCGTGCCCGGGGGACTGTCGACATTTTGCTGCACGCCCTTGGCGTCGACATGGAAGACGCTCAACTGCGAGCCGTTGCGGAGCGAGAAGAAGACCGAATTCTTGCCGGATCCATCCCATTCCAGCAGCAAGCGGTTCCAGGCGTTTAACTGCGTCGGATAGATCCAGGCCTCCAGCGTGAACTGGCCGCCGAGGTCGAGGTCCGCCTGGGCGGGCGCGGTCAGGCGCGTCACGTCGTTCGCCTGCGCGTTCAAGGCGAGTGCCTGCCCCACGCGACCCGCGACCCAGCGCGGCGCGGTGCCGCTGGCGAGTGACAGATCATTGGCAGTCGCTCCCGAGTTCTGCGTGAAGAGGCCCGCGGTATCCTGGACGCTATCGTCAAACGGGTAGTAGGCGACGAGTCCCTGAGGCGGAGAGAGACCGCCTCCCGGCGCGTTGCGGGACGTCAGCGGCTGTCCGTTGAGCCAGGCGGCGAAGCCGTCGTCGTACTTCAGCGGCATCGTCAATTCATCCAGCGACGCCAGCCGTGCTGGATCGACCTGGAACGGCACACGCACCAAGGCGCTGGGGTTCTGGCCGAACAGGGTGGACCGCACGTCGATGCCGATTTCGCTGGCATCGAGGCCATCCAGGTCGTAGCCGACGCCGCGCGGTCCTCGCAGCCAGTGGTCGTCGTTAAAATCCGGACGAACCCAGGCATTTCCGTAGCGGTCGTCGGTGGGCACGATGGCCCGCAGTTCCTCATCCGCTGAGCGCAGCGGCGTCCGCACCATGGCCGCCGTGGCGCCATACGAGATGTCCGCTCGCTGCGCCGGATAGCTCTTTCCGAAATCCTGCACGACCGCGCCCTGCGGCGACACTAGGGCCAGGTACTCGCCCTCGGCACTCAACTGAAAGTTCGTGTGCAGCGATCCGGTGGGTTCGCGTCGATCCTTGCCGGACGCAAAGACAACCCGGTAAGCTCGCGGTGGCAGCGTGATGCCCGGGAAGGTCCACTTTTTCGGGACATCTTGGTCATCGGTGACCGACCAACCCTGCAGGTCGATCGAAGCATCGGTCGGGTTGTGCAGCTCGATCCAGTCCGAGTAGGCGCCGTCTTCATCCTGCAAACCCGAGCGATTCACGGCGAGGAATTCGCTGATGAGCGGATTGGCGGCAAGCAGGCTGCGATCCTCGAGGGGTTCCACGGAGCAGCCGTGTCGGCCGTTATGGTGGCGAAGTCGCGCCGCAACCGATCTGCGACGATGGCCCGGCGCGGGCAGTGCTCCAGGGGATCGCTGGTCGCGGAAGAATCGCTGGAGGGCGCGGGCGAGTCGCATCATGGTTCAGCTTCCCCGGCGTCGCACGAGTCGCCGCAGGACGCAGCCGGCGGCCAACATCCAGCTCGCGAGGTTGGGCTCCGGTACCTGCACGGGCTTTCCGGCGGGACGCGGGCCTGCTTCGTAGCCGCCGGCTTGGAAGGCCGTCACGAAGTCCGCACTGGAAAAGTCACGATCGCCGTTCCAGTCGCCCGTGGCCCACGTTGAGTTGCTGGCGGTAATGTCCTCGTACTGGCCCGCCTGGAAGACCGTCACGAAGTCGGTGCTGTTGAACTGGCCGTCAAGGTTGGAGTCGCCGAAGTAGGAATGTTTGAGGGTCTCGACCCAGAAGGCACGATCACCTTGGTCGACTTGGCCATCCGCGTTCAGGTCGTGTTTCGCGCGACGATCGACTCCGCGAACGGCATCGCTCAACTGGTCGAGATCCGAAGCCAGCAGGCGTCCATCGCCGTCGAGGTCTCCCGTGCTGCCGGGCCCCAGCGCGGCAATGGCCTTGATGTCGTCCGCGCTGAGCACCCCTGCATAGACGCGCGCTTCGTTGACGAGGCCGTCGAAGAAATTGTTCGGCCCTCCCGCCGCCATGAGGTCCAAGTGCCGCGGTCCGATGAGGATATCGGTATTCGTCGGCAGGTAGGTGGGCGGGGAGTTCGACGTGTAGCGGGCGTACTCGACGCCATCGCGATAGATGGTGATCTCGCCCAACCCGTTGTAGCTGATGGCCAGCATCACCTCGCCCGGCTCGGTGACGGTCTCCAGCGAGCCATTGTTGTCGGCGAGTGGGGTGCGGCTGTATCCCTCGCTGCCTGCCATCCACTGCCCGGGCGTTCGTTCGCCGTAGACGATCGCATCGAACACATCGGTGCCGACGAAGTTCTGCAGGGTCAGCATGCTGCCGGCGAGCGGCGCTTCCAGGTCACGAAGACTGCCCCAGGCGACGAGCGTCTTCTCGAAGATCGCCTGCGTGATCTTTGCGGTGCGGAAATACTGGCCCTGTTCGGCGATGAGCGAAAGGCGTCCATCGGGCGTGAGTTCCGCGCCGCGGTAGAGCGTGCCGTCGGCGGCTCCGGCCTGGTCGGCCAGGGTGCCATCGAAGGTCCATTGATGCAGGAGTCTCGGCGGTGCGGGAGGCGGCGGCGCGGGATTGGGGAGCGTCTCGGGACCGGAGGTGAAGACCGCCCCGATCTCCTCCAGCGTCAACGCGGTGTCGTAGATCCGGGCTTCATTGACGAAGCCAGCCAGCACATCGTTGTGGTTGCCATGCCGAGGTCCGATCTGCATCATCGCGTTGCCGGAATATTTCTGCAGGCCCTTCTTGTAGCTGCCGTAGATCTCACTGTCGCGATAGACGGTGATCGTGCCATCGGATCCGTAGGCGATGCTGACCATCACTTCGCCCGGTTCGCCCGTCGTCTCCTCGAAGCCGTACTCCTGCGGATTCTGGGTCCGCTGGAAGAAGTTGCTTCCGGCCATCCACCGCTGGGGAGCCACTTCACCGTAGACGATCGCGTCGAAGATGTCACCGCCGGCGTTATTCTGGATGGTCAGCGCTGATCCCTTGCTGGAGAAGCTGGCATCCTGGAGGCTGACCCAGGAGACGAGGGTCTTGGCGGACAGGGGAGTGCCCAGGGGCGGCGTCAGCAGGCGCGTGCCAGGCAGCCCATCCAGGGAGAGGCGGTCGCCCTCGATAGTCGCGTTGCCTCCCAGCAGTCCGTGGGCGGAGCCGATCAGGTCGACGGCGTTTCCGTTGAAGGTCCATTGATGAACGAGGGCGGCATGAGCGGGCGTGGCCGTCAATACGGCCAGCAGGCAGGTGGCGAAACGCGAGGGGCGGCGCATGGTGGCATCTCCTGGGACCGGTTGCGGACTATAACCGAACCGCCCCCCCGACGCCACTTTTTTCCCGCGCCTCGTCCGCGCCCGTCCGCACCCCGTCACCCGCCGAGGCGTCCCTCCACACCTACACGGGCCAGAGAGCCGCGGCGAGCCGATCTTTGCGACGCGGCCCCGTCTTGGCTTCGACGGCTTAGCGCGTGATAATATCCCGCGCGGCGTCAGCCAGCAGCACGATCTGTCGCCGCATCCCAGGCCGCTTGGTGAAATTGGCAGACACGCAAGATTTAGGTTCTTGTGCCGAAAGGCGTCGGGGTTCGACTCCCCGAGCGGCCATTGGGGGAACGAGCCGCAGTTCCCCGCGAAAGAATCGTGCACGGCGTGCAGGAGATCAACGAGGGCGTGGGTGCCTCGTCGACGACGGCGTCAATCATCCTCATCCGTGGCCACACCTGCCGACGAGCCGTTCGACTTCGCGTAGGTTCGTGGTCGCGGCAGCCATTCCCGGAGGGCTTCCTTCCGTTCGGCGGGCGTGCCTGCCACCAGTTCGGTGGCCGACTCGGAACCGGTGACGGTGCCGATGGCTTCCACGTACTGGCTGGCTGTCAGCAGGTTCGCATCGCGGTAGAACTTGATCTCGCTCAGGATCGGCAGCGGATTTTCGCGGCGGAGTTTGACGACCACCGCTACGCGTTTGGCGGCGTGGGACGCGCGAAGTTCGACCGGGATCGGCTCAGGACGCAGGCGTTTGGTGAGCAGTTCATCCATCTCGCGTGCGACCTTCTCGACGGGATCCTGGAACAGCGGTTCGTTGCGCGAGCGTTCCCGCTTCAGGTAGTTGATACGGTCGCCCTTCAGCAGGGGTTGGCCGGTCCAGACATCGAGGACGGTGAGCGAGATGGTCTGGGACTCGACACCGGTCTGGTTGCCGCGTCGTTCTTCGATATCGAACAGGAGCAGGACGTCGACGAAATTACGCTGGGCGACTTTGCGCATTTCCTGGGCGGTTCCCATGCCCAGTGGTACGAGCATGCCTTCGATGAGACGCGTCGGATTGGCAGCCGCTTCGGCGGGAACGATCGGAGGCAGGACGGGCGTCGTGGCGCGCACCTGATCGAGAATGGTTTTGCCGAGATCGCCAAGCACCTGGTCGTAGACCGAAACGCTGGGGGAGACACCATCGGCGGGCAGCACCAGCTGCTTTTGCAGTTCGTCGTAACGCTGGCCCGCATAACTGAGGCCCACTCCGTAGCGGAGTGCTGGGGCAGGTCGGCGGAGCGCGGGAATCCACTGGAAGGAGAATCGATCGGCCTGGGCCGGATCGCTCAGGTAAGCAGCGAGTCCCAAGGACATGGCGTCGCGATAGACGTTGGCTTGAAAGGCTTCTTGCGACGAGGCCATCAGTTGGGCGCCGACATCGGCGGCCAGGTCGTTGGCGGCGCTGGTGACGCCTCCGCTGTACGTCGCGGCATTCCCTGCGGAGGTGGCAGCGGGGGTAGATCCGATCGGTGACGCGGCCGATGTCGGGGTGGTGGGACGAACCCCGGCGCCCGGCTTTCGGGGCGGGTCGGCGGAAGCCATGCGGTGTACGCTGGATGCGGCGAAGCTCTCTCCGCCGTCGACAGTGAACATCGCCTTGGCCGTGTCGACGGGAAGATCCGCGGGAACCATGCCCATGTTGCCATCGCCCCAGACGGCGAAGAAGCCGCCGCCACGCAGCTGTCCCAGCCCTTGCAGCGGCGAAGCTGGATTGAACTCCCAGTCGTTCGGCGCGGTCCAGGGGACCGCCCGGTCGTCGTCGACTTCCAGCAGGATCAGGACGTTCGCGACACCGTCTTCCCAGCGGTTGGTGGCCTTCCCCTGCACGCCCTGGAAGGCCGCAGTGCTGCCGAGCGGCA
>JBIIEC010000646.1:0-2528 GCA_044238045.1 Pirellulaceae bacterium | reverse complement strand
AGGTCTTCTTCAGGTTCACGATCCAGACCTGGCGGTCGTCGTCGTTCACCTTGGAGTCCGCGTTCAGGTCATAGGCCGGAGGATTCGTGCCGGCGCGGACCTGGCCCGAGAGCGAGTCGATGTCGGCCGCCGTCAGCTGGCCGTCCTTGTCGAAGTCGCCGGGAACCGACGGGGTCGCGCTGCGGGTCAGGGTGTAGTTATCCTGGCCCACATTGCCCGTGACCGAGAAGTACTGCGCGAACGCAGCACCCGTCTTGCCACTCTTGCCATCGGCCTGCAGCACGCCCTGGTCCCACAGCGTCTGGTACGAGATCGGATCCGTACCCTGCCACTCGCCGTTCTCGTCAATGCGGGTATTCACGATACCGGCCGCGTCCACGACGATCTTGCCGGGGCCCGTGAAATTGATCGCGTACGTCGGCTGATTCTCGGGCTCGAGGTAGTGGTTCGTGAACAGCAGGTCGCCCTGGGCCGGAACTTCATCCGGATTGATCGACACATCGCCGCCGCTCAGGTCCACTTCGCCATTGTTGATGACCATCGTGATCTTCGTGCCGCCCGCGGGAAGGTCGCCCCAGGCACCGAACCACAGCTGGCCTTCGTTGATCAGCTTGCCGCCGTTGATCACTTCCACCGTCTGCTCGTAGTGGTCGAGCGACAGGGGATGATCGAAGTTGTCGTCACCGCGCCACGAGCCGAGGATGAACGCACCGCCGCCCTCGTCATTCACCGCTCCGACGCGGCGAAAGGTGCCGCCGTCCACCGACAAAAGGCTGGCGTCCATTTCCGTCCAGCGGTTCTCCGACCAGTCATTGGTCGACACCTGCTGCCAGGTGGCGCCGTTCGAGATCTTCAGCGTGCTGCCTTGCTTCAAGCGAAAGTCCGAGGCGACGGCGTTGGCATCGTAGCTCACCACACCCGAGCTGATGAAGAAGTTTTCTTGCTCGCCGCTCGTGCCCTTGAAACCGTTCGAGCCGTCACGACGGCCGACGATATCCGACACGAGTTGGCCATTGTTCCACTTGGCATCCTCGGTCCAATCACCATTTCCGCCATCCCAGCGGACATCGATCGCCTGCGCATTGCTGAAGCTCAACGCAAACAGTGCGGCCGCAGCCAACACAGACTTCTTGCTAACGGGCATAAAACATCTCCACGAATCTAGAATCTCGGGTTACTCAACACCTGCAGTTGCCGACTCCCAGCCGCTGCAAACAAAACCTCAGGGTGACAGCCAGAGCGCCGCCAAGCCGCGCCCGGCAGGCGTGGATCTTTTCGCGACGCGCCGGGGCCCTGGGGGCATTGCGCGCGGATCCCGACCCCACGGGACCCACACACCATGAACCTTCAGGCCGGGACGCCGAAGCCACCTCCTGCCAGCCCGACCAAGGAACGCTCACCCGCGTCGACGTCACTCCGACAGGCACGAACCCGACGGGGATCTTGCCAGCCATAGCTCGACGCCGCGCATCCGCCCCAACCCCAACCTCCGGCCTAAGCCGCAGTGGCGGGCAAATCACCATATTCAGTGTAGCCCCAACATGTCAACTTAAGGCCCCATGATTCCCTTGCGAATTCGTCGCGGCGCATTTTCAATTGCGTGCGTCCCACCGCATTCCTGCCGGGCTGTCAAATTGAATGCGCCAAAGGCGTCAACAAAAAACATCCCAGGAAAACCGACTCAAGGAGCGAGAATCGCCGCTTCGGGGAAACGAGCCACATTGACCACCGTGCGTTCGTCGGAGGTGTAGGCCACGCACAGGGTGCCATCCTTCAGTTCAATCGCGGTGGGGTAACCATAATCGTTGGGGCCTTCCGCGAGGTTGCGGCGATGGGGAAACGTCTTTCCGCCGTCGGTCGAAATGGCGGCCGTCAACGGCGTGCGATCCACCATGCTGTCGTTGTAGACCAGCAGCAGATGGCCGTTGCGAAGCCGGATGAGTTCGATGGCGGCATTCGGATTCGGGAACTCCGTATCCACGCCGCGCGACCACGTGTGACCACCATCGTGGGAGTCGCCGCGGACGATCCAACCGCGGGTCGTGGGCAGGTAGTCACCTGCCCGACGACAGAAGGCGATCAGGTGGTCGTCCGACACCTGCACCACGGCCGGTTGCAGGTTGCCACGATCCGAACGAATCTCTCCACTCGGCTTCCATGTCCACTCGCCGGCCTTCTTGCGGAGAAACTGTGACGTCGAGTCGGCGCCGGTCTGTTCGGTGTCGTCGCCTGTCTCGCGATAGATCGGCAGCAAGGCGTCGCCGTTGGACAGCAGGATCGGCTGTCCGCGGACCATGGTTCCTTCGTCCAAGGTCACCATGAAGGTATCGGACCAGGTCTGGCAGCCGTCGCGGGAGATCTTGCCCGCGATCCTCGAACTGGTCCAGGTCTCGCCGAACCGCGTCACAAAGAAAAACCAGACCAGACCATCCGGCGCCTGCCAGATGACAGGGTTCCCCAGCGAATGGATCGGGTTGCTGGCGATCACAACGGGATCGGTCCAGCGATCCTTCCCTTGCGCGAGCCTG
>JBIIEC010000645.1:0-2530 GCA_044238045.1 Pirellulaceae bacterium | reverse complement strand
AGTCCGTCCTCAACGCGGAACGTCTGCTTATAGTTGTCGCCCAGTTCGCAGTAGCGAATCTTGGGCGTCCAGCCTTCGAGGTTCCGGCCGTTGAAGAGGGCGACCCATTGGCCGCGCGGCAGGGTTTCCTCGGCGTCTGCCGCCGGGGCCATCGCGAGGCAGGCAAGAAGAAGCAGCGGAAGCCAGGCAGCGGAGCGAACACCGGGGTAAGTCGACGAGAGGCGGATGGGAAGAGGCATGGAGTGGATCCTGGAGGGAACGATTGATCCGGGAGGGTACGAGCAGCAGGGGAAGCGTTTGAGCCGGGCGATCGCGATCTTGCGCGGGCCGCGAAACGGTTCAGGACGAGGGCCTGCAGGCGGCCGCATTATAGCGTCGCGCCCCGTGTGACCCCACGCGGGCTGGGCCACCCTAGGCGGGGCTGGGCCACCCCACGCGGGCTGGGCCACCCTAGGCGGGGCTGGGCCACCCTAGGCGGGGCTGGGCCACCCCACGCGGGCTGGGCCACCCTAGGCGGGGCTGGGCCACCCTAGGCGGGGCTGGGCCACCCTAGGCGGGGCTGGGCCACCCTAGGCGGGGAGCGGGCCCCGATTTGCCGGGCCGCCCGTCCGCCCAAGCGACCTCCACGGCCTGGGCGCGTTGCTCGACTCCAAGGGCGGTTGCCCGCGTAACCAGAGCCCGGGGGTCGCCTTTCGGGCCCCGGGGATGGGGCCCGAGTTCCTGCCGTATCCAGCCGGGGACTGCCGGTCGAGACGGTGAAAGGGGGCCGGGGCCGGGCGGTAGCGGGCAGCCAATCCCTCCTCGGCTCTCGGCGCGCAGACCAATCCGGTATAGTAGTGGGTCGGTATGTGGCTAGTTCGGAAAGCGACGGGAGTGCCATGGAACTGTTCGTTCTGTCGGTCGTCATCGTGATCGGTCTCTCGGCCTTCTGCTCCATGAGCGAAGCGGCGTTTTACGCGGTACGGGTACCCTATGTGCGGGGCCTTGAAGAAACGGGCAGCGTCTCGGGTCGAATCCTGGCGCGTTTCAAGCAGAACATGGAACAGCCGATCACGGCGATCCTGATCTTCAACACGGCGGCCAACACGATGGGTGCCGCCATCGCCGGCTGGCAGGCGACCGAGCTGTTCGGCGAGAAGTCGCTGCTGATCTTCTCGACGCTCTTCACGCTCGGCGTGCTCCTCTTCTCCGAAATCCTGCCGAAGGTGCTGGGCGTGGTCTACAACCAGCCACTGGCGCGGGCGCTGGCTCGGCCCTGGTCTTGGATCGTGACCGGCCTGACTCCCGTGATCTGGCTGATCGAACGCATCACGGCCGTGGTGAAGCCCAGCGAGCCGTACCTGAGCGCGCCGGAAGAGGAGGTCGCGCAGATGGCGCAGATGAGTGCCGAGGAGGGCAGCATCCTGAACTATGAGGCGGCCCTGGTTCGCAACGTGCTGCAACTGGACGACCTGCGGGCGCGGGAGATCATGACGCCGCGCCCGGTGGTGCTGAAGCTACCCGACAACCTGACGCTCAAGGAAGCGTTCGACCAGATCAAGGATTGGGTCCACTCCCGCATTCCCGTCTACTCCCACCGCGACCCGGAGATGTGGATCGGTTTCGTGATGAGCCGGGACATCCTGGCGGGCGTCGCCCACGACCGCTTCGACATGCAACTCGCCGACCTCGCCAAGCCGCTGTTCTTCGTCTCGGAAAACCTGCCGGGGCATGTGCTGCTGAAGTCGTTCCTGCGCCGCCGGACCCACCTGTTCGGCGTGATGGACGACCTGGGCGACCTGACGGGCATCGTCACGCTGGAGGACGTGCTGGAGGCGTTGATTGGCGAGGAGATCGTCGACGAGGTGGATACGGTGGCCGACATGCAGGAGGTGGCGCGACGACGGAAGCGCGAGCACTTCTCGCGGCAGGAAGCCGCTTCGGATCGCTACATCAAGTCGGCGGGCGTTCCCAAGAAGCTGCCGCCGACCGCGCGGGACGACGAGGGCGGCAAGAGCCGCTAGCAGCACGGCTGCCGTCTGGCATGACGCCCGTCTGGCAGACGCGACTCCACGCAGGCGTCCGAGTCTGACCGAGCCGTCCACTATCGCAGCCTCCCGGCATTCGGGAGGCTCGTCCATCCCGGCGTGGCAGCAGCACGGGCCCCGCGGGGCGCCGGCCGTCTTAGAGCACGCTGGCCACGGCCCGGCACAGCGGGTCGATATTCTTCGAGGTGATGCCGGCGACGTTGATTCGGCCGGTCCGCACCATGTAGATCCCATGCTCGTCCCGCAGCCGATCCACCTGTTCGGGCTTGAGCCCCGAGAAGGAGAACATCCCCAGTTGGGGCAGCAGGAAGCTGAAATCGTGGTGCGGCGCATGCTTGCGCATCGTCTCGACAAACGATGTCCGCATGTGGCTGATTCGGTCGCGCATGAAGGCGAGTTCCGTCTCCCAGGAGCGGCGCATCGTTTCGTCGCCAAGGATCGTCTCGACCACCTGTGCGCCGTGGGCGGGCGGATTGGAGTAGTTGGTGCGGACGCAGGTCTTC
>JBIIEC010000644.1:0-2532 GCA_044238045.1 Pirellulaceae bacterium | reverse complement strand
TCCCCGCGGAGTATGAAGGGAGAGGGCTTGGCTGCGACCATGGGTGACTCGGTATCGCCATTCCTGGAGATTGAAGCGCTGAACGTGGAGTTCGGTCGGCAGCATGTGCTGCGCGACCTCAACTTGCGCATCGAGGAAGGCCAGACCGTGGTGGTCATCGGCGAGAGCGGTTGCGGCAAGACGGTGCTGTTGAAAAACATTATTGGACTGATCCGTCCCACGCGCGGTCGGATCCTGTATCGCGGCCGGGACCTGGCGACGATGACGGAGCGTGAGTTGACCGACCTGCGGACGCGTTTCGGCTTCGTGTTCCAGCAGGCGGCCCTGTTCGACAGCCTGACGATCGGCCAGAACGTGGCATTTCCGCTGAGGCAGCATCGACGGATGGACGACGAGCAACTGCAGCGCACGGTGCACCAGGCGCTTGCCGATGTGGGGCTTCCCGCCAACGTGGTCTACAAACGCCCGGCGGAGCTGTCGGGAGGCATGCGGAAGCGGGTCGGGCTGGCGCGGGCGCTGGTCATGGATCCCGAACTCATCCTGTATGACGAGCCGACGACGGGACTGGATCCGATCATGAGCGACGTCATCAATGAACTGATCCTGCGCACGCAGCGACGGTCCCGGGTGACCAGCATCGTGATCACGCATGACATGAACACGGCTCGCAAGGTGGCGGACCGAGTGGTGATGGTGTACCCGGTCAGCCGCTTGGAACCGGGGGAGAGCCAGGTGCTGTTCGATGGCCCGCCGTCGGGCCTGGATCGCTGCCGCGACCCGCGCGTCCAGCAGTTCATCAAGGGAGAGGCTGGCGAACGACTTCTGGAGCTTCAGCAGCAGAGCGAGCCCTCGTGAGGCGTGGAGCCTCGCGAGACTCGGGAGAACGATTTCGCAGAGCAACGGTTTCGCAGAACGACCTCCGGCCGGCAGGATGCGGGCGGAGAACTTGATAAGCGGCCGCCTTGGCGGTCGCAAGGCCTGCCGTCTCCAACGTCTCCAAAACGCGGGGACAAGGGGGCCATGGACAAGGATGGGACGGGAGCATGGAAGAACGGGTACTGCAGTTCCGCGTCGGGGTGCTGGTGGCCGCCACGATCATCATCGGGATCATCCTCGTGGTGATCTTCGAGGAGTTACCGCAGGGCATGGGAGGCCGGAAGACGGTCTACATCCATTTTGATTCCGCGCCAGGCGTCTCCGTGAATACGCCGGTGCGCAAAAGTGGAATCCTGGTGGGACGCGTGACGGACGTGCAGTTGGAGGAAGACGGCGTGCTGATCACGGCGCGACTGGACGCCAATCGGCACGTACGCAAGAACGAGACCTGCCGGATCAGCACGGGCAATTTCCTCGGTGACGCGATGCTGGAGTTCGTCCCCAGCGAACAGTCGGGGCTGGCGAAGACCGCCCTGGAGGATGGGGCCTATCTGGAGGGCGTCGTGACCAAGGACGCCCTGGCCATGATGGGCGAGGCGATGACGGTCTTCACGAACCTGTCCACCGACCTGCGCGTGGCCCTGTCGAGCGTCGAGTCGGCCGGTTCGGAGGTGGGGGAGGTAGCGCGGAACCTGAATGTGCTGGTCGTGAACAACCAGGACCAGTTCAACCGCATCCTCGGCCAGACCGAACGAGCGATCGGCCGTTTTGACACCACCATGACGGCCGTTCAGGAGATCGTGTCCGACGAGGAGCTGCGGGTCCGGCTCAATGAAGTCCTGGAACGTGTGCCGAAGGTGCTCGAAGACGCCAGCAACATGATCTCCGGGCTGGGACGCGTGGCGGAGGAAGCGGAGCAGAACATGATCTTCCTGCAGGGGCTGACCAAACCCCTGGGAGAGCAGGGCGACGAGATCGTGGCGTCGTTGCAGAAGAGCCTCGATCGGTTGGATGGCGTGTTGATGGAACTGAAGACGTTCGGCGAATCGCTTAACAGCAGCGAGGGCACGATTCACCAGCTGGTCAGCAATCCCGATCTCTACTATCGCCTGAACAGCGCCGCCGAGAACATCGAGGACTTGACGTTCCGCATGCGGCCGGTGGTGGAGGATGCCCGCGTGATCACCGACAAACTGGCCCGTGATCCCAGCCGCATCCTGCGCGGGGCGATTGGCAAGCAGCAGTCGGGCATCAAGTAGTCGCGAGTTCCCCGGCCTGGACGAGCTTCCCGGCACGCTTGGGCCGGTGTTGCGAGAGACTCTCTCTTCAAGCGATTCTTTACCCGGCCCGACTTGCAACCGAGGCGGCGTCTCTCGAAGTCGGCGACGCCAGATCGCGTTTGCTTTCGGCGACGCCGCGAGGGCAATGAAGTTGCCGGACGCATCGCGGGGACCAGCAAGAGCGGGCCGGCTGTTCGCAGGCCCGGAACGCTTGGCATCCCGCCGAAGCTTCCTCCTCCGCGTCGACTCCGCGGCCGCACGGACCTCCGTCCCGGGAACCCTTTGCGCTGCCGTTCACCGCGCTACGAGACGATCGCGGAGCGATCCTGGCCCACTCAAACCATCATGGATAAAACGGCGGCGGAACGCTGGCGTC
>JBIIEC010000268.1:0-8708 GCA_044238045.1 Pirellulaceae bacterium | reverse complement strand
TTCCAACTGCACGCCGAATTCCGCTACCCGGAAAACAGCAATGGAGGCATCTACCTGCGTGGACGCTACGAGGTGCAGATCGCGGACAACTTCGGCGAGGAACCGAACAGCCTCAAGATCGGCGGCGTCTACGGATTCCTGACCCCTTCGCGAAACGTGGCGCGGCAAGCCAACGAATGGCAGACCTACGACATCACGCTGGTTGGCCGCACGGTCACCGTGGAGTTCAATGGCGAACGCATCATCGACCGGCAGGTGATTCCCGGGATCACGGGCGGAGCCATCGACAGTGACGAAGGCAGCCTAGGCCCCATTTTCCTGCAGGGCGACCACGGCCCCGTCGAGTTCCGCAAGCTCACGCTGACACCGCTGCTGCCTTCTTCGATTGCCGGGGACTTCAACAGCAACGGCCTGCTCGATGTTGCGGACGTCAACATGCTGGAGGTGAAGGTGGCGGGCGGAGCGAATCCGGAGGCCTACGACCTCAACCAGGACTCCAAGGTAGACACGGGCGACCTCGGCGTCTGGGTCCGCGACCTGAAGAAGACGTGGATTGGCGACGCCGATTTGAACGGACAGTTCAACAGCGAGGACTTCGTCCGGGTCTTCGAGGCCGGCAAGTACAACTGGACCGTGGCGGCCGACTGGTCGCAAGGCGACTGGAACGGCGACCTGCGATTCAACTCCAGCGACCTCGTGTCGGCCTTCGCGGATGGCGGTTTCGAGGCGGGCTTGCGGACGGCGGTTGCGGCGGTACCGGAGCCGTCGTCGGCAGCGCTGGGCCTGCTGGCCGTGGGATCGCTGGCGTTCGCTCGGCCCCGTCGCTGGAAGCCCCAACGCTA
Source organism: Pirellulaceae bacterium (assembly GCA_044238045.1). Classification (GTDB taxonomy): domain Bacteria; phylum Planctomycetota; class Planctomycetia; order Pirellulales; family Pirellulaceae; genus CAZUJM01. The sequence continues at coordinate 7,866 of JBIIEC010000268.1, read as the reverse complement.
GTATCGCGGTGCCGGTCGCCGCAAGCTGGCGTCGGAGAAACCGCGCTCGGACGGTAGTTCGCCACGCCCTGCCCCTTGCCTGTGAAACGCGAGTATCCCCGCTCGCCCCTAGCCAGCCCACTGCGTGCACCCGCGCTTGCACGCGGCCCAGTCCCTCGCTGGTTGCGACTGGCCGCTCGCTGGGTGCAATTGAATCGGCGAAGGCTATGGCGGTCCCTCCGCCGGATGTGCAAAATGTCGCCGACGGATTCTCGGGACGCCGCGGCGTTTCTCGATTCCGCAGGAAGGTTCCCCGCGGATTCGGCAAGGTGCCCGCGAAGCGAGGAACAGCACTCGACGTTTCCCCCTCTCACCCGCAGCCCCAAGGATCCTCTGCATGAACCTCCAACGTACCGCCCCGTCGTCGCTGGTGGCAACGGCCCTGCTGACCTTCGTGATGTCCGTCGTGATATCGACGGGGGCATCCCGTTTGCGGGCCGCGGATCCTCCCGCCGACCACCCCCTGATCGGTCGCTGGGACCTCGTCGTGGAAGGAGCCGACGGTCGTTATCCGTCCTGGCTGGAAGTCAAGCTGTCAGGCTACAGCACGCTCGTCGGATCGTACGTCGGGCAGTTCGGCAGCGCGCGTCCCATCGCGCGCGTCGAATACGACTCCGCCAGCCAGGCCATCCGATTCACCGCACCGCCCCAGTGGGAGAAACGCAGCGACGACGTGGTCGTCACGGGGCGATTGCAGGACGGTCGACTCTCCGGTACGACCACCGATGAGATGGGCCGCACGATTCACTGGACGGGCCAGCGAGCCCCTTCCCTGGCGCGGCCCGAAAACGACCAGCCGTACGAATCCCTGCGGTGGGGTGAGCCTGTCGAACTGTTCAACGGCCGCGATCTGGTTGGCTGGCAGCCGATGTTTCCGCAGGTCGCCAACGGCTGGGTCGTCAAGGACGGAGTGCTCATCAACGAGACGCCTGGCAACAACCTCATCACCAAGAAGAAGTTTGATGACTTCAAGCTCCATGCCGAATTCCGTTACGCCGAAAAGAGCAATGGCGGCATCTACCTGCGGGGCCGCTACGAAGTGCAGATCGAGGACAACTTCGGCGGTGAAGCGGAGAGCCACAAGATTGGCGGTGTGTACGGATTCCTGACGCCGTCGCGGAACATGGCGCGGCGGGCCAACGAATGGCAGACATACGAGATCACGCTGGTCGGCCGCACGGTCACCGTCGTGCTCAACGGCGAACGCATCATCGATCGACAGGTGATTCCCGGGATCACGGGCGGTGCCCTCGACAGTGACGAGGCCAGCCCGGGCCCCATCTACCTGCAGGGCGATCACGGCCCCGTCGAGTTCCGCAAGCTCACGCTGACGCCGCTGCTGCGTTAAGCCTGTCTTTCGTCGAAAGCAGCCTCCCGCGCGGCGGGCCAGCGCCGCGCGGCGACATTAGGAAGCCGTCGTCTTGTTGGAATCAGAGCCATAATCGTGTCCGTGCCGACTGCTCCAGACCACCAGCATCGCGGCCAGGACCATCAGCACGCCCGCCAACAGAGGCGGCCATTGCGGGTGTCGCAGCACCAGTGGAGGCCCGATCGCGGCACCCAGGATGCGTGCCAGGGCACTCGCGCCCTGGCCCACTCCCAACACGCTACCCTGCTGGTGCGGGTCGGTACGGCGCGACAGCAGGCCGTTCAGCGACGGGTTGATGAACGCGAATCCAGCCACCGTGGAAGTGATCGCGGCGAACATGCCCGCGCGGGACTGCAGCGAAACGGCAACCAACGCGCCCACGAACCCCAGCAGTTCCAGGCCGATCCCTGTCATGGCCATGCGTGTTTCGGAAACCTTGCCGGAAAGTCGCCGCACGAATCCGCCTTGGACGAGCGCCAGGACCAGACCGATGTAGGCGAAGGCCCAGCACACCTGCCGGAAGTTCAGGTCGAAGATCTGCGGGCTTGTGCGGCCCTTCAGCAACAGCGACAAGGTCGTCTCGAAGGAGGCGAAGGAAAAGACGCTGACGAAGATGGTCAGGATGATCATGCCCAGCGACGGCACGGAAAAAGCGCGTCTCCAATCCTGGAGACCGCCGTGGAGCTTCGTCGGCATGCGCCGACCCGGGGGCAGCGATTCGGGCAGCCGGAACCAGGCCAGCGCGAACGCGATGGCCGAGAGCCCTGCGGCCACGAAGCCCGGCAAGGGTCCCGGCTGCGCGCCCTCACCAGGCAACGCCAGGCTTCCCAGCAACGGCCCGAACGTGAACCCGAATCCGAACGCCATGCCGATCAGGGCCATGCCCTTGGATCGATTCTCCAGCGTCGTGCAGTCCGCGATGTAGGCCTGGGCCGTCGGGATCGTCGCTCCACAGATGCCCGCGCCGATGCGAGCCACGAACAGCCACAACAGGCTTTGCTGGACCGTGGCCCACCCGAACAGGGCGTAGAACAGCACGGACCCGAGCAGTCCCACCAGCAGCACGGGGCGTCGACCAACGCGATCGGAAAGCCGGCCCCACCAGGGCGCGAAAAGGAATTGCATGGCCGAGAAACAGGCCATGAGCGCGCCGAGTTGCCAGCCCTGCTCTTCCTGCGTGAACTGCACAGCGTAGATCGGCAGCAACGGCAGCACCATGCCGAATCCCAGCAGGTCAATGAAGACCGACAGGAAGATGACCAGCAGGCTGCCTCGACTCGGTTCTCGTTCGTCCATGGTCAATCTCCTTGACTTGCTTTCCCGACGCGGCTCCGAGTGTACCCCGAACGCCGCGTTCCCAACCCAGAGTCCCGCGGCGGGAGAAGGCTCGCGGGGGTGGGCGGCCATCCGTCGACGCCGAACCCTGCTTCGCGTCACTCCGGTGCTTCTAAGGAGCCCGCGGGACGCTTATCATGGAGGCATGGAGCAGCCATCCGAGTGGGAGAACCGCCGGCGCCTGGAGCGCCTCGATCGACAGGACCTGGAGACCACTCAGGTCCTGAAGTTTAATGATTTATTGCGTCGCATCCTACCGGACAATCGGTTCTACGCGACGAAATTGGCCGACTGTCCGCAGTCGATCCGCACCCTGGATGAACTGCGGGAGTTCCCCTGCACGACGAAGGCGGAGTTGCTTCCAGGGTCGCCCGGGCACTCGCCGTTCGCCGGCAATCGAACCTACCCCGTCGACCAGTATCAGTACCTGCATCGCACGTCGGGAACCCACGGCCATCCCCTGCTGGTACTCGATACGGCGGACGACTGGCAGTGGTGGATCGCGACTTGGCAGTACGTCCTCGACTCCGCAGCCGTCACCGGCGAAGACCGCGCGATGATGGCCTTCTCCTTCGGCCCCTTCATCGGATTTTGGAGCGCGAATGACGCGTTGCGGGCGCGGGGAGCGATGGTCATCCCGGGCGGAGGACTCAGCAGCGTGGCCCGCCTCGAACTGCTGCTCGCTTCGGCCGCCACGCTTGTCTGCTGCACCCCCAGTTACGCCCTGCACCTAGCCGAAGTCGCCCAGGCACACCAGTTGCCAATCGATGGCTCGGCCGTGCGAGCCCTGATCGTCGCCGGCGAACCGGGCGGCAACCTGCCTGTGTTCGCGAATCGAATCGCCCGGGCGTGGAATGCGGAAGTGATCGACCACGCGGGCGCGACGGAAGTTGGCCCCTGGAGTTACGCGGATCGCCAACGTACGGGACTGCATATCATCGAGAGCGAATTCATCGCGGAGTTCCTGCGTCCCGGCAGCCTGGAACCGGCTTCCGACGGCGAAGTGGCGGAGATCGTGCTGACCAGCCTGGGACGGTTCGGAGCACCGGTCATTCGTTATCGCACGGGAGATCTCGCGCGACCGTGCCGCGCGGGGCGGGACGGCATTCGTTTTGTATTCCTGGAGGGCGGAGTGCTCGGCCGCGTCGACGACATGACCACCATTCGCGGTGTGAACCTGTACCCCAGTTCCGTCGAGCACGCACTGGGGGACTTCCCGGATATCGCCGAGTATCGCCTCGCGGCCTCGCGACGTGGTTCGCTCGATCACCTGACCTTGGAAGTCGAAGCCCCGGCCGATCAAGCACCCCGCATCGCCGAACACCTCCGCTCGCGACTGGGACTAAACATTGAAGTCACCGCGGTCGCCAGTGGAACGCTGCCTCGTTTCGAACACAAAGGAAAACGATTCGTGGATCATCGCTCATGAAAGCCCACCCCACCAGCCTGAAGCTCATCCGACCCGACCTGCTGCGCATCGAATGGAACGACGGAGTGGGCCATGAGCACCCGATTCGCCTGCTCCGCGAACGTTGCCCTTGCGCCACGTGCCGGGAGTTGCGGATGGCGCCGCCGCAGCCCGTCCATGAACTCGTGGTGCTGCGTCCCGAAGAGACGCAGCCGCTGCGCATCGTCGGCATGCGGCCCGTCGGCAACTACGCCTACGCGATTCACTTCAGCGACGGCCACGACACGGGCATCTACACGCTGGAGTTGCTGCGAGAACTGGGCGACGCGCCGGAAAAGGTCGCCGAGCAGCAGAACATCCGCCACCAGCGGCTCTAGCATCGCACACGCAACACCCACGGCGAAGCGACGGTCGGGAAGACGCCTCGCGTGACAACCGAACTGCGTGTGTCGCGCGACGACAGGCCGCGTCAAGACGCCTGTCGCCGCATCAGTCGGCCTACGAACCACGCGAGCGAATCGGCGCCGCGAATCGCCTCGCTTAGGGCTGCGGAGCCCCGATCCCGGGCGGCAGGGCCTGCTGCAGGCCGCGCAAGGCGTCGACGCCGAATCCTTCCTCCTTGGCCGCCGTCTTCTCTCGCAAGATATCGGTCTGGCCCAGGTGGATCTTCTTGTACACATCCTCGGAGATCACGTAGTACCAGTCCGCGAAGCGGTAGTTCAACTCGCCGACCTTCTTCTGCGCCTTGGCGAGGTTGGCGTTCCGCTCGTCTATCTTCCGCTGGTTCTCCTTCGTGATACGTTCCCGCTCCGTCGCCAGCCGCTGGGCGGCCTCCTCGGGCGACTCCGCCGGAGCGGCTGGCTTCGTCTCCGCCGCCGGTTCGGCCGCAGCAGGTTCGGCAGCGACTTCCGTTCCCGCCGCAGGCGTTTCCGTCGCCTTGGCTGGACCTTCGTCCGTTGCCGGCGCTGCCTCCGCCTCCGACTCGGCGGCAGCTGGCTCGGCAGCTTCAGCTGGCTCGGCAGCGGCATTCTCAGCGGCAGCATTCTCGGCCGGCGTTTCCGCCTCCTGCAAAGCCACCGTGCGGGTCAGCATGGACGCGTCACGGCCCGGGGCGGACTGCGACGAATCGCCTGCAGGGGGAGCGGCGGGAACTCCCGGCAGGGCAGGAGTCGTTGGCAGGGAGTTGGCTTCTGGTGACGCGGGAGCGGCAGCCGCTGGCGGCCCCAGGTCGTCGACCGTCTCGGGCAGCGGCATCAGCGCCGGTTCCGGGAACTCCGCGTCGTTCACCCGCGTCGAAACCAGCAGGTAACGATTCAGCTTGCCTTCTTCGGACTTCTCGTCGACGCCCTTCACTCGGCCAAATCGCAGGACGTATTCCACGCCCTCCTTCGTGCGAACGAGCACTTCACCATCGGTCGACAGCAGCTCCACGTCGCCATCCTTGCCCATCTGGACTGGATAGAAACCGCGTTCCACCAGCGAGTCGACGCCGGCCTCGTTGTTGAAGAACCCCTGGTCGGCACGCAGATCCGATCCCAAGCCTGCCGGCTTGCGTTCCACGTCCACGATCTCCAGCCGGTCCAACGCATCCTTCAGGCCGTTCAACCGCTCCTGGTTCAACTCCTCATTCTCACCGATCTCGGAGGGAGCCAGGCCGCGTCCCTTCGGCACCATCAGCTTGTCCAAGCCCCAGGTGCCGTTGTTGTCGGACATGGTCACTTCCAATCGCTGCTCGTAGTCGGGCACGGGGCCGCGCAGCCCCGAGGCCACCTGGAAGCTGTAGTCCTTCAGCACCAGCTGCTTGATGTCGAAAGCGTTCAGCTTGAGCAGGTCGCGTTCGATCCAGTCCTCGAAACGCAGCGGCAGCGAATCGGGGTTCACCTTCGCAAGGTAGACCATCCGCTGTCCAGGCCTGCGCACGAACCGCAGTTCGGGGCGTTTCTTTTCCGGCTTGCCGATGATCAGGTTGACCAGGCTGTCGCCGTTGGCGTTCTTCACCGATACCAGCGTGCCCACTCCCTGGTCGCCTAGCGAAGACTTGCCCTCTCCTGGTTCCACGACCCCGTAGATCGCATGGTCGCCATCGTTCTCGGAAACGACGGCGAGCGGCTTCAGGTCGACAAACGGCGCGGTCGCGTCGCGCACGCGATTCTCGGCATCGGCGGGGTAGTACGCATGGGATGGCAGTGACCACAGCCCGTCTTTCTCGCTGACTTCGATGGAGTCGAGTTTCGAAAGCGTCTCGTCGAATCGCACCACCTTCAGGCTCTTGGCCTGCAGCGGATCCGTGAAGTCCGCGAACAGCGGCTTATCAACCAGCGATTCCACGTTCATCGAAACGGAGGGGCGGGAGGACATGGCGAGAACCGCCGATGCCGCGGCCACGACTCCGAAAACAAGCGACTTCGTCATTTCATTCATGGCGAATCCTCTATCAGCTCAAGCGTTCCAAATGTCAAACGGGTGGGGAGGCAATCGGCTTAACGTCGGCGATCCGCCGTGACTCCCTCGGATTCCAGGGAGCGTCGACGGAGGAACACGAGCAGCCCGACCACCAGGGGCGGGAGCATGGGCAGGAAGAGCGCCATGCCCTTGTAGGAGTTTTGGACCTTCTGCACGTCCGAATCGAGTTCCCGCTCGATCTTCTGCAGCTTCTTATCGCGTTCCTTGGTCAAGCGTTCGACCATGGAATCGAGCCGTCGCTGTTCGACCTCCTGCTTCGCGCCCATCTGCTGGAGCGCCGACTGCAGGGCTCGCTGGATCTCACGGCCTGTGGGCTGCGTGCCCGACGATTCGGCCTGCTGCGTCAGGTCGTCCACCTTCTTCTGGAGTTCCGCCAGCGTCTCCTTCTGCTTGGCCTTGGCCGCATCCTCGGCCGTCTTGAACTCCTTCTCAAATCCGAGGATCTCCGCCTCCGCGGCCTCCCGCGCCGCCGACGTCTGGCTCTCCACCAGCTTCAGCGTGCTGTGTCGCGTCTGCTTCTTGCGGACATCGAGGAACCGATTGTCGCTCGCCAGGTCGTCGATCACGTTCAGGACGAACGTCACGTTGTCAAACTTCCACTCGATGTCGCTCATGTTCGGCTGGGCCCGCACGCGAAGAAACTCCGAGTGCATCATGTCGACATCGGTGACATAGATCACATTCAGGTTCGCTGGCGTCGCGGCGGCCGTCGCCCCCAACGCAGTCGGATCCACGGGAGCCGAATCCGCAGGCGGCCCCGGCAGGCCCGGCGGCAGCGCCTGGGCGATTTCGGTCGACACGGGACGTGTCACCGATTCCAGAGCCCCTTGGAGCGAGGAGGACTTGGTGGCGGGCGGAGTAGCAGGAGAGGCCGGAGCGGCTGCCGGAGCACTTGCGGGTCCCGCGGTTCCAGGCGTTCCCTTGGTGCGAATGCGAACCGCCAACGTGAGTGGCTGCGGGCTCGGCTGTCGCTTGAACTCCCGCGACATCGGATCCCGACCTCCCGACACCAGGTCCTGGTAACCGATCGTGCCGGCCGACGATCCCGTGGAAACCAGCGGTGTCACCTCAACCCCGGGGCTCTTCTGGTCGACGATGCCACCCGGGTAGAGCAGCAGGATCTGCTGCAGTCCTGACACGATCGCGTCGGCAGGATTCAGGGCCGTCTCAGCGCCGGGAGCCTCCGGGCTGGCAAACACCCATTCCTTGGTGATCTCGCGGAACCCCATCGCCTTCTTGTAAGGATTGTAGT
>JBIIEC010000267.1:0-8723 GCA_044238045.1 Pirellulaceae bacterium | reverse complement strand
TCGCTTGGGCGGCAGGATCCTTTTTTTACCACGGAGAGCCATGGAGTCTGTCGCGTGGCCCATGGGCCTTCGGGGGGAACCTAAAACCGATTGTCGCGCGTACAAGCGATGAATGCGCCGCGTCCATCATTCGCCGGGCGGCGGCTCCTTGCGCGCCTGGCGTTTGGCACGCAGCAGTCGCCCGGTGTAGTCATCGGCCTCGGCAACCGCGTCGGGCGTCGCGAGGCCGGGCGGTGGCGCGGTGGCTTGGTCTTTGTGGCCGCCGAGGATATCGACAGGGCCGGTCCCGGCGGAGGGGCTTGGCGGCACGGACACTTCGGGGCTCGCATCCAGGCGGGTGGCGGCTCGCTGGCGATCGAGGTGGTCCTCGACCTGGAGTTTGCGTTGGCGGAGTCGTGCGAGGCGATCGTCGGGGCTGGCGGGCGGGTCCTGTTGCGACCAGCGAGCGCGGAGGCGTTGCAGCCAGGCGGTGAACCATTCGAGGTCGAGGCGTACGCGGCGCACGGCGACGTCGGCGAAGAACAGGCAGCTGGACAGGAGCAGCAGCAGCGGCCACAGTTCGCGGCTGCTGGTGGCGCGAGCCAGGTCGCGGCGGAAGGAGTTCACCTCCAGCAACGCGTCCGTCTGGCCGGTTTCCATCCGGCCTTCGATCAGCTTGCCGGCCGTGCCTCCGGCGGGCACTCGACTGGCCAGGCGGCGGAGCAGGTCGTCGTTCGTGCGCCGCGCACGGTACTCGGCCGAGTAAGGAACGGTGACGCCCAGGCGGACGGGCGCAGAGTTGCCGCCCGGATGGATGGTGAGGAAGTAGCTGCCGGGCAGGTCGGCGTCGAGTTCCCCGGTGTAGCGTCCGGGCGCGGTCTGGCGGAGCGTGACATGGCGCGAGGTCATGTCGGGAAGCACGGCCGAAGCGGTGATGGCCAGGAAGTTGAGCAGTTCGTCGTTCTTGTCGAGCGCGTTGACGACGAGGCGGATCCTGCCATCCTCCGGTTCGGCGGCGACGGAGAAGTTTTCCTGCGCGCCGGTGGGACGCATCGACCAGCGGACCAGTTGGCTGAACAGCTGGTCGTAGCCGGCCCAGTCGGTCCAGTCGTTGGCCCAGCGGCGGCCGGCATCGGTGGTGAGGACCGCGGTGCGGCCGAGTCCATAGGTCCAGCTCGCCAGAATCGTGGCGTTCTTCGCGTCGGCCGGCTCGGGCGAGACGAGGCCCACTTCGACCAGCCGGTTGTCCTTGAGCTGGGTGAGGACGAAGCCGCGGATGGGCGGAGGCGCGGAGAGTCCGCGCAGGATCTCGTGGGGCGATTCGATGCGCGGCTGCACCAGGCCTTCCTTGACCAGCGGCCGGCCGACGCGACGGGCTTCGCGCTGGAAGATGCGCGGCAGCAGCCGCGCGTCCTTCACGACATAGTATTTGCCGCCCGTGGCCGTGGCGATGCGTTTCAACTCCTGGTGGCCCGCGTCGCCATGCGCGCCGATCGCCACCGTGGTGATCTTGACCTGCTGCGCCACGAAGTCCTGCAGCACCGCCGCGCTGGCGGGTGCCGGATCGCCGTCACTGATCACGATCATGTGCTTGACGGCCGCTTCGGTGCACTGCGCGAAGCTTTGGGCCGCCATCACCAGCGAGGGGTCGAAGTCGGGCATGTCGCCCGGCGTCATGCGGCTCAGCAGTCCCTCCATGCGGCGGCGGTTCACGCCGACCTTGTCGAGGCCGTTGGGCAGTCGCCACAGCCAGTCCTCGTTGCCGTCCCAGTGGATGACGCCGCAGTAGTCCTGCGGGCCGAGCGCCTTGAGCGCTTCTTCGGCGATCTTCTTCTGCCAGTAGTTGCCTTCGGCCATTTCGGAGGCGTGCATCACCATGGCCAGCGCGCCGACCGGCACGACCTTCGCGTTCTCGATGGTGAAGTCGACCGGCATGGCCTTTTCGAGTTCGGTGTTGGCCCAGCCGCCCGCGCCGAAACTGTTGGGGCCTCCCAGCATCACCAAGCCGCACCCCATGTCCTGCGTGTTGCGGACCAGCATTTCGATCTGGTCGTCGCTGAAGTTCGTGACGAGGCCTTCCTCGCCGCTGGTCCGCGGCACGTTCGCCAGCACAATCGTGTCGTAACGCTGCAGGTCGCCGAGACTGCTGAACAACTCGTTGCTCGGCAGCACCGTGACCTGCAGCTCCTGCGCCTTGAGGCGGCTGACTAGATAGTCGAACTCGCCGGGATGCTCCCAGTCTTCGATCAGCAGGACGTGGCCCTGGCCGAGAACTTGCGTGAAGGCCGTGGCACGGTTGTTCTCGGACATGACATCGTCGTCGGCCGACGAGGGCACGAAGGTCGCTTCGTATTCATAGAAGTCCGTTTCGTTGATCGTGTTGGGGAAGCTGAAGACGTTCTTGCCGGGCTGCAGCGTGACGTCCTGTTCACGGAGTGTTTCGGAGATGGTGCCCTGGCGGCGGGTGAGGCGCAGGCGGCCGGTGACGGCGGGCTCGGCGGAGTCAGCCGACGCAGGCGCGTCGCCTGGTCGGGACTGGCTGATCACGGCGCGAACTTCAAACGGCTGGCCTTGGCGGATGTCGGTGGGCAGCGTGATGCGTTCGACCGAGACTTCGGGCCGTTCGCCGAGTTCGATGGGGACGACATCGACGCCGATGCCGTCGGCGGCGAGGAGCTGCGCGACCGTTTCGGCATCGCCGATGTTTTCGTTGCCGTCGGTGACGATGACGATGCGGCGCGAGGAGTCTTCGGGGAAGGTGGCCTGGGCCAGCTTCATGGCGGCGGCCAGGTTCGTGGCGTCCTTGCGGAGGTCAAAGACGCTTTCGAGCTGTCCGATAAGAGGCAGGTTCGCGTCCACGGGCGGGACTTCGATGTTGGCCTCGCGGCCGAAGACGATCAACGCCGCGCGGTCGCGCCGCAGTTCATCGCGCTGCGTGCCGACCGCCTTCCGTACATACTCCACCATCGCATCGCGCTGCGGCGCGGGAATGCTGGCCGACTGGTCCAGCAGGTAGATCACGGTCATGCGGTCGCTGGAGCGGAGGAACTGGGCTTCGGCCAGCGCGAGCACCAGGCCGGTAAAGACGAGCGAGCGGAGGACGATGGCGACGATCTGGCGGCGCCGCCCGAGTCCGCCGAGGCTGCGATAGCCGAGCGTCCACAGCAGCGGCAGCAGCAACAGCAGCCACAGGTAGGCCGGGTGATCGAAGTAGTCCGCGAAGTTCGGCATGGGACGCCATAGACGGAAGTAAGGGACTCGGCGACTCACGCCGCCAGGGCCTCAGAAGCGTACTCGTTGCACGCGATGGTTGTAAGTGTCCAGGATGTGCAGGCGCCCACGGTCGTCGCGAACGATGGCCCAGGGGTTGAACAGTTCGCCGGGCGCGCGGCCGCGGGTTCCCCAGGTGCCGACGCTGCGTCCGTCGCGCGTAAACTTCTGGATGCGGTGGTTGCCGAACTCGCAGACATAGACATGGCCCGAGGGATCGAGCAGCAGGTCGTAGGGATAGCGGAGTTGGCCGGGCTGGTCGCCGCGCACGCCCCAGCAGTCGACGAGCTTGGCCGAATCACCGGTGGCGTCGAACACCTGGATGCGATCGTTGCAGGCGTCGGCGACCCAGATGCGATCAAGTTCGTCGACGGCCAGGTTCTGGGGTCGGATGAACTGGCCGGGCTGGGAACCGTGGCCGCCCCACTCGAAAAGAAAACGTCCGTCGGGCGAGAATTTCTGGATGCGATCGTAGTCGCCGTACTCGGCGACATAGACGTTGCCGCGGGAGTCTTCGACGGTGTCGGTGACGAGTCCGAACTCGCCGGGACCGTGTCCGAGGGTTCCGCCGAGCGTGCGTTCGGGGATCAGCGTGCCGTCGGTCTGGTACCAGAGAATGCGGTAGTAGTGCGTGTCGGCGACCATCAGTCGTCCCTGGCGATCGAACGACAGGCCGGTCGGTTTGCCGTTCTTCCACTCGGGGGTGCGCCAGCCGCGCACGAAGCGTCCATCCTGGTCGAAGACCTGGATGCGGGCCGTCTTGTCGACGATATAGAGGAGTCCATCGGGGCCGATCGCCATGGCGCGGGGCTTCTCGAACTGGCCCTGGCCGTGGCCGGGTCCGGCCCAGACTCGCTCCAACTGTCCGGCGGAATCGTGGGGATCCGGTGCGGAACGAGCCAGGACGAAGACGGGGACAAGCGTGGCGAGGGCGAGCAGCAGCAGCGGCCAGACGCGTCGCGATGCGGGCTGGACGCTGGTCTGGACGCCGGTCTGCGCGGCTGGCTTGGCGGCGGGGCCCTGGTTCGAGGCGGCCTGGCTAGAGCAGCCAAGCGACTCCGGGGCCCAGTCATCGTCAGGTTGGCAGGGAGCGGTCACGGCGACGGGCCTTCGGGCGAACGCCCCGTCGCGGGCGGCGCGGGGGGCAAGGGAAGCAGGAAACGGCCGATCGTCGCGGGCGACCGTTCGGCGCGTCCGTCGATGGACGTCCCTCATTGTAGTGGTCAGGGGGGCGAGTTGGCACGGGCGAACGGGGCATGGCCGCCGGAAGCGACGCGTCGGGCCTTCCGGGTTCTGCCGAGGGGCGAGGAAAGCGGCGGAACGGGCGGGGCGACTTGACCCTCGCGCGCCGTGACCGCTAAAGTAGACCGCCCGGGTGCGTGCTGGATGCGCAAATCGTAGGGACGGGGCCGGACAGCCGATCGGTTGCGCGGGCGTTCCGCGTGGAGCACGCGAGGGCAATGGCGGTCGAGTCCCCTTGAACTGACCCGCTGGTGGGGATGGCCATGGCACCCGTGATCCTGGATGTACGCAACGCGCACGATGTCCGGGACATCGTGCACCGGTCCGTCCAGGCGCTGGCCGAGGGAAGTGTCGTGGCGTTCCCCACCGAGACGGTGTACGCCCTGGCCGCCAGTGCCTTGAACGAACCGGCGGTGCGGCGTTTGGTGGAGATCCGGGGCGACGCAGAGGACAATCCGTGTGCGCTGGCAATCAAGAGCTTGGACGAGGCGCTGGACTATGTGCCGCGACTGACACCCATCTGTCAGCGGCTGGCGCGACGCTGCTGGCCGGGGCCCGTGACTCTGCGGGTGCCCGACAACGACCCGGGCAGCCTGCTGCGGCAACTGCCCGTGCCGGTGCAGGAATGGCTGCGGGTGGAGCAGGGCGTGGGCTATCGTGTCCCCGCGCACCGGTTGATCCTGGATGCGATGCGGTTCCTGCCGGGGCCGCTGGCCGTCATCAACGCCAACCGCCCGGGGCAGTCGCTGGCTGTTTCGGCCGATGAAGTCTTACGATCGCTGGGTCATGAAGTCGATATGGTGCTTGATGATGGGCGCAGTCAGTTCGCCCAGCCTTCCTCGATCGTCGAAGTGGGCGAGCGCGGGTTCCGGATGGTCCGAGCGGGAGTCGTGTCGGGCGAGACACTTCAGCGGTTGTCGAGCATGTTGATTCTGTTTGTATGCACGGGAAATACTTGCCGCAGCCCGATGGCGGAAGCCATCTGCCGGCAACTGGTGGCGGACCGGCTGAAATGCCGGATCGACCAGTTGGAGGACCGGGGCGTGCTGGTGATGTCGGCGGGTGTGTCGGCCGCCCAGGGCGGCGGTGCGACGCCCGAAGCCGTGCAGGTGATGTCGGAAGAGGGGCTGGACCTGTCGGGCCATGTACCCCAGCAAGTGAATGAACGCCTGGTGCGGCACGCGGATGTGATTTTCACGCTGACCCAGGGCCATCGGCACGCGCTGGTGTCCTACTGGCCCGATGCCGCTCCCCGTACCTTCGTGCTCTCGCCCGACCAGCAGGATGTAGCCGACCCGATCGGCGGGCCACGCGACCTGTACAAGCGATGCGCGGACCAGATCCGGGAAGCGATCACCCGGCGGTTGGATGAACTGAATTTGCCGGAGTCGAATCCATGAAGATAGCCGTTGGTAGCGATCACCGAGGTTTTGCGTTGAAGGGTCGATTGGTGCAGATGCTGCGCGAAGCCGGCCATGAGGTCGAGGACGCGGGTACCTGCGAGAGCCAGCAGGTGGACTATACCGACTTCGCGGAGGTCGTGAGCCGCAAGGTCTCCCGGGGGGAGGCCGAGCGGGGGATCTTGATCTGCGGCACCGGGATTGGCATGGCGATCACGGCGAACAAGTTTCCCGGCGTCCGCGCGGCGACCGCCCACGACGTGCTGACGGCCGAAATGTGCCGTCGCCACAACGATGTCAACGTGCTCTGTCTCTCGGGTGATATGCTCGGCGAACGTCCCATCGACGACATGATCTCCATCTGGATCAACACGCCCTTCGAGGGCGGACGCCACGCGCGGCGACTGGACAAGATTCGCGTCATCGAACGGTCGCTTCAGTGCGGCGATGAAGCCGCGCAGTAAAGCGTTCCGGGAAGCGGCGACGAACCGCGCGATACCCGTATGAATAGTCCGGTGAGCGAGCGGGAGACGCCGGGGCGACTCCGCCCGCTCTCCGGCTGATTGCTGCTCCCGCTGCGTCTTTGCGTCGATGCCAAGACGCGACCTGCTCGTCCCACGCGAAATGCGCACGGTTGTAGCAGTCGTATTTCTCACGGCCCCTCGCGTTGCGATTTTCGCACCTTCTGGGCTCAAGTCTCTGTCTTGAAGCACGTGTCTCGCTTGTTAGAGTGGGATCTACATGGCGAGCATCACGGTTTGACGCAGCGTGTCCCAAGCGGGCCGCGGGGCGTCTTCGAGGCGGTTTCTAGCTCGACGCACGAGCCGGTTGGCGTTCCACCTGGGTGGGATTGCATCGATTCCGAAAGGTCTGCAACTTGGTACATGGTCGCCCCCACTTCAATGACGACGTCGATCAACTGCTCCTCAACGCGCGGTTGCGGGACGAGCTGGAACCGTTCCGGGATGAGTCGCTGGAAGTAATTAATTCCGGCGAGCTGCCAACGCGGGTGGAAAACGAATACCTGGCGTCGATGCTGGCCTGGGAACGCGCCCCGGTGCTGCCAATCAGCCGCTGGTTCCAGCCGGAACTGCAGCTGCCGCGCCCGGAGCAGCTGTCGGCCGACGAACTGAACGAACGGCTCTGGAGCACCATCCTGGCCCTGTATGACCAACGCATCGTGCTGGAATTCACCGGGCACCTGTCGGACCCGGAGCTGTACTGCCTGATTTCGCGCGACATCCTGCCGTCGCTGGAGAAGAAGCTGGACCGCGGCCGGTCGTTCCTGCATTGGCAGTGTATCGACCCGAACTTGGACCCCGAGATCTGGCTCCGGTACTACGCCACGGAAGAAGAACGCCAGGGCTGGCTGGAGGAGTCGGGGGCGTCGGATCAACTGCCGCCTTCCGAGCCGCTTCCCTACCCCCGTCCGCTGCCACGAGGCTCGATCTGATCCGGACGCCCGCACGCCCAGGCGGCGGAGTGGCGACGATCACCTCCGTGTCCCTCCGCGTACTCCGTGGTGAAGTCACCCCGGCATGCGCCAGAGCCGTGGAAGCAGCGTGGTCGCGCGGCAGGTTTTTTTTCTACCATGGGGATTTCGCAGGTTTGCGCGGAGGCCCACGAAGGTTCTCCCCGGAAACCGGCGACCCGCGGCCCAGGTTCCATTGGGCTGCTGCTGCCCCCAAACCGGCCTCGCTCCCATGACCGCACTAAGTTTCCTTGACACGGGAACTCCCCACGCGCTGGGTGGTCAAAATCGCTTGAAACACCGATAATAGGTGCGTATCTTGGGACGGACTTCGGACCTGGGGCCGAAGTGTCGAGCGGGCGGCGTGGTCGGAACCGGTGTTCGACGTTTCGCGTCCCGGGGGTTTACCAATCGTAGCGGTTTTCATTGGCGTCCGTTTGCCTTGCATGGGCTGCGGCGCGGGGAGAGATCATCTCGTGGCTACTTCGCACAATTCCACGGTCCAAGTGATGAGCGGTGCCGACATTCTGGTCAAATCGCTGGTGGATCATGGGGTCGAGGTACTGTTCGCCTATCCGGGCGGATGCAGCATGCCGCTGCATCAGGCGCTGACCCGCTACTCGGACCGCATCCGGACGATTCTGCCGCGTCATGAGCAGGGCGGCGCGTTCGCCGCGCAGGGCTATGCGCGGTCCACGGGACGCATTGGCGTCTGCATGGCGACCAGCGGACCGGGCGCCACCAATCTGGTCACGGCGATCGCGGATGCCAAGCTGGACAGCATTCCGCTGCTGGCCATCACCGGGCAGGTGCCGACGAGCGTGATCGGCAAGGACGCGTTCCAGGAGACGCCGGTGGTCGAGGTCTGCCGCGGCATCACGAAGCATCACTACTTGGTCACCGACGTGAACGACTTGCCTCGCGTGATGAAGGAGGCGTTCCATGTGGCGACGACCGGTCGTCCGGGCCCGGTGCTGGTTGACATGCCGAAGGATATCCAGAACGACAAGTGCGTGCCGGACTGGGACGCGCCGATGAACCTGCCGGGCTACTACGTGCGGGATCACAAGCCGCAGCCGGAGCAGATCAAGCAGATGGCGGCGGCGATCAAGCGGGCGAAACGCCCGGTGATCTACGCGGGCGGCGGCATCATCGCGGCCGAGGCGAGCGAGCAGCTGCGTGAGCTGGTGGCGCGGACGGGCATTCCGATCGCCATGACGGTGATGGGGCTGGGCACCTTCCCCGCCAACGATCCACTCTCGCTGGGCATGCTGGGCATGCACGGCACCGTGTTTGCCAACTACGCCGTGGCCGACGCGGACCTGCTGATCGCGCTGGGCGTGCGATTCGACGATCGCGTG
>JBIIEC010000266.1:0-8727 GCA_044238045.1 Pirellulaceae bacterium | reverse complement strand
GTCGATGAAGACCGATATCCATTCGCCTTGCGCGTGTTGCAACGCGAAGTTGATGGCGGCCACGGGACTGGGCCGCGGATCAGGAAATGGCAAGAATCGCATTTGGGCATCCAGATGCCGGAACTCGGCTTCCTCGGGTGCGTTCGGGGAGCCGTTGTCCACCACCAGCAGTTCGTACTCCTCCCGCGCGATCCCTCGCTGATAGGGCAACGACAACGACCGCAGCGTCCTCGGCAGCTCTCGCGCCATGTTGTACGTCACGATGATGACGGACAGTTGGGGTGTCATGGAGTTGCTTGCCACGAGGGGATTTCCAGGAAACGCATGAACTTAAGGATCGCTGGTGATGGTTAGCGACCGGTGAAGCCGCCGCCGGTGCTTGGAGTCGCGAGGCTGCGATTCATGAGGCTGTGTGACGCTTGAGGCATGGGCATGTCACACCGCGGGGGTGGCCTCCACAACCGCTCCCGGTCAACACCCGTGGACCCAGTGGATGTAATGATTCTGCCATGCGGTCGTCAGCCATTCGCTGACTTCTCGCGCGGCTGGCATGCGGTTTCGCAGCCTGTCCATCTGCTCCGCCACCGCCATGCCTGTCTGCTCACGTCCCGTCCGCCGAATGGTGCGCTGGCGCGTTTCCCGGGCCAGCCATTCCAGTTCGTGATTCTCGAAATCCAGCAGCTCATCGTCGTTCCGCACGCAGGGCTGATTGTGGTCCTGCGCGATCCCCTCGTCCAGCGAGAATCCCAACTGCTGCTCCACCCATTCCAGTTCCGGCAGCAGTCGCTGGTGTTCCTGCGCGAAGAACGACGGGTGGACGCGAAACGGAGGGCCGGTCAGCTGTTGCAGGCGATCCCTGAGGAGCCAATATCTGCGAGGACGCGGCCTTTGGTCCGAGATGTCGTGGTGCGAGAAGCGATTATAGGCCACCATCAGACGAAGGGCGGGTAGGGATAACCCTTCATTGGTGCGTGGCAGCTTCGTGCCTTCCCAGGGAATTCCGAGCCTTTGGCAGAAGTCTTGGACGACACAGTTCCCCGGGAAGTCGGCGGGCGAGAACTTGACTATCGAAACCCGCTCCCGACCAAAGACCTGCCACAACGACTCAATCGGGCTTCGGTAGCTGCGGAAGTATTGCTGATCTTCCGCATGGATGCTCAACCGGCTTCGACCCGACTTCAGGTGCTGCTGCATACGACTCTGCTGGTACGACCTCCAGGGCCGCAGGTACGCCAGCACGTCGATTTCGAATCCTCGATCGCCCAGGAAGCGGCGCAGCCGTTCCATGGCTTCGCTGGAAAAACTGTAGATCGCTTCCGCGGACAAAAGAAGATGCGTGTTTTGTCGGGAGGCTCGCCCCACCGCGCGTTCGAACTTCTTCAGCAGCGATCGCTGGTAGTCTTCGAAACGAGCGGAACGCGAAAGCAACTGTTGGAACAGTTGCTGCTGGCGGGAGGGATCGTCGAAGAGGGCAACGGTGCCGTAGCTGCCATTGGGGGAGCCAAAGCCGGCGTACTGGAAGCCAGCCGGCCGCAGGTGATAGAACAACGCGTCCTGGATCGAGGTGGATCCAGATTTTGGCATGCCAACATGGATGGTGCAGCGGGGCATGGCGGATTGTTTCTGATGGACGAATGAATCTTCAAGGAAGATGACGAGCGGGTTCCGGTGGATGCTTTGGACGCGCGTCATCCGTCCTGCTTCCGCCAGTAGCGTCCCATCCAGTCGATGGTCTGCAGGGGCGTTCGGATTCCATGGAGGCTTCGGTAGTCATCCACCGCCCTCTTGCATCCCTCCAGGCCGTAGTCGTCGATGATGCAGAATCCACCCGGGGACAGTTTCGGGTACAGGTTCTCCAGCGCCGTCATCGTCGAACCGTACATGTCCCCATCCAGACGGATGATGGCGAACCGTTCGGCAGCTAATTTCGGCAGCGTCTCTTCGAACCAACCTTTGACGAATACGACCTGATCGTCCAGCAGATCGTATTTCGCAAAGTTGTCCCGCACTTCCGCCTCCGGGATGGCCAGAGTCCTGTGGCGATAGAGAGTATCGCCCTGATCCTGCGGGTACTTCTTGGTGTCCGGTGGAGGCAGGCCTTCAAAGGAGTCGGCGACGAGGACCCGCCGATCGGTCACACCGTCGACCGCCTGCAGTGCCCGCATCCAGATGCAGGCGCCGCCCCTCCATACTCCCGTCTCGATCAGATCCCCAGGAATCCCTTCCCGAACCACGGTCTCCACGGCTTCGCGAAGTTGCCCGAGACGCTTCGTCCCGACCATCGTGTGCGCGGACTCCGGCCAGATCTTTCCATCCAGCCGATCCGCCTGCGTGTACCGTCGTTTCTTGACGAGACCGATCTGGCGGAAACTGAGCAGCCAACTCAGCAGATGGATCGCCATGCGGGTGGGCCAGGGAGAAAAGATACTCACCTTCTCCATCGGTGCGGGAGGTTCTTCCCACAACTGGAATGTCAGCGTCTTCTCCAAAAGGTCGAGATAACGCTCTCGCGAGTCGGATAGCGGCTGCATGGGAGGGCTTTCCTTAGGCGGGGGACAAAGCGATACTTCCCTCGAATTCTAGCGTGAGCCGAGGAGGTTCGGGGGGGGCTGAAACGCAGAACCGGCGCTCATGGGAACGGTCCGGTCCCTGCGAGAATCGGTGACCGTTGTGGGGGGGGGCTGGTTCGGCGTTTCGCCGCAATCGGTGGGGCATTTCGGGTTCGGGGACGCGCGGATGTCAGCGAAGACTAGAAGCTAGGGTGGATTGGCCCCTGGGGTGGCGGCAATTCGTCGGGGGCATGAGGATGCATTCCGGAGTCTACGGCTATGCTCTCCTTACCTGAGGATAGAATGAGTCGAGTGGCCTGTCCCCAAACGCCTCTCGTGGGGCCTATTCCCGGAATCGCTGGCCCTTGTCCCGTCGGAAACTCGGCCACATCGACGAGTAGGTCCCTACACTCCATGACGACGCCGCCACCAGAACCTACGGAGAATGGCCTGCTGCCTGCCCGGCAGCCAGCGGTTCCATCCCGTGGTTCTGGAACCGTCGTTTCCACCGTGGCCGTGGTGATTCCGACGTATCAGGCGGGGGAGCATCTGGAGGAGTGCCTGGCGTCGCTGCGGGCGAGTACTCTAATTCCCGCGGCGATCCTGGTGGTCGACAACGGTTCCACGGACAGCTCGGTGCAGCGTGCACAGGCCGCCTGGCCGCAAGTGGAATTCATTCTCAACGGCGCCAATCATGGGTTTGGAGCGGCCTGCAACCGGGGAATCAAAGTCGCTCTGGATCGCGGACACGATTTTGTGTTCCTGTTGAACCAGGACGCGCGGGTGGAGCCGGATACGCTGCGGGAGCTGATGGAGTTTTCCGACGCTCATCCGCGGGCAGCGATCGTTGGTCCCAAGACGCTGTCGACGACGAGCGGCGCCGACGGTGCGCCGCTGCTGCTCTACAACGGAGCTTGGAGGCGTTGTCTGCCGCTCTGGCAACGCATCCCTGGCGTACATCGAAGCAGTCGTGGGACTTCGGACGAGCCGCGCCAGGTCGACTATGTCTGGGGGCATGGCATGCTGATTCGCGCGGAGGCGCTGCGGACGCTGGGTGCCTTCGATCCTCAGTATTTCATGTACTGGGAAGACATCGACCTGTGTTACACCTACCAGCGTGCCGGCTGGGAGATCTGGTGCGACTCGCGGACTTTCATGTGGCACCATGTCCCTGACAGCATTCGCGCCAGCAACTCGGAATCCCTGCGGTGGCAATGGAAGCTGGACAGCTCACGCCGTTTCCACTCGAAACATTTTCCGCCCGTCCTGGGTTACCTGCTCTGGTGCTTGTCTACCCTGCGCGAGGTCGCGACACTTGCGGTACACGGCCATGGCCGAGCTCTGACCCACTTGGTTCGCAACTGGGTTCGCGAGGTGGTGCGTCGCCCGCCGGGTTTTTCCCGTGAGCGAGGCGAGGGCGAGGCTGAGGGCGGGATTCGGTCGGCATGACGCGTGGGACACTGTCTGTGCCAGGCCGCCTGGAGCCGCGCGTTCGCGCCGTACCTCGTCGCGCCGTACCTCGTCGCGTCGGATCTGCTCAGCGTCCTTGACCTGGTCGCTCACGATGAAAGCGGGCCGACTCCTTCGCGCTTGATCCATTTCCCTCCAGCGACGATGCTCTTGACTTATGGTCGTTGACACGGGTTTACTAAGTGGTCGCCTCGGTCCCGTCGCGGCCCGTGGCCTGGAATCCGCGGCCCATTGTCATCTCGTTTGCCGGTAAATCGGCAAGGGCCGTGGGGAACCAGACGGCGCCGAGGACGCTGCCGCGAACCACTTCCCAGTCTCCGCGACGCCGATTGTGCTCTCTTCCCTGAAAAGGACGCCTCCGATGACCGCTCCCGCAGCCTTGGTCGCCAAGTATCTGTCCCTGGGCTGTGGCCTGCTGCTGTTGATTGCTGCCGCAGGATGCCGGGAGGAGGTGCGTCACATCCGCTCGACCGTCAAGGAGGTCAGGGCGGAGTTGGAGCAAGAGAAAGCCGTGGTCCTACGCGGTGCAGGCGCGACTTCCGCCGAAGGGCTCTTGAAGAAGGTTTTCGAGGAGTTCGATCTGGAACATCCGGGTGTTCGGCCTCGTTACGAGGCGGTTGGCACGGGCGCCGGGGTGCGGCTGTTCACGGAGGAGGCCGTCGATTTCGGCGTGGGTGACCAAACGTTGTCCGAGGCGCAGAAGGCCGAGGTGGCTCGCGGCGTACGGATATTCCCGATGTCGGCCTGGGGATTGGCGCTGGTGTACAACCTGAAGGATGCGGCGGGCAAGCCCGTCGTGGACCTGAAATTGTCGCGCGAAGCCTACGCAGGCATCTTTCGTGGGACGATCACGCGCTGGAACGACTCGCGCCTCGCGCAGCACAATCCGGGAGTGGCACTGCCCGACCAACCGATCCAGGTGGAGTACCGTCTCGACGAAAGCGGCTCGACGGATCTGTTGACGACGCACCTGGCCAAGATCGTTCCGGACTGGGCGACGGCGGTGGGCGTCGGTGAGAAGGTACGTTGGCCGGTAGGGGCGGGGGTGCCCACCAGCAGCGGGTTGCTCCGCGCCGTGGCGCAGACCGAGAACTCGATCGGCTACGTGGGGTACGCGGCGGCCGCGCAGGCGAAGGCGTCCATCGCGCTGCTGGAGAATCACGCCGGCAAGTTCGTCAGGCCGACAGCCCAGTCAATGCAGGCTGCCGTCGATGCGGCCGTGGCCGTGTCGGTCGACCAGGATCCGCAGTATCTGGATCCACCCGGCGAGGGCGTCTACCCGCTGGTGAGTTACTCGTACATCTTCTGCAATGCGATGTACGATGACGCGGAACGGAAGGAACTCGTCCAAGAACTCCTGCGGTTCTGTCTGACTCGCGGGCAGAAGATTCTCGCGGAGACGGGCCAATTGCCGCTGCCGGAAGTCGTCCGCGTGAAAGCCTTCCAGGAGGTCGACCTGATTCAGTTGACCCGCGAAGTGGAACTGGAGTCGATGCGGCAGGCGGCGAGCGTTGGCGAGCCGAGTGACGGGACCGCGCGCTAAAGCGGCTTGCTGATCGCCACGTCGGGTCCGCGCGTCAGGCCCTCGCGAGACCAGTCGCACTTCCAGCCGGGAAAGGCGAAGTCGGGATAGGGCAGGGGTTCGATGGGTTCCGCCGACTGGTGGACGATCTCGAACTGGCCGTTGTCTTGGATCCGGCCGATGCGGCAGTGCTTGAAGCAGTGCAGTGTCTTGGGGTCCAGACGCAGCGGACCGCTTGGAGCTTCGAAGGTGATTCCTTGGGTCAGCGCGTTGCGCACCGCATTGACGTCGAAGCTGTCCGCCCTCTCGGCGGCGATCTTCCACAGGTAGACGGCGGAATAGGCCGCCTCCATCAGGTCGTTCAGCACGCGGTCGCTGCCATGCTCGCCACGGAAACGCTGCACGAAACGACGACTCTTCGGCGTGTCCAGGCTCTGGAAGTAACTCCAAGTCGCGTAGTGTCCTTGCGTATGCGACGTGGGGATGCCTTGCAGCGTATTCTCTCCCACGCTGGTACTCATCACAGGCGTGGTCGAGGGGGAGATGCCCGCCTTGCTCAATTGCTGGAAGAACGCCTGATTGCTGATGCCGTTGATCGTATTGAAGATCACATCGGGCTGCAGCCGCTGGATCTCCTCGACCACGTCGGTGAAGTCGGTATGGTCGAGCGGCACGTAGCGGTGTCCGACGATCTGGAGGTCGGGCTGGGCGAGCTTCTCGAAATACTTCTTGATGATGAAGTGCGCGGTCCAGGGGAACACATAGTCGGAGCCGACAAGGTAGAAGCTCTTGCGACGACCGCCGGGTTCGCTGGTGAGCCAGTCGATGGCAGGGAGGATCTGCTGGTTGGGCAGGGAGCCGGTGTAGACGACGTTGTACGAGCTTTCGTTGCCTTCGTACTGCACCGGGTAGAAGAGCAGTCCGTTGGTCTCCTCCAGAACGGGCAGCACGGCTTTGCGGCTGGAGGAGGTCAAGCAGCCGAAGACGCAGGCGGCGTTGTCCTGCGTGAGGAGTTTCCTGGCCAGTCTGGGGAACTGCTCGGTGACGTTTGAGTGCGTGTCCTCGACATACGGGACAATCCGGTGGCCGCGCACTCCGCCCATCGCGTTGATCTCGTCGATTGCCAGGAGTTCCGCGTCGCGCAGCGGGATCTCCAGCAGTTTCATCGGGCCGGTCTGCGAGTGCAGGATGCCGACGGGGACTTCCGGCGCGGACTTCTCGAATTGCGGGCGCTGGCATCCGGAGAACAGGAACGGCGCGAGGGCGTGGGCGGCGGCGAGCGTGGCGACGGAGCCGGACGAACGCAGCAGGGCGCGGCGATTGAGCTGCACGCTGTCGGGTGCCGAGGGTTGGGGAAGCGGATTCGTTTGCGGCTGCATGGTCAAGCCTCCAGGATCGCTTGCGAGGGGGAGTCGCCGCGGCGTTGTCGTTCCATCATCATGCGGTAGCGCCAGTACGGAGCGGGGTTGATCAGCACCCGGCCGGGACCTTGGAAGACATGGAGCCTTCCCTCGCCGGCGTTTCTGGAGCCGAAGAAATTGACGGTGGCTCGCTTCATTCGGAACGGCACTTCGGCACTGCGCCCCACCACGTAATAGCCGTCGCAGGCCACTCGCTGGCCCGGCTCCAGAGTCAGCATCTCCACCGGACCGCGCGTGGTGACCACCACCTGGCCCGTGCCGCGCACCACCGTCTGGAGGTAGATGAGCCCCTGGCCGGCGTACAGCGACGTGAGGATCCGTTCCCGCTTGAAACTGATGTCCACGGCGCCATCGGAGGCCCAGTAGGCGCCTTTTTCGAGGATCCACTCCTCGTCCTTGAGGTCGAGAATATGGAAGCCGCCGAGCGACGACTCGAGCGTGATGACGCCGGTGCCGGTGTACGTGGGCCGGTGCAGGGATTCCTGGGTCAACTGGGCACGGAGCCATCGCCAGGGGCCGGTCCAAGCCTTGACACGCAGCGTGATGTCGCCCGTCATGTAGCACAGCGCGCCGGCCTCCGCGCGGATGGTCTCCTCTTGCAGGTGAGCCTCGACGTGGTGCGTGCCCTCCAGGGAGCAAATCTTGAATTCCGCCATCGGTGTTTCCTTCCCGCGTGGGCTCCAGGGAGCTTATCGCATCCGCGTCCAGTAGAGCTGTTCGAAGGCTTCGGGCCTGACAGAGATCTCGCCGCGGAACGGATTGTCCGTCACGGCGATCAGCAGGATCACATTGCCCAGAAAGAAGGCCAGGACGCCGCCGAGGACGAAATGGCTGATGATGTCGATGTCAAAGAGCCAGACGAGCATGATGTTGAGGACGGCTCCGAGGATCACGATCACCCACATGAGTGGCGGCAGCCCGCTGCCGACCGCGTGTTCGCGCACGCGATGGTGTTCCATGAAGACATTGAACTGCCGGATCGCCTCGGTGTGGATGATCTCTTCGGTGCGGCTCTGCGGAGCGAACGAGAGCAGTTGTTCGTGGAAGGCCTGAAGCCGCGTGTCGGCGCCTTCGGGAATCTGCCCGCGCTGGTACTTCGGCCAGGCGTCCTTGATGGTGTAGCGGCAGAAGTCGCGAAGTAGCCAGCGCAGGTTCTGGCCGTGGGGGTCGCCATACTGGGAGACGTCTTCGTAGAGGGCCCCGAGCGAGGCGACTTCGCGTGAGACATTGGCTTCGACTTCGGAGTAGTTCTCATACGCGGCGACGGCGATGAGGCCGAGCAGGAGGCCGTAGAAGACACAGAAGCAGGAGAGGATGTATCCGATGACGTCGTTGGTATCCGCGCGGCGCCGCAGCACCACCAGCCGCATGAAGGGCCGGATGAGCAGGCAGCCCAGCCAGGAGAACAAGACGAAAGCGGACACAACGCGGATCGCCAGTTCGGGCGTCGTGTAGTCGTAGATCCAGCTGAACACGCGAGGGAATCCTGGGAGTGACCTGGCAGCGGAGAGTCGAAACGTCGACGCGGAGCCTAGATTCTAGCGTAGCCCGCCCGGGTCGCAATGAAGCCATCCCGGAGCCCCGGAGGGAAGATACTCAAACGCCTCGCGTGACGCACCGCGGAGCGGGGTTGGTGCTACGGGGGGCAGGACGTGCCGGACGGGCCGGAAGTGGGCAAGAGACCCGACACCAGTTCGGATAATCGGCATAGAACACGGGATCAGCCGTCTCGGCTGCGATGCACGGAATCGCCGACGCAATAAGG
>JBIIEC010000643.1:0-2558 GCA_044238045.1 Pirellulaceae bacterium | reverse complement strand
CCCCAAGGAATTCGCTCGGGTCCATCTGGAAGTCGGCGGGCAAAACGCGTAGAATGCGGGGCTCATCACGGTCCGTTTTTCTTTAGATTGGGGTCATTGAAATGCCCAAGCAAAAAACTCACAAGGGAACCAAGAAGCGGTTCCGCCTGACGGGTTCCGGCAAGGCCAAGCATCGGCAGGCCGGCACCAGCCACCTTGCCGCTCGCATGAGCCAGAAGCGGAAGCGCAACCTGCGCGGCACGGCCGTCCTCGACAAGTCGATGGAGAAGTCCATCCGGCTGGCCCTCGCGGGCAACAGCTACTAAGCGTAGCGATTTTCGGCCGGACCGATCCGGCCCCGTCCGCTGGCCTTCTGTTCCGCCTCTCCTCCCTGGCGAGGATCGCGGACAGACGCCACGGGGCAGGGCCATCGCGATCTGGCCATGCACGTACGCGGGCGACCGAACGCCTTCCCATGTCGGGAGGGGGCCTGGCGGACGACTGAATTGGGAAAGCCACGAACATGAGAACGGTCAAGGGAGCCGCACGCACTCGAGCGAAGCGGCGTCTGTTCAAGCGAGCCAAGGGTTATGTCGGTGGACGCGGCACGCTGCTGCGTACCGTCAAGGAAACGCTGCTGCGGGCCGGCGCGTTCGCGTTCCGCGATCGACGCGTCCGTCGTCGCGAGTTCCGCAAGCTGTGGATCATCCGCATCAACGCCGCCGTGCGTGAGCGAGGCCTGTCCTACAGCCAGTTCATCCACGGGCTGGGCAAGGCCAACATCGGCCTCGACCGCAAGTCGCTCTCCGAAATCGCGATCCACGATCCGTCGGGATTCGATGCGATCGTTCAGGAGGTTCGCAAGGCCCTGGCGGCTTAGTAGGGCCTCGCGTCGCCGAGGATCTGGTTGAGAAAAAACGAAGGAGCCGCCGAGAAGACTTTCTTGGCGGCTCTTTTTTTTACCAGTCCCCAGGTCGACGAGAATCGTTCCAAACGGACATAGGCCCAGCTGGCAAATTCGGGCTCGCACGGTTCCGCGAGCCGCGCGAGCCTTCGCCAGCGGCCGTTCCCGCCAATCCATCGCTCATCCTATTCTCCTGCACCGTCTTTCTGCTCGACTCCGTAACGAGGTAGCACCCCATGGCTCTGTCCGACTTCCTGGCCCAGTTGGACCAACTCGCCGCCGACGCAGCCCTGGCGTTCGCCGACGCCACGGACGCTGACCAGCTGGAAGCGCAACGAGTGGAGTTCCTTGGCGCGAAGAACGGCCGCCTGAAGGCGGTCCAGAAGCTGATGGGGGCGACCGACGCCGCCGATCGTCCGGCGGCGGGCAAGCGGTTCAACGAGGTGAAGCAGCAGGTTGAAGCGGGCTTTGAAGAGGCCCGAGGACGGTTGCAGGCGGGCGTGGGGGGCGGTCGACCACGGGATCAGTTCGACACCACGCTGCCGGGCCTGCCGCTGCGGATGGGCAAGCTGCATCCGATCACGCAGACGATCGAAGAGCTGATGGACATCATGGGCCGGCTTGGTTTCAGCGCGGCCGACGGTCCAGAGATCGAGGACGAGTACCACAACTTCGAGGCGTTGAACATTCCGCGGGAGCATCCGGCCCGCGATCCGCTGGAGAACTTCTATCTGTCGGCGGCCCGCAAGGCGAACCAGGACGTCTACCTGCTCCGCAGCCAGACCAGCACGGTGCAGATCCGCGTGATGGAGAAGACGCCGCCGCCGATCCGCATCATCTCGCTGGGCCGCGTCTATCGCCCCGACACAGCCGACGCCACGCACTATCCGATGTTCCACCAGATGGAAGGCCTGCTCATCGACCGGCAGGTGACCATGGCGGACCTCAAGAGTGTGCTGCGGCTGTTCGCGCACAGCTACCTCGGCTCCGATGTCCACATCCGCTTCCGCCCCTCGTTCTTTCCCTTCACCGAACCGAGCGTCGAAGCGGACTTCAGCTGGAACCAGGGCTGGGTGGAGTTTGGCGGGGCCGGCATGGTCGATCCGAACGTGCTGCGCGCCGTCGGCTACGATCCCGAGGAGGTGACCGGCTTCGCCTTCGGCCTGGGCGTCGAACGACTCTGCATGCGCCGCCACGGCATCACCGACATCCGCAACCTGTACGAGAACGACGTGCGTTTCCTGGAACAGTTTTAACGGCGCTCCTGCAGCTCCGTGTTCCTCCGTGCCAATCTCCGAGCTCTCCGTGGTAACAAAAAGACCCGCCGCAGTTCTTGCGAATGCCGGGGGAGATTGAACCACGGAGGACGCGGAGGAGGCACGGAGGGCCTCGGAGCGGATCTTCGAAACTCCGCGCCCTACCCAAACCCCGACACTCCCTCGACCGGGTCCTTGCGACTCGTCCCCAACTGCCATGCTTGTATCCTGGAACTGGTTGAAAGATTACGTGCAACTGCAGATGTCGGCCGACGAACTGGCGACGCGGCTCGCGATGGCCGGGCTGAACCATGAGTCGACGGAGGCAGTCGGCAACGACCTGGCCATCGACTTGGAGA
This sequence comes from Pirellulaceae bacterium, assembly GCA_044238045.1. GTDB lineage: Bacteria > Planctomycetota > Planctomycetia > Pirellulales > Pirellulaceae > CAZUJM01. The sequence continues at coordinate 60 of JBIIEC010000643.1, read as the reverse complement.
TCACCAGCAACCGTCCTGACTGCCTCGGGCACCTGGGCGTGGCGCGGGAGATCTCGGTGC
>JBIIEC010000265.1:0-8770 GCA_044238045.1 Pirellulaceae bacterium | reverse complement strand
CGAGACGCAAGTGCTGCAGCGGCGATTGCGCGGCGAGCGACTGGGTCCACCCCAGTTGCGGCAGTTGCGGATCGGCGTTCGTGGCGTGGGTTGCCGCGTGCGTGCGATCGAGCTGCGACGCGACCTTCATTATTACGACGCGCGACGCGAGGCCGCAGGCGACCGCGGACAGGCGGGCGTTCCGCGGTCGTTGGGGGCAGGGCAGTTCTTCGTGCTCGGCGACAATGGTCCCCAGTCGATCGACAGTCGCGACCAGGGCCCCGTCGGCCTCGAACAGCTGGTCGGCCGCGTGCGTAAGTCCCGGTAGCCTGGTGGCTCCGCAGCCTCGCGGACCAGCCGACCGACGGACCGTTTTTGTGCCATTCCCCGGGCTCCATGACGCCGCTAGCAGTCGTGAAGTCGCATATCTTCGAGGGGCGGGATTCGCTATATTCCCAGGCGTTCGGGCAGGTAGGGGCATTGGTCCGGGGATTGGCGAGCGAGGTAGTCCATGGTGGGTATGGGAAGTCCATTGACGCGTGAGGCGCAGTCGGCGACCGAACTGACGGTCAGCGAGTCCGCGCGATCTTGGCGCGAGGGCATCGAGTCGGTGGTGGTGGCCATCGTGCTGGCCTTTCTTTTTCGATCGTTTGAGGCCGAGGCGTTCGTGATTCCCACCGGGTCGATGGCTCCCACGCTGCAGGGACGCCACAAGGATGTGCTCTGTCCCGAGTGTGGCTATCGCTATCGGGCCGGGGCGAGCACGGAGAGTGAAGAGCGTAGTGGTGTCGTCGAGGCGGTCACCTGCCCGCTGTGTTTCTATGCGCAGGAACTCGATCCGCTCCGCGCCGCGCACGTCTCGAACACGGGCGACCGGATTCTCGTCAACAAGCTGGCGTATGAGGCTCCGTTCGGCAAGCCGGATCGCTGGGATGTCGTGGTCTTCAAGTATCCCGGCAATGCGAAGCAGAACTACATCAAGCGCCTGGTGGGGCTGGACGACGAATCGCTGCAGATCCAGCATGGGGACATCTTTGTCCGTCCGGGTGACCGGACCGAGGGCGAGTATACGATTGCGCGCAAGCCGCCCTCGAAGCTGGTGCACATGCTGCAACTGGTGAACGATACCGAGTATCGTTCGCAATCACTGGATGCCGTCGGCTGGCCGGCGAACTGGCAGGCTGCGGCCGATTCCACCTGGCAGACCGGCGACCTGGGACGGACGTTTTCTTGCGTGCCTTCCGCGGAGCCATCCTGGATCCGGTTCCAACAGTACTACATCTCCTTCGAGACCTGGTCCGACATCGCGAAGGCGGTGAAGGCGAACCAGCGTATCCCGGAGAACGTGGGCCCGCGGCCTGTGCTCATCACCGACTTCTACGCCTACAACGGCCAGCGTCGCCGCGTGAACGCGGGGCCGCGCGGCATGGAATACAGCGGCGCCGTGCCCATGGGCATGCACTGGGTGGGCGACTTGGCGCTGGAGGCCGAAGTCGACGTGCAGGGCAACACCGGAACTCTGCTGCTTGACCTGGTCGAGGCGGGCCGGCACCATCGCTGCGAGCTGGATGTGGCGACGGGTAAGGCACGCCTGTCGATCCTGGGCGGCGCGAAGCCGCTGCGCTTCGTGAACGACCGGGGCGAAACCTACGACTCGGTTGAAGCCGATACGCCCGTGCGCGGCCAAGGCTCGTACCGATTCCGCTTCGCCAACGTCGATGACCAGCTGTTGTTGTGGGTTAACGAACGCCCGTGTGGCTTCGACCGAGAAGCAACGTATGAGCATGACGCGACGGAACGTCCGATGACGACGGCCGCCGACCCGGGGGATCTCCAGCCCCTGGGGGTCGGTACCTTGAACTTGGCGGCGAGCGTCAGGAACCTGCGCGTGCTGCGGGATATCTACTACATCGCCACGAGCAACACGATGAGCAGCACGGTGACCGACTACGGCGGATATTTTCGCGGCGTGGATCGCGTCGTCGAGCACCTGTCGAATCCGTCGCTCTGGAAAGCCGGTGACTTGTTTGACGGCCGCGAGACGGCCGAGTTCCCGCAGGCCAAGGATCGGTTTTTCGTGCTCGGCGACAACAGTCCGCAGAGCCAGGACGGGCGACTCTGGGGCGCGGAGCACTATGTGGAGCGGGACCTGCTGATCGGCGAGGCGGTGTTCATCTACTGGCCTCATCCGCTGCAGGTGCGTATTCCGTTTACCAAGGCCATCGTGCCCTGGTTCCCGAATTTCCGCGAGATGGGTCTGATTCATTAGGAAGGAACGCCGCCGGACGGGATGCAGCCGGCGCGTGCCGCCCGTCTTGGATGGGTCCGCAAGTCGCGTTGCGTGACGTCTCGTGGGCGTGACGGAGTGCAGCGGTATCGAGTGGGTAGGCGCGAGCCTTGGGGTGTCGCGGCAGGTTCTGGCGAGGGAAGGATTCCGGCATGATCATTCTGAACGTCACGGGCCTTGTGAAGAACTACGGCCGTCGCCGCGTGGTGGATGGCGTCTCCTTCGATGTCCACACGGGCGAGATCGTGGGACTGCTGGGACCCAATGGAGCTGGCAAGACGACCAGCTTCCGCATGACCTGCGGCATGATCGAGCCGGATGCGGGGCGCGTGGAATTAAATGGAGTCGATGTCACGCGCTGGCCGATGTTCCGCCGTGCTCGTGAGGGCGGCATGGGCTACCTGGCCCAGGAGTCGAGCGTCTTTCGCAAGCTGACGGTTCAGCAGAACCTGCTGGGCATGATGGAGATGCTGAACTTCGACAGCAAGACGCGGAAGGATCGCTGCGAGGAGCTGCTGCAGCAGTTCAACATCACGCACCTGCGTCGCGCGAAGGCGGGGTCGCTTTCGGGTGGCGAGCGGCGGCGCCTGGAGATCGCTCGCTGCCTGGTTTCCAACCCGCGGATCATCCTGCTGGACGAACCTTTTACCGGGATCGATCCGGTGACGATCGACGGCATCCAGAACATCGTACGGGAACTGCGAGCGCGCGGCATTTCGATCCTGATCACGGACCACCAGGTCCGCGAGACGCTGGAGATCACCGACCGCAGCTATGTGATCCGGAGCGGCCGCGTGCTGTGCCATGGGAAGCCGCAGGAAGTGATTCGGCATCCGGAGGCCCGCAAGTACTACTTCGGCGACGGCATCAACCTCAACACGCCGGACATGCCGCGCCCCGCTCCCTCGGCCACCGTTTCGTAAGCGGATCGCGCGTCGCGGACGGGCTTCCTGTACCGATGCCGTGGCAGGAAGTACGTCATGGCATACAGTAGAAGGAAGCCGCGGGGCGGCGTGCGCGGGCCGTGGTGGGGACCCAGTGACGCCTCCGGAGAAGTTGCCGCGAGCGGGCGCGGCGAGGTGCGTCGGGAAGTGCGTTGAGGGAATCTCCATGGGGCCCTGTTTGCTCGCCAAGACCTGGCCTGACTACGCCGATCTTCTGGGCATCGCTGGGTTCCTGGTGGCCGTGGTGCTGCTGCCGATCGCCGGTTACTGGCTGACGATCCTCGACATCCGCGCCTACCTGCGGGCCTTGCGCGGCGCGTTGGTGCGGATCACATCGCCCAGCTACTCAACGCCGTCGTGGCTCGACAAGGAGACGCCACCCTGCCTGCGGGCCTTGGGGCTGGAGTGGCCTTGTTCCGAGGAAGACGTCAAGATCGCCTACCACCGCATGGCTCGGGAACTGCACCCAGACCACGGCGGCGACATCCGCCGCTTCCTGCTGCTGCAGCAGCAGCTCGAACAGGCGAACCACTACGTCCGCCAGCGCCGCGCCCGGTCGTAGACAGCGGACGCAGCGATTGCGTGCGGCGTCGGGTGCGTCTCTTGGAAGATCTTCTCGACAGACCCTGGTCGCTACGGAATGTCCGCGGGTCGTCGAGTGTCGGGCTGGGCGGCGTTGCCGGATGCGTAGCCTCCCCATTGGAAGGCGAGCACGAGGTCCTGGGAGGTGAAGTCGCCATCGCCGTTCCAGTCACCTTCGAGCCAACCGCTGTTGCCCGCTGGAGCGTCTTCATACTCGGCGGACTGGAAGACGCGGACGAGATCCTGCGAATCGAAGCGGCCGTCGAGGTCTGTGTCGCCGTAGGTGGTGTGAAGGATATCACGCACGAGGAGATCGCGATCGTTGGTATCGACCTGGCCGTTGGCATCCAGGTCGAAGCGAGCATCCGGACGCGGGTCGCGGAGCGCGGCGAAGAACAGGTCGATGTCGCGTTGGTCGACCACGCCATCCTCGTTGAAATCGCCTGCGGGCCCCGCAAGGCGGCCCGGCGTGGGGGAGGCGGCTTGCCAAGATCCCGGCTTGCCCAGTTGATCCCGCGGAACGTCGGGCCTCAGAAGCTGCAGGCTTGCACCACCGCCGTCCGCTGCCGCGGGCCATGGGCTCGCGTCGCCGTACTCGACCTCCATCAGCGTTTCATCGGTGGGCGCGAGGATCCGGATCAGGTCGCCGGAGTTGGCGAGGTCACCGGCCAGTTCGGCGACGACCACCCGCGCGGGCAGGCCGGGCCATGCGGCGAGGAAGGCCTGGGCATCGCGGGCCAGCACGACCGCCTGGCCGGGCTCCAGCGTGACTGGCTCGGTGATCCTCACGCTGGATGCGGGACCCGTCTGCACTTGCAGTCCTTGCAGCGCGAGGGCTGGCGCCTGGCCCGGCGCGCCGACATGGGCCAACTCCAGGAACTCCGCGCCGTCATCGCCCGGCGGGTTGTAATGGATCTCCGACAGACGTAGGAATTCCGGCAAGCGATTCGCCGGGGCCGTGCTCTCAATGACCACTTCCTGTCGGCCGGTCGATCGTCCCTGGTAGTCGAAGGCTTCCAGCGTGTAGGTGTGTCGTCCGGACTTCACCGGCAACTGGACCGACCATTGATCGGCGACTGGTGGGCCGCTGGAGGTCCAGGTGACGGGCAACGCTTCACGCGATCCCGCGAGTCGGATTTCGCGGACATTGACCCAGCCCTTGCCGGTGACCTTGGCGGTGTCGGTGTCCACGACAAGCGGTTCGGCGGGCGTGATGGTGAAGTCGATCGGCGGCACGTCGCGCCGGATCCGCGCCGCCGCGAACTCACCGCGCTTCTGGATGTAGGTCAGCCGCGCCGCGAAGTTCTGGCCACCCAATTCTCCATAGTGGCTGGTCCAGCGGCCCATGTAGCTGGCGTTGAACGTCGTTTCGATGACGTCCAACATGTGGCCATAGTAGTTGCGGAAGTTGGCGGGCAGGCGAACCACGCGCGCATGGCGTCCGCCGCCGGTGAGCGGGCCGTTGAAGGCAATCTGGAACGCGGAGTCCCAGTCCCAGGGCATGTAAAGGACCTTGCCATCGGGGCGCGTGTAGAGCCGGAAGTTGTGGATGTTGCTGCCGGTGTAGTTGGCATCGGCGGGGCCGAAGAGCATCTGGTACGCCGACACACGCATCCACTGGTCGGTGTCCAGCACCTTGTCCGTGGCGTCCTTGAGCAGGTCGGTCGTCGCCGACATGGCCTTGTGCAGCGCGAGAATCGAATCGTAGTCGTCACGTGTGCGATTGGACAGGATCAGGTTCGTCCAGCGGTAGATCTCCTTGTTGTTTCCCTGGTCCTTGAAGTCGATGTTGGCGTAGCCGTTTGGATCGGTCAGGCCCCCCGCGCGTTTCAGGCTCTCGGGATTGCCGTCGATGGTGGTGGTTGGCCAGCGGATGACTTCGTATTCGTAGATGGTCCCGTCGGAGCCGTTCTCGAACTGGGTGTCGAGATAGAGCGAATCGTAGCCGGCCATGCGCAGCGAAGCCTTGCCGGAATAGACGGGATTGGGCGCGATGAGGTCGACGAGGTCGTCATACATGCCGGGAATGCCACCCGCGTGGTTGGCCGCGTGCTTCAGCAGGATCTCGTCCACGCCCAGGTCGGCGTGGGTGGAACGATCCAGGCTGACCTTGCCGTGCATTCCGCGAAACTTGTGTTCTTCGGGGAAGCCCAGGTTGAAGCCGACGCGCAGAGCGTTGCGGCCGACGAAGCTGCCTTTCAGCCGCACGCCCGTATCGTAGTGGACCTGGTTTTGGTAGACGACGGTGGAGCCGAGGCGTTCGTTGCTGAGGCTGTTCGTGGGCTGGTGCAGGAGGCGGTTGTCGCTGGCGGTCATGACCAGCCGGAAGTCGTGCGCGGGCGAAGCGACTTCGGCTGCGTTGGAGATAGCCACGAGGGCGCGGGAGTCGGCGCCTGCCGCGGGAAAGAACGACCGCGCGCCGCGCCCGTCGGTGCCCTCCACGTAGAACTGGACCACCGCGCCATCCGCCTGTCCAGGCAGTTGGGTCGTGTACGGTGAGCGACCTGCGGGCGCACCGGCCACCGCGCGCATCGGAACGCTCTGCCAGCCCGACTCGTTGACGTTGTACCAGAGGACCAGTGACTGCACGGCGTCGGGATCGGTGGCCTCGACATGGACCGTGATCGGTTCGTCGGGGCGAGGCACGAGCGGTTCGTGCCGGAGTCCCTCGTAGGTGGGGCCGAGGTTGTCCGCGGCGCGTGAGTTCCTCGCGCCGGGCGTGCCGGAACGCGCGGGCACGGCCAGGACGGTGGTGCGGGCCAGGCGGCTGAAGTAGAGCCGCGAGTTGATCTGGCGCGAGCCGTTCAGCCATTTGGCACGGAAGCTGATCTCGTAGGTCTGGCCTGTCTTCAGCTTGGTGTTGCCCGCGAAGGTGGTCTCGATCTGGTTGCCCTGGTATTCGGTCGCGCCATCCGAGACGACTCGCAGCACCCAGTTGTCGCCGTCGCGCACGGCGGCGGAACGCTGGTGGTTTCCGAGCAGGCGCCAGTGGGCGGTGGAGCCTCCGTCGAACGATCCGTTCTGGATCAGTTCCACACGCGCGCCGTCCGGATCCTCGATCACATGGAAATCGTCCATCAAGGCTTCGCCCGCGCCGTCCAGGAAGCCGAAGGCGAATTCGTTCCAGACGGTCGGTTCCTGCAGGTTCAGTCGATCGCCCAGGCCGCGATAGGTGTAGGTCCGCCATTCGGACCGGGAGCCCTCATCGCTGGCACGCCACGCCTCCCCACGCCCGTTGTCGGCGTCTGCGTCGATCAACTCCAGGCTCGGACCATGCCCGTCCGCGTTCGCGTCCCAGCGTCCATCCTGGTAGTAGTGCACTTCGTCGGCAAGGTTGCCCGACGCGTCGAGCAGCGCGATGCGCTCGCCGGAATTCGACAGGGACCCTTGGAACGCGCCCGGGGCCGCGGGGACCTCTGGATACAGCGTGCGAAACCCAATCTCATCCCAGGCCACGACCAGATAGCCACCGCCGGCGATGCGTGTGTTCGCGGGAAACGTGTACTGTACGCCGTCCGCGAGTTTCCAGCCGGAAAGATCGACGGGCTCCTGCGAACGGTTGTGCAGTTCGATCCACTCCTCGTCGCTCTCCGAGTAGGGCACACCGGGCTGGCCGTCCGCGGTCGGTGCCACGGCCAGAGTCGGTCGCTGGTGGTACTGGATCTCATGGATCACGATCTCGTCGCGCGTCACGAACCGGTTGGCCGAACCCGGCGTGGATCGGTCGACCGCTTGCCAGTTGCCGCGTCCGTCTTCGGTGCGGCCGATCGCCACCGAGTTGATGCGCAGGGCATCCAGCAGGTACGTGCCGGACGCGGAATAGAGGAACAGGCGGTCTCCCGGTTCGAGATCAACACCCGGCACGGGCGTTTCAACGACGTAGTGCTCGCCCGGCGCCAACCAGCGGTCGGGCAGTACACGCTGAAACGCCGGGTTCGAGGAGGAACGAAGGATCGAGCCTGCCATCGACACGGGAGCCGATCCGGGATTGGTCAGTTCGACCCAGAAGGACCCGGCGCCGGGCGCCGCTTGCTCATGGAATCGCAGGGCTGGCGTGAGCGCCCCGGTGTCGACGTTGGATCGACCGGGCGTGCCGCCGACCTGCGAACTGGCTGCCCAGTTCCGAAGATCGTCTGAAGCGCCCGTTCGCTCGTCGACCTTGGCGAGGGTCGCGCCGGAACCATCGGCGCCGACCGGCCACGCGCCGCTCTCTCGCCACGAGCCGCCATCGTCGTAGCGGACCCAACTCATCAGACGCCGATTGTTGTCTCGCAGTTCAAGGTTATCAGACTGGTTGGAGAGCGTGCCGGACCAAGGGCCGAGGACGCTGGTGATGCCTGTGGCCTTGGTGAAGGCCGCGGGATCGGCCGCGATCACCAAATGCCTGCCGCCGCCCAGGATCGTGCCCTCGGGAAAGGTGAAATCCACCGCGCTGGACAGCGACCACTTCGAGAGGTCCATGTCCACCGCCATCTGGTTATAGAGCTCGATCCACTCGGACTCCCCCACCTGGCTCGGGTGATACATCACCTCGTTGATCACCGTGGTGCTGTCCAGTGGCAACCGGCTCTCGAGAGTTTCCAGGTTGCTTCGATAAGCTCGCGGAGCCCGTTGGGACTGCGAACGACGGCGGGAGTACTTGCTGGAGTAGATCATGGGGCGATTCTAGTCGCGGAGGCCCCTGGGTAACAAGAAAATCGGCAGAGTCGGCCTGGCTTGCCCGCTTTAAGGAGGGCCTTGTTTCGAAAAGGAAACGTCCGGCCTCAAGAGCGGGACAAGCAAGCCGTCGGGCCGCTCGCCAATGTTTCGACCTCTGAATATTCGCGGCCGATTCCACGCGACCGGACCGATCAAGGGAGCGGCGCGGATCGCGAAGTAATTTCTGTCTTTTTCCAGTTGCCAATGCTTGACGGTTGCGCGAACCCGATTAGACTGAGCCTTACGCCTGGCGAATTTGGGTTTGCTAGGCAGCCTTTTT
>JBIIEC010000264.1:0-8771 GCA_044238045.1 Pirellulaceae bacterium | reverse complement strand
TCCTGGGGTTGTTCGTTCCGGTATCGCCCGACTTCGTGTCGCCCGACTTCGTGTCGCCCGACTTCGTGTCGCCCAGTCGGGGCCCGCCCGGCCGCGCAACGCTTCCTGCCCTCGCACCGCTGCCGATCGTGCGACCGCACTCCACGCACCGATCCAGGATCGGCTCATGGCCCAGTTCGCGCAACGCGGCCAGTTCGAATCGCAAGAGCTCCTCCTGCACGTTGCCGTGGCCGTCCAACTGCTCGATGGCTCGCAGCGCCTGTCGGAACAGCATCGGCTGGGGATCGCGTTCGTCGGTCAGCACCTGCAGCAGTTCGGCCACATAGTAGCCGGCGTACAGTCGACGCAGGTCGCGGCTGGAGGCGCGAAAGCGACGCTCCAACTTGGCCTCCGTCAGCAGGTCCATACCCTCGGACGATTTCCGGAGGAACACTACGCGAGAAACTGCCAGCAGGTCAAGGGCGTTCTCGAACGCGCTTTTCTGCCGTCGGGCGCCCTTCGCGAGGCCCGTGATCTTGCCAAAATCCTCGGTGAACAGCGTCGCGACGTAACTCGACTCGCTGAACTCGACCAAGCGTATGACGATGGCTCGCGTTTTTTCGGCGCTCATGTTCGACCCGCATGCCTGGAGACTGGTGCGACTGCATTGTAGGCGGGAAGCGGCTCGCGTGCGATCACGAGGGACGTGCGCGACGGGGCGCGTTTGGCGTAGGCCACGATGGCGTAGGTCTGCTGTCGGCCCGGCGCAAGCATCCAGACTGGCAGCAGGCGTGCCATGGCCAAGGGGGAGCGTCAGACTTCGTTGCCCGGTCGCTCGCGCCATTCGGAGAAGGGCGTCGGCGGGCACGGCTCGCCGGCCCGCAGCGCCTCCAGCCGCAACAGCCACCAGCCCAGGTCGCGCCATGCCCCATGCTTGTATCCGACCGCCGGAATCACCCCCACGCACTCAAAGCCCATTGACTCGTGCAGCTGCTGGCTGGGCGCGTTCGGGACGGCCACGGCCGCCAGGGCCGTCTTGAAACCCTGGAGCCGCAGGACCTCGAACAGCCGCTCGTATAGCGACCGACCATAGCCCTGTCGCCGGTAGGGCTGGTCGACGTAGATCGACACCTCGACCGTCCATTGATAGGCCTGCCGGATGCGGTACGAACTGGCGTAGGCAAAGCCCCGCAGAGAACCGCCATCATCGTCCACCAGCCAGGGGTAGGTCTCCAGATTCGCCTGCACGCGCCGCTGCATCTCCTCCAGCGACGGCACCACCGTTTCGAAGGAGGCTGCCGAATCGCGGACAGCAGGCGCGTAGATTCGGAGAAGCTCGGGGGCATCGTCTTCGCGAGCAATGCGTATCATCGTACGAAGCGGGTTTCCTGGAGAAGGGACACCTCGAAGGCGGCAACCGTCGGCCTCGGCCGACCTCCTGATTGTCCAATTATTTTTCTGGACTACAAGGCACGACGAGCGTCCGGGAAGCCGCGGAGAAAAAGTTCTTGACTGCCGGCTCAGGGCGTCGCCAACCGGCGTCGGCAGATGGCGTCGAGCGACGGCTTGCGAGCCGCTGTGGTAAGGGTGTCCATGGCGCGGGACGGAGCGGGGCCGGGAGGTGGGCTGCCTGCGAGCCACAGCGGTTGCATTTCGGCGACGAGGGCGATGCGTTGGGGCTTCGAAAAGCGGCGAACCGTGGTGAATTGGCTGCGTAAATGGGGAGCGCCGCCCGGGGTGCGCGCGGGATTCCGGCTCGCTCGGAGGGCCGGTCGCACGCCCCCAAAAAATTCGGTTACTCCGGAGACGGAAGAGTTAGGATGATAGGCTTGCAGCGGGTGACAGGGAGACTTTTCGTCCGCCGCCTGCCGGCTTCTTCCCGAGCGTCGATTCGGGACCTGCCGCTCGTGTCATCGCTGGGGAACGTTGGCATCGCTGGGGAACGTTGGTCGCTTGGGCTGATAGAGCGCGAGCGAATCCGGAGACCGACCTGCTGGAGACAGAACGATGAACCGCAGCTCATCAGGTTTTGCCCGTAGTGCTCAGCCGATCGAGGAAGGGGAGACGGGGAGCGTTTGGAGGCGTTGGCTGGGCGAGTGGTTCGGCAGCGGTGCCTCCCACGCGAAAATGGCTCGCGCGGGGCAGTCGCGGCGCGGTCGTCTCGCGCGGCGCGCGTTCGGGTGTGAGTCGCTGGAGAGTCGCAGTTTGATGTCGGCTTCGCCAGCTTCGGTGGCCGCTCTTGGCATGTCGGAACCGTCGGCGCTGGTGGACTCGGGTCCAGCAACGGGAACCGGGCACTCCTTTCATCAACAGACGGTCTCGTTCCTGACGGGGCAAGGCCAAGCCGGGCAGCCGGCGCGCGTCGCGGCCGCGAAGAGTGCGTCTTGGCAGCTGGTGGACGATGTAGGCTGGTACGACAGCCAGGACCGGTTCCAGCTGACGCTGACGGAGTCGAGTCGGGTGCGGATGGATGTGTCGGGGCAGTGGTTGCCGGTCCAAGTCGGGCTGCAGGACAGCTACGGCCGTTCGTTGGGGTCGGTACTGGCGAGTGATCGGGCGGGACTGCTGCTGGACGCCGAGTTGCCGGCGGGCAGCTACTGGATCACGGTCAGTGCCTCGTCGTGGATGCCCACGACCTACTGGCTGGATCTGGACGCCACGCCGACGGCTCCCGCGCGTCCGGCGCCGACGAAGCCCGCGCCTGCGAAACCAACACCGCCTGCGGTGACGTCTCCGCCGACTCCCGCTCCGGCCGCTCCCGCGCCCGCCAAGCCCACGCCCGTTTCCACACAGCCGGCACCTGCTGCGCCGCCCGCCAGTGCGCCGGCCACGAGTGCGCCACCCACCAGTGCGCCAGCCGTTTTCCCCGACGTGGCCTACTACGGCGGCGAGACCGACTGGAACCTGAATGCGATCGGCGCACCGGAGGCTTGGGCGCAGGGCTATCGTGGCCAGGGAGTGGTGGTGGCGGTGATCGACACGGGAGTGGATCGAACGCATGCCGACCTGCAGCAGAACATCTGGCGGAACGCGGATGAGATTGCCGGCGATGGTCGGGACAACGACGGCAACGGATTCATCGACGATGTGTTCGGCTGGAACTTCGGCGACAACAACGCGAATACGCTGGATGCCAACGGTCACGGCACCCATGTCGCGGGCACGATCGTCGCGGCCCGCGATGGTGTCGGCGCGACGGGGGTGGCTTACGGAGCGACGGTGATGCCCGTGCGCGTGCTGGGCGCGGATGGGTCGGGAACCGACTACGCGGTGGCGCGGGGCATTCGCTACGCGGTGGACAATCGGGCCGACGTGATCAACCTCAGCCTGGGCAGCGACGCTTACAGTTCGACACTGCTGGACGCGCTGGACTACGCCGCGCGCCATGACGTGCTGGTCGTGGCGGCGGCAGGCAACGAAGGTGCGGCGCAGCCTTCGTATCCGGCGCGGTTCAGCGATCGGTTCGGCAACGTGATTTCGGTGGGAGCCTTCGACCGCTCCAACCGCGTGGCCAGCTTCAGCAACGCTCCGGGAGGATCGGCCGTGATCCAGGTGGGAGCGCCGGGCGTGGACATCTATAGCGCCTTGCCGGGGCAGCGGTACACTCGCTGGAACGGAACGAGCATGGCTTCGCCGCAAGTGGCCGGCCTGGCGGCGTTGATGATCTCGGCGAATCCGCAGCTGACGGCTGCCGAATTGCGAAACGTGCTGGTGTCAGGCGCCAATCGATCGTTGGTCGGTGGTGGCGGCATGGGGGGAGTGAACGCGGCCACGGCGGTGGCGCAGGCGCGCGTGACGCAGTCGACCGGCACGCCATCGCAGCGCACGAGCGGCAGCGTTGCGGCCAGTGTTCCACCTTCCCGCTCCGCGGTGATCTTCCGCATCGCATTGCCGACGATCGCTGCCGCCTTGGAGCGTATTCGTCCCGGTCGCGTGTCCTAGCGGGGCGGTTCCCCGGCCAACCTCGGTCCCGTTCGTTCGCCAATCGCGCGCACGCATCCCGCGCGGCCGTGCGTAGTCCTACCCTCTCTGCTTCTCTGCGCGCCCGCCTGTTTCATATTCTGAACCGACCTGGATCCTCGAAAATCCTTGCTCTGCGCTCCGGCGACCGTTACGCTAACCGCCGGTCAATCCACCGACTGCGACTTCAGGTGGAAGTCGCCCGTGGTGGCTTAGGTTTTCAATGATTCTGGAGGTCTCATGAACGGTTTTCGACGCGCGGCTCTCGGCGCGCTGCTGCTGTCCCTGGGGGGAACGGCAACGGCGCAGGATCGTACCATTCCCGCCTACAAGACGACGAAGGCACCGGTACTGGACGGCAAGATTTCGGCCGGGGAATGGGATGCCGCAGGACCGGCGATTGTGGTGAACGCCGCCAGACCCGGCGCCGGCCTGGACCTCAACCGGATTCCCGCCGACCCGTACAAGGGCGACGCGGACCTGAGCTTCCAGTTCCGCGCGATGTGGGCGGAGCCTTGGATGGTCTACATGCTGGTGGAAGTGAACGACGACATCGCGATGGACGAGGATGCCGGGAACCAGTGGGAGCGCGACCAGGTAGAGTTGTTCTTCGACGGCGACAACCTCGCGGGTACGGATGACTACGCCAGTTTCCAGTGGTGGGATCACCCGGAGCCGTTCGGCAAGTTTGGCGTGAGTCGTCCGTTCGGCGACTACAACGAGGGCGCGTTCGAAGGCAATGGGATGCGGATGAGTCATGCGGTGGAGGATATCTACGCCGATGACACTTCTTCCTATCTCGCGGCGGCGGCGGTGGCCGGCGAGACCGGCAAGGCCGCGAACTACCTGATTGAGTACGCCGTCTCGCTGGACCTGCTCAGCAAGAATGGGACTTTCGATTCGGACGCGATCACCACTGCGGCCAAGAAGCTGGTCGAGAACCATACGAAGGTCAAAGCGCAGGTGGCCCTGTCGGACGATGATAACTTCGAGATTCCCGGCAGCACCACCCGCTCGCATAGCATCGCGCACCTGGGCCTGAGCGACTGGCGAGCCTCGAACGAGTTCGCGGACCTGCTGATCCTGGGCCCGTATTCCGCCGGCATCCCCGGCGACTTCAACGGCAGCGGAACGCTTGACGCGGCCGACATCGACCAGTTGTCGGTGGCCGTCCGCGGCGGGTCGAGCGACTTGAAGTACGACGTGAACGGTGACAAGGCCGTGAACGGCGCGGACCGTGACACGTGGGTGCGATCGGTGCGGAAGACCTGGTTTGGTGATGCGAACCTCGATGGCGTCTTCAACACGACCGACTTCGTCAGCGTCTTCCAAATTGGCGAGTACGAGGACGCCGCAGCCGGGAACTCGGGCTGGAGCGAAGGCGACTGGAACGGCGATGCCGATTTCAATACGGCCGACTTCGTGACCGCGTTCCAGGATGGCGGCTTCGAAGCGGGCCCGCGAGCGGCCGTGGCCGCGGTGCCGGAACCGGCTTCCGCCACCCTCATCGGGCTCGCCGCCCTCGGCCTGCTCGGCCTTCGCCGTCGCGCGTCGTAAAGACTGGGGCTGTCGAAACCACGGAGGACACGGAGTGACACGGAGATGGCATCGATGCTCCGTGCTCTCTGTGTTCTCTGTGGTTGAATAAACGGGGCCGCTATTTGCCGATGCAGAAGCGTCGGAAGACGCGGTCGAGGATATCGTCGGTGTAGATGGCGCCGACCATGCAGCCGACGTGGTCGAGTGCTTGGCGCAGCCCGGCGGCGACGAGTTCGTAGCGGTCGCTGGAATCGGCGAGTGCGGCGGCGCCATGCAAGGCCGCCAGGCATTCATCCAAGTGCAGGGCGCAGCGAGTTGCCGTGCTGGAGACTACGCCCACGGACTCCTGCTGTCGTTCGGCGAGCAGTTTTTCCACGCGGGCCCGCAACTCCGTCAGCCCCACGCCGGACGCGGCGCTGACCAGTTCCACCGGCCAGGTCCGCGTGCCGTCCGCCTCCTCGTCCACTTCCAACCACTGCGGCCGGGAACTCCTGTCGGGCCGCAGCAGACGCGCGGCCGTCGGGAATCCATCCAGGTAGCGGCATGGATCTCCCTGGTCGGCCTTGGTGAGGACGACCAGGTCGGGGCCGGGCGCATCGAGCAGTTGCCGGAGCTCCCAGTCGTCGGGGCCGCGAGTCGTATCGAGGCACAGCAGCCGCAGGTCGGACTGCTCGGCACGCTGCAGCGAAAGGCGCTGCGCGTCGCGATCAACGGCCATGACAAGCTGCTCGTCGATACCGGCCGTGTCGATCAGTCGGCAGCTTCCCTGGGCGAGGGGCAGGTCGGCTTCCAGGTAGTCGCGTGTCGTGCCGGGGATATCCGAGACGAGGGCCGCGCCGTCACCGAGCAGCGCGTTCCAAAGCGTACTTTTCCCGACATTGGGGCGACCTCGCAGCACGACGCGCGGGCTGTCGTCAGCGCGGCCGCGACCCCGCATGCGCAGTCCAAGCGATTCGATGCGCGTGGCGGCGTCCTCCAGCGTCGCCCGCACCTGCGACGGCGAAATCAGCAGGATGTCTTCGTCGGCGAAGTCGAGGCTGGCTTCGATGTCCGCGCACAGGTTGAGCAGTTCGTCGCGCACGACGTCGAGTTCGCCAGAAAGGTTGCCGGCCAGTTGCGTGAGGGCGACGCCCAGCTGGCGTTCATTCTGCGCGTCGATCACGCCGAGGACCGCTTCGGCCTGGGCCAGGTCGAGTCGTCCGGCGAGAAACGCGCGAAGCGTGAACTCGCCCGGTTCAGCGAGCCGCGCGCCGTGGTCGCACAGTTGCCGCAGCAGCAACTGCAGCAGGGGAGGGGAGCCGATCGTGTGGATTTCGGCCGTGGGCTGCCGCGTATAACTGCGCGGCGTGGGCCAGAGATAGAGTCGGCAGGGAAGCGGCGCGCAGGGCGCGGGAAGCAGCCAGCAGCCGTCCGCCTGGTGCGCCGCCCGGCGTTCCGACCTGGGGGCCGCCTGCGCCGCGACAGCGGGCCGCCATCCCATGGCCAGCAGCTCGGCCATCTGCGGTCCCGAGATGCGAACGATCCCCCGCCAACCTCCCCCCGGCGCGCTGGCCACCGCGCAGATCGTGTCCTCGAGGTCGTAGGCCGAAGCCGGGGCAGCTCTCATTTCCGGAATACCCAGAAGGGATGTGGATCACCGGTCGGGAAGGCGAAAATGAGAACAGGCCTCCTCGCGTCGCTCCCCGGTTACCGGCGACCTTTGCGCGAGGATCGCTTGTCGGGGGTGGAGGAAACGGCGGCCGTGGCGGGCTGCGTGGACTTGGAACTGTTCTTGGGCAGCAGCTTGCGCTCGGCCAGGCCCCACAGACTGGAAGTGATGAAGTACAGGCAGAGGCCCGCGGGCACCTTGAAGAACATCAGGCCCATGAACAGCATCATGAACTTCATCATGCGATGCTGCATCTCCTGCTGCTCGTCGGTCGGCGGCGGTGTGAACAGCTTCTGGTGCACCATCATGAGGGCCACCGAGATGATGGGCAGGATGTTGAAGTAGGGTCCGAGCCAGCCGACAGGACTGGCCAGGAACTGCGGCATGAAGGAGCTCCAGTTGAACAGCTGGTCGGGGCCGGCGAGGTTAGAACACCAGCGGAGTCCGGGGATGAGCGCCGCCTGCCGCAACTCGATGTCGACGCTCAACGCGCGATAGAGGCCGACGAAGATCGGCAACTGGAAGAACACGGGCAGGCAGCCCGCGAGCGGATTGTAGTCGTGCTTGCGGAACAGCTCCCGCTGCGCTGCCGCCCGCTTGTCCATGTCGTTCTTGTAGAGTTCCGCGAGCCGCTTCATTTCGGGCGCGAGTTCCTGCATCTTGGCTGCGTTGCGCACCTGTTTCATCCCCAGCGGGAAGAGGCAACCGCGGACGAGGAGCGTCAGCAGGATGATCGCGATGCCATAGTTTCGCGTGATGGCGCGCAACCCGTGCAGGATCCACTGCAGCGGCTTGGCCACCATCGGGAACCAGCCGTAGTTGATGGCGCTGTCGAGCTGGTAGTCGGCGACCACGGCCGGGTCCTTCGGGCCGGTGAAGATCAGGAACCGCTGTTTCAGTGAGCCGCCCGGAGGCACCTGCTGGACGCGGCTGATGAGCCGGAAGGTGACGTCGGTGCGCGACTCACGCAGCGGGTCGGCGGGCGCGATCGGCAGGGCCTGCGCCGAAGCGAAGGTGTAGGCCGGCTGCGCGGCGGTATCCTCGAGCGTCACGGGGGCGACGAGCGCCGACACGAAGTACTGGGCGTCCACGCCCACATACTGCACCTCGGGCTGCTCCTCCGCGTACATCGGCGTGGCGATGCTGTCCGGGTTGTCACGCAATCGCTTGACGATGTTGGGGTTGGTGAACATCTTGTGTCCGCCGCGGAACGTCTTGGCGATAACGTCGCGCACGCCCGCTCCACCAAAACTCGTCGGGTGCGTCTTGTTGGTATACCACCAGCCTTCGAGTGGCAGGCCGGTCGGCCCGTCCTGCTGGTAGGCGAGGTCGATCGGTTCGCCCGCTTCGTTGCGGAATTCCAGTTCGTAGTCCAGGTGGTAGCCCGCGCCGAAAGGCTGGCCCGCTCCAGCCGGCGCGGCCAAGCGGTACCGCTTGAGGATTCGCAGCGGTCCCTTCAGGTCGAGTCCGGGCGCTTCGGAGGGCTGGATGACCAGCTCGAACTCGACACCGTTCGAGAGGCTGTCCGCCGAGTCATCGGCGAGGCGCCGCATCGACCAGTTGCGATCCCACAGGCTGGGCAGTCCGGCGATCTCGTCCTTGCCGATCTCCGCGCGATGCTTGCCCAACTGCTGAAGCGTCAGTC
>JBIIEC010000642.1:0-2570 GCA_044238045.1 Pirellulaceae bacterium | reverse complement strand
CGCCCTGGAGCGACCAGCTGCGCGTGCAGGTCGAACCGCACTTCACGACGGTCCAGGTCCCGCTCGACCATCAATCCGCAGCCGACCGGCTCGTCGACTCCCTGCGACAAGAGCAGGTCAGCATCGCCGGACTGACTTGGCGCCGCCGGACGCTGGAAGACGCGTTCCTCGACATGATCGGCCAGGAATTGTCCACGTCCTGAACCGTCACCCGCGTGACGGGGCCGACCGTTTCCAAGGAGTCCTTCCATGCGACCCTACCTGGCCATCATCAAGGACGCGTTTCGCGAGGCGATGGCGTCGCGCGTCCTCTGGATGCTGCTGGTCCTGATCACGCTGCTGCTGATTGGGCTGCTGCCGCTGGGCTGGAAGCGCCAGGCCACGACGGTGCTGCGCCGCGAGGACATCCGCGACGTGCGGCGGATGGTGGACGACCTTCGCGAGCCCGGCGACCAGGCCGCGCGGAAGCTGGTCAGCAAGAGCATGGATGACGAGTTCCGCAAACGCGTCCGCGAATACACGCCCCGCTCCCGCCGCAGCCTGGAAGACCTCCGGTTTGCCGGTCGCATCGCCGATGGCTTCAATCGCCTGATCGAGTCCGATTCGTTCCACGACGAGGCCGTGTGGGAGTCGGTGAGCTGGAATTCGGAGGGGCGTGAGCTGCGGAAACGGCCGTTCGCAGAACTGGCGACGCACGAGCAGCGGCGTCTGCGTCGGCTGTTCCTGGAGGCCACTTATCCCGGGCAGTTCCGGCCGGTGGCTCCCGAGTCGGTCGCTTTCGCCTACGCGGGCCGGGAAGTCGGACTCGTGCCCCCCATGCCCGTCGACCTGGCGAAGAGGACGGTCGAACAGATCACGATGGCCTTCCTGGGATTCGTGGTCGGCTTCATGGGTATCTTGGCCGGCATCCTCGTCACCGCGCCGATCATTCCGCAGACCTTTTCCTCGGGAACGCTGTTCCTGTTGCTTAGCAAGCCGATCTCGCGGCCCGGCGTGTTCCTCGCCAAATACCTGGGCGGCTGCGCCTTCATCCTCATTAGCGCCGGCTACTTGATCCTGGGACTCTACACCATCCTGGGCGTGCGGCTCCAATACTGGAAACCCCAGCTGCTCTACGCCATCCCCATGTTCCTCTTCCTGTTCTGCATCTACTACTCCGTCTCCGCCCTCGCAGGACTCGTCTGGCGCAGCACCGTGATGGCGATCGTGGCCACCGTGCTGTTCTGGCTGCTGTGCACGGTGGTGGGCGCGAGCAAGGAGATGATCGAGCTGTTCGGCATTCGTTCGCAAAGGATCACGGAGCTGGTGGTGGCGGGCGAGGAGCTGTTCTGCATGCGGCAGACCGGCATCGCGGAGCGCTGGCGGGCGGCGGAGCAGGCGTGGCAGCCGATGTGGGCGACCGGAGATGGACGCGAGAACTTCCGAGCCCAGCTGCTGGCCGGCCGTCAGGAACTGACGCTGGCCTGGGACGCGCCGCGCCAACGGGTCGTGGGCCTCAAGCCGCAGTGGCCGCAACCCCGCATCTTCGTCGGCGAAGCGGCCGAAGGCTGGACGCCGGCCGAAGTCTCGCCGGGGCCGCGCGAGGCCTCGCTCCTGCAACACCTGGCCGATGGTCGCCTCGTCGCCGTGGGCAGCGAAGGCATCTCGCGGCTGGCCGACGACCTGCAGCCCGCGGAACCCGGCTACAGCATCCTGGGATTCGAGATTCCGGTGCCGGGCCCGAAGAACTACGAGCTGGCGATGGAGCCCGAGGCCACGGGCGGCCCAGGTGGATGGGCCGATGATCCGCTGGTCACCTTCGACGTGCCGAGCCAGGCTTTCGTGCGTTACGTCCGCGGCGAGTTGAGCTGGTGGCAGGCGAACGCGCAGGGGAACTTCGCCAAGGTCGCGTCGCGTGAACTGGAGTCGCCGCGCGAGATCGTGGCGATCGCCGCGGCTGGCGATCGGGTGCTGCTGATGGACGAGCAGGGCAGCCCGCGTTGGGAGTCGCGGGATCCGCAGGCGGCGCAGCCCGACATCCGGGATCCGTACCCCGAAACGCCGCCGCTGAAGGTCGCCGTTTCGCAGGACGGCCGCTGGTGGGCGGCACTCTTCGCGAACGATCGCCTGTGGTTGTACGACCGCGAACGCAACGAAGACGTCTCCCACCGCTTGCCGTTCCAGGGCCAGTTGAACGCCCTCGCCTTCGCACCCGACCACCAACTGGCGGTTGTCGACGCTCGTTCCGCGGTCCAGATGCTGCGGCTGACCGACTTCGAGACGGTGCAGTCGGGAGCCCCCGCCTTGTCGCTGCTCGAACGCATCTACTGGTACGTCCTGCGTCCCGTATACACGGTGTTCCCCAAACCGGCACGGCTCAACAGCACCATCGACTACCTGCTGACGGGCAAGGCCGTGTCGCCCGTGGGATTCGGGCCGCCGGAGTTGCGGTACCAGCAGATCTATCGCGACCCCTGGGGACCCGTCTGGAGCAGCGCCGCCTTCACGGCCGCGATCCTGGCGATCGGCTGCGTCTACATGGTGCGGCAGGAGTTCTGAGGTCTCGAAGTGGGGGCTGGTCTCTTCTCTGG
>JBIIEC010000012.1:0-31034 GCA_044238045.1 Pirellulaceae bacterium | reverse complement strand
GCCGGGACCGCGTGAGTGCCTTTCGTGGGCTGCTGCGTGGTGAGGCCGAGTTCACTCGGCCATGATTTCGGGTGGCCCGACACCGATGTCCGACAGGTTGTCCAGCTTTCCGCCGTCATCACGGAGGTTCTTGCCCACGGAATAGACGAGCCTGCCTGTGTCGGTGTGGCGGATCGTCAGCGGCTTGCCGCTGTACGGGTCGAGGGTAGCATCCCGGGGAATCCCCAAGGTGTTGATGGAGAACTCTTCGGCGGGAACTGCTCGAGCCCGCAACTGGTTCAACACCCGCAAGCAGCGGAACATGGCACGGGACCTGTTCAGCGACTCCCGCGCGGCATCCAGGGTCGGGTCAATCGGGGCCGCGATTCCGCGTGCATTGACGCGTTGGAGACTGGCAATGTCATGCTGGCTTGCTGCGCCCCAAGTGAGTTGCTGGTCAAGCACATCCAGATAGCTGATGAATGCGGAATTGGTCACCCAGGGAAGGCCCGGCAGTTCCCCGAACGACTCAATGCCAACGGCTCGTTCGGTCCGAAGCGCGTGGACAAACTGGTCCATCGCGTCGTGTCGGACCAGTTCCGCCTCAATCGCTGCGTGCGTTTCCGCGGTGAGCGAGGAAGTCTGCAGCAGGCCGTTTAAGCCGTGGATGGCGATGGAGCGACAGGCGATGTTCACCAGGAAAATCATCAACGTCGGCTCTTGGTCCTGCAATCGCGTCAGCTGAAGTCCGACGAGGTAAGCCTTTGCCGCCTCGTCGGGGTGTCCCGTCGCGCCCAGATAACGCCCGCGACAGTCGAGCAGTCGGGCGGCGGTCCGCATCTGGTTCGCGGCGACGATGCTCGATGCGACGAAGGCGGACACTCCGTGGGCCGCATCCAGGTCCGCGGCGTGCTGGTTGCAGCCGGCCGCGCGTTCGATGGCCGGAAAGACCTGCGGAAACTTGGCGATTCCGGTCGTCGTGCCCGCGACCTGCTCCGGACTCAGGCCTGCGCGCCAGTTGAATCCATCCGCATGCGCGTAAGGATGGATCGCGTTGTACAACGCTTCGGCGTCGTCCCGGATTGGCGTGAGGTAACTGCACACATTGATCGCAGGTGTTACGTCCCGCTTCGTGAGGTCCGCGAGGGAAACCGGATCGCCGGCGGCACGCAAGGCTTCCAGTCGGCTCTCCCGTCGCGCGTGCGAGATCCAGGCGTCGAGGGCGACGCCGATCAGGAGCAATGCGAGTCCTCCGGCCAACGCACGAACGATTCTTTTCCATTTCATGGCTACGATGCTCCTCGTTGAGATCTACGCAGGTGCATGGGGAGCGGGCTGCTGGGTGGAACCCGCCGTGCAAATCTCCGTGGTACACCAAGGACCCTGGCGAAAAACAGACCGCTTCCGAATGCCCGGGGGGCTTTCACCAAGAAGGACACGGAGGAGGCACGGAGTGTCTGCCGCGATCGAGGGATCCTGAGTTGCGATTCATTTTTCCTGAGGGGTAATCCATCACGAGGGCTCAGCGTAACGTCCCATGGTGGGTATGGGAGCGCATCGGCAGGCATGAAGGAAACCGCCACGTTGGACCAGCATGGTTGGACGCTGGTGTCGCGAATCCCCCTGTTAGGCGGGTGAAACTACCCCGATACCCGGCCGTAGTATCAACGACCGATCCGGTCGGCATGGGAGCGGCAGACGGCCAAAGAAAAACCCCACGGCTGCGAGTGCAACCGTGGGGTTTAAGTGGCGGGGGCAGGATTCGAACCTACGACCTCGAGGTTATGAGCCTCGCGAGCTGCCAGACTGCTCCACCCCGCGTCATGCCCAAAGTATAACGCGTGTCGTTGGCTGCGGGAAGAGGGACTTGGGCTCTCGTTGATATTTCGTGAAGTCATCTACGGGTTCTCTGGTGCGGGCAGTGCGGCTCGCGGGAAGGCGGAGCGAGGGTTTCGGCGATGTTCCACCCTGGAGGGGCAGACACATGAGTGCCGCAGAGCCAAGAAGCAGTGCGATCCGGGCGCGGGTCTTGGAGCTTACCCGAGCACGTGGGCCGGAGAAGTCGATCTGCCCTTCCGAGGTGGCGCGGTCGCTGGAGCCGGACTGCTGGCGGGATCTCCTGCATGAGGTGCGGGTTGTATCCCAGGCGTTGGTCGACGAGGGCCTCCTCGAGGCGACTCAGGGGGGCCGCGTTGTCGACCTGCTGACGGCTCGCGGGCCCATCAGGCTCCGGATGCGGCCTGCGGATCACGCAGGCGGCTGACGGAAACCCTGACCGAAGCCGAGTCCTGCGGCTTCGCCTTGCCAGCCAACCCGTCAGATGTTCCGACTGCAGCGAATGTCCGGAGTCCGTGGGCAGATCCGGGGGCTTCCCGGTGCCAAGTGGCTGGGGCATGGCGTATCCTTGCGGACGCTTTGCCGGCAGGGATTTCGCGATCCCCGAAGCACGATCGGGCCGGTTTTGCGTAGACTGACGAGCGGCGACCTATGAGGATTCTTGACGGCCCTGCGGGCCGCTGGGAGCCGGTTTCTGATCCCTGGCAATGGACAAGATGCCGACGAGAGAGTGGGCACGATGAGCGATGTGAAACGATCGGCCGAATCCGCGTCATCCGCCGTGGGAGATCCCACGCGGGAGGCCGCGCGCTGGCGGGATTCGGCTTCCGCAGACCCGCTTCCACCGCCCGTGCCGCCACCGATTGCCTCCCCCGAACAGTTCGCCCGCATTCTCCATCCCACGACCTCCGACCGCTTGGTCGACGCCTCCACGCGAACGGCCGCTCGTCGGCCCGCGGACTCGCCCGTGCGTCGCTCGTTGCCGGACCAGTTGTCTCGGCCCGTGGCCTTGGCGTCCGCGCCCGTGCGCCTGGACGAGGAAGAAGTCGAAGAGGCGATGCCGGCGGAGCGGATCAAGAACCGATCCTGGTTCGACTTTCGTCCGCTGCAGCAGGCGCCGCCCTGGCTGATCAGCCTACTGATGCACATGGCGATCCTGTTGCTGCTGGGACTGATGTGGCTGCCCAAGCTGCAGCAGAACGTCTGGCAGGTGACCGCCGTCTTTGCAGAGACGCTGGGCGTGCAGACCGAGATCGACACCGGATCGGTGGAGATGGAGATCCAGCAGCCGACCGATCCGGTGATCACTCCCCAGGACCTGCCGCCGGTGGAGAGCCCCAAGCTGGAACCGCAGCCGGTCGAGGCCACGGCGGCCGAAGCGGCTCAGGTGATCAGCGACCTCGCCGCGCCGGATGTGGGGCTGGCCCTTTCGGGCCGCGAAGCCGGTTCCAAGGCCATGCTGCTGGCGGCCTACGGCGGCACGGCGCTGACCGAATCGGCGGTGACCGACGGACTGGAGTGGCTGCGCCGCAACCAGCAGAAGGACGGCACCTGGAAGCTCGATGGTCCTTACGGGGACGGCGCGACGGTGGACAACCCCACAGCCGCCACGGCCATGGCCCTGCTGGCTTTCCAGGGCGCTGGACACACGCATCGGGCCGGCAAGTATCGCACGGTGGTCAATCGCGGCATTCGAGCACTCGTCAAGATGCAGAACCGCGAAGGCGACTTCTTCCAGGGCAGCGTCGGCCACCATCGGCTCTACAGCCAGGCCCAGGCCACGATCGCTGTCTGCGAACTCTATGGAATGACCAACGACTCGTCGCTGCGTTTGGCGGCCGAACGCGCCGTCGACTATGCCGTGAAGGCGCAGGATTCGCTCGGCGGCTGGCGCTACCAGCCGGCCTTCGACAGTGACACGTCCGTGACCGGATGGTTCATGATGGCCCTGCAGAGTGCTCGCATGGCAGGGCTGGAGGTGCCGAGCGACACGCTGCAGCGGGTCAGTTCGTACCTCGACCGCGCGGGCAGTTCGAACATGTCACGCTATGCGTACCAGCCGGGCATGGAGCCGACGCATACGATGACGGCCGAAGCGCTGCTCTGCCGCCAGTACCTGGGCTGGCCGAAAACCGACCCACGCATGAAAGTCGGGCTCCACATGATCGCCGCCTATCCGCTCAGCTGGGAGGATCGCGATGCCTACTACTGGTACTACGCCACGCAGGTCCTGCATCATCTGCACGACGAGCAGTGGACCGAATGGAACAAGGTGATGCGTGAACTGTTGCCGCAGGAACAGACGAAGTCTGGCCCGGAACGCGGTAGCTGGACGCCGCTGGGCGACCGCTGGGGATCGCAGGGTGGACGCCTCTACGTGACCTGCCTGCATCTGTTCATGCTCGAGGTCTACTACCGGCACCTGCCGATCTACAAGTGAGAGCAGGAGAGCAAAGGAGAGTATCCAGCCGCTATTCGACCGGCGGGATTTCGCCCCACTGGCGGATGGCCTCGTAGACGGCGATGGCCACGGAGTTGGCTAGATTCAGGCTTCGTACACGCGGTGACATCGGAAAAGAGACACACCGTTCCGCGTTCTCGCGAAGGATCTCGGGAGGCAGTCCTTGGGTCTCGCGGCCGAAGACGAGGAAGTCGCCCGGCTGGTAGGCTACGTCGGTATAACGACGCGTCGCCGACTTGGTGAAGTAGAACGTTCGATCCACCGACAGTTCATCCTGCATCGCTTGCCAGTTGGGCATGTCGCGAAGATCCAGGTGCTGCCAGTAGTCGAGGCCCGAGCGTCGGACATGATGTTCGTCGATGCGAAAGCCGATGGGCCGCACGATCCACAGTCGCGAATTGGTGGCGACGCAGGTGCGGCCGATGTTGCCCGTGTTTTGCGGGATCTCGGGCTGGTAGAGGACGACGTTCAGGCCGGGTGATCGGTTCACGTGAACCCCTCGCTGCGGTCGATCAACCGTTCCAGATGCGGCCGGCCGAGAAGGCCAGGATCGCCCCGCAGGTGTTGGCCGCCATGTCGAGCGGATCGCAGGTGCGCCCGGGAACCAGCAACTGTCCCAGTTCCAGCAGGCCGCCAAGCGTCACCAGGCCCAGGAAGCAGACCCAGCGGCCCGAAGTGGACCGGACACCGGCCATGCAAAGACCGGTCAGGAAGAGGTACGCGCCCAGATGGGCGATCTTGTCGTCGATGGGGCCCCGTGGTGCCAGGTCGGAAGGCATTAACGAGGCAATCGACATCGCGGCCGTGAGGAAAACCACGGTCAGTCGCAGCGGCGTGATGCGAACACCGCAGATGGTTGTGCCTATTGTCGTGGCCGGATGACTCATGCGATTCCTCCCTTGCTGCGGAGACCCCTCGAGATTCTCGGCTCAACCCTAGCTCGGCTTTCGCGTCCGCGGCGAGCTAGCTACGCCGGGCGCTCGAGAAGGGTTCGCCAATCCGGGGGATCTATAGCGTCAAGGAAGAATTGCAGCAAGGCGAATCGGGGACCGGGCGCGGAGTTTCGCCGATCACCTCTCCGTGACCCTCCGCATCCTCCGTGGTACCGCCCCGCGGCGTTCGGAAGTCGTGTGATTTGGCGGCAAGGTCCTACGTTCAACCACGGAGAGCGGGGAGCTTGGCACGGAGGACTGCGGAGTGTTCCGCCTGCGGGATGGAGAGTTCGAGGCGGCGATCAGGTGTGGTAGTCGGCGTTGAGGCGCACATACTCGGCCGTGAGATCGCAGGTCCAGAAGCGGATGGATGCCTCGCCCTGGTTCATCTGGAAGTCGATCCGCGTGGTGTGGTTGTCGCGGATGGAGGCGGAGACGGCGGCGGCATCGAAGGGCACGGGCATGCCGTTCTGGAAGAGGAGTTGGCCGTTGACGTGGAGTACCACGCGCTGCGTGTCGAAGACCACGCCCGAGTAGCCAGCGGCGGAGACGATGCGGCCCCAGTTCGGGTCGGCGCCGGCCACTGCCGTCTTCACCAGGGGACTGTCGGCGATCGCCTTCGCGATCGTCCGCGCCTGCTCCCGCGTCGGGCAGCCCGTGACGTGGATCTCCATCAAGTGCGTGGCGCCCTCCCCATCCAGCGGAATCTCCCGTGCCAGGTCGGCGCAGGCCTCGTCGAGGCCGGCACCGAAGTCGGCGAGGTCCTGGCCGCTGAGCGGCGCGCCGCCGTCGGGTGTCAGTGACAGCAACAACACCGTGTCGTTCGTGCTCATGTGCCCTTCGACACTGATGCAGTTGAAACTGTCTTCGACCGCATGACGCAGCAGGTCGCGAGCGTCTTCCTTGCGGAGCGGCGCATCGGTGAGCACAACTCCCAGCATGGTGGCCATGTTGGGACCGATCATCGCCGCGCCCTTCGCCATTCCGAACAGCCGGTAGCTCTTCGCGCCGCAAGTCACTTGGCGCGACAGGACCTTGTGCCGCGTGTCGGTCGTCATCATGCCACGGGCCGCGGAAACGACCGAGGCTTCATCGCGAGCCAGTCGAGAGGCCGCCGCGCGAATGCCCTGCTCGATCACCGCCAGCGGCAGGTGCTCGCCGATGATGCCGGTGGACAGCACCAGCACCTGGTCGGCGCCGACCCCCACCGCTTCACCCACCAACTCCGTCATGCGATGCGCGTCCCGCAGCCCGCGTTCGCCCGTGCAGGCGTTGGCATTCCCCGAGTTGATGACGATGGCGCGGATGCGGTCGGACGGCGTTCGGTCGCGATCCAGCTGCACGGGCGCGGCGAAAACGCGATTCTGCGTGTACACACCGGCAGCGACGCAGTTCGCGTCGGCCACTACCAGGCTGATGTCCTCGCGCGTCTTGTCACGCTTGATCCCGCAGTGCAGGCCCGCGAAACGGAATCCTTCCGGCATTTCCCAGTTCATGCGACAGTGGCTCCAGGAGAAGAATGGGCCGCGGCCAGCAAGATCGCGGCGATGAAAGGGACGCTCGCGGTGCGAGCGGATCGAGTCAGTTCAAGCCCATTGTCTCGGGCAGTCCGAACATCAGGTTCATGTTCTGCACGGCGACGCCGGACGCGCCTTTGATGAGGTTGTCGATGCAGCTGACGACCACCACGCGTTCGCCCACGACTCGAGCGGTGATGTCGCAGTAGTTCGTGTGGGCCGTCTGCTTGGTGCCCGGCAAGGCGTCGACGACGCGGACGAACGGGCAGCCGGCGTACGCTTCGCGCAGGATGCCCATCAGGTCGGCCGCCGTGGGCTTGCCCGACAGCCGCGCGTAGGCCGTCGTGAGGATGCCGCGATCCATGGGGACCAGGTGCGGCGTGAAGATCAGGTCGACCGGCTTGCCGGCGACCGCCGAGAGCACCTGCTGGATCTCGGGCGTATGCCGATGCTGGCCGACGTTGTAGGCCGAGAAGCTCTCGTTGCACTCCGGATAGTGGGTGGTCAGCTTGGGCGTGCGGCCCGCGCCCGAAACGCCGCTCTTGGAGTCGACGATAACATCCGCCGCCTCCGCCGCGCCTGAACGCAGCAGCGGTCCCAGGCCCAGGATGGCCGAGGTCGGATAGCAGCCCGGGTTGGCCACCAGCGCTGCGTCGCGGATCTCGTCGCGGAACCATTCAGGCAGACCGTAGGGCGTGGGCCCGACGCGGGCCGGATCGGGGTGCGTCACTCCGTACCACTTTTCATAGACCTGCACGTCCTTCAGGCGGTAGTCGGCGCTGAAATCGATGACCTTGGCTGACGAATGGGCCAGGATCTCGGCCGCCGACTCGGCCGATGCCCCGTGTGGCAGGCAGCTGAACACGCAGTCGCAGCGGGTCGCCAGCTCGGCGGGCGAAATGTTTTCGAACTTCAGGTCCAGCCGGCCGTTCAACGCCGGATGCACGTCGCCGATCGAGGGCTGGCCCTCCTGCCGGCTGCTAAGCCCCACGATCTTCGCCTCGGGATGACGCAGCAGCAGTTTCACGAGTTCCAGGCCGGTGTATCCCGTGGCGCCCATGATGCCAACTCGAACCATCGCCTCTCCTCCTCGCTCGTGCATGCTCGCTCGTTCACGACCCGTGGTCCCAGGCTCTCCCCTGGGGAAGAACTCGCCTCGCCGACGGCCGGTCTTTATACGCTGGAGTAGCTCCGCGTACCAGCGGCATTCGGCGACCTGGCCAAGCCTCGCCGATTCCTGCGGCGTGGAACGAGTTCGCGAGAACCGTCCTCTCCAGGACCGTCCTCTACTTACCCGGTGCTCCTTCGCGGTGGTCTTCCCGCTGAATTTCGCGAAGCAGTTCCACCAGTTCGCCGAGGATCATCAGCGAGGCGCCCCACAGACGTGTATCGCCGCAGGGCAGGCAGGGTGCCTCGAATCGTAACGCTCCACGCTGGATTGTCATGGTGCCCGAAGTATCGTAGGCAGGCAATGGATCCAAAGGCAGTTCCAGCAGCCGAGCGACCTCGGCGTCGTTCGGTTCAAACGCCGGTCGCGCGGAAGTATGCGCCAGCCAGGGACGCACATCGTAGTTGCTATGGAAGATGTAGAGGGGCGACATCGGCCCGAGCAGCTCGCAGCTGGCCGGGTCGATGCCCAGCTCCTCTTGGGCTTCGCGCAACGCTGCGGCCGCCGGCGTCTCGCCCTCATCGACGCCTCCCCCCGGAAAACTCACCTGCCCCGCATGGGTCGGCAGATGGCCCTGCCGCACGGTCATCGGCAGGTGCCAGCGGCCCTGGTGCGGGTAGAGCAGCACCAGGACGGCCGCCATCTTGGCGTCGTGGCGCGGCGGTCCCGCGTGTCGTCCGTAGCCCATGGATGCGACCGCTCGATGGCGCCGGGAACTGACGGGCAGGCGCGGCCCCTGGGCCAGCTGGTGCGCCAAGCGATAGGGCAGGCTGGGATCGAACGGCTCGATCATCGGTCAACTCCCCGTGCCTGCGTCTTTGGTTCGTCGACGTTCGTGTGCTGCCCCGCAACGCCGCTGCCCTGCGAGTCAGCGTTCGCCGCGCCTGTGTTCTGTTCAGACGCAGGGCTCGCTGGCGACTGCCCGCCGGGCGTCTCGCGCGGCACGACCAGCAGCAGGTAGGCCGGGTTCTGGTGGGCGATGGCGAGCCGCGGCACCAGCGAGCCGGGGACCTGGCGCACGAGGACATAGTCCGGCTCGTAGGCCGACAACAGTTCATTCAGGCGTCGGTTGGCGTCGATCGCCTCCGTGCTCCGCTGCCACTGACGGACCTCGGTCAGCCGCTTCCACCATTCGACGAGCGCCTCGGCACTCTGCGGCACATCCTTCGACGTCACCAGTTCGGAACGTTCGGCATACCACTTGAAGGTCTGGTGGTCGGGCGGTGTCAGCAGCAGGGCATCGCGGGGCGTGTGCTGGCGGATCCAGTCGCACATTTCGATCCAGTCGTTCAGCTGGCTGTCGCTCCAGATCGCCCCCTGCCGGTTGCCCTGGGCCATGTTCTGCCGCCACTGCTGCCCCACGAGACTCGCAGCGGCCACCAGCACCAGCAGGCCGACGACGGTCGCGACGCTTACCACGCGTCGCGGCTGCGTCGGGTAACGCTGCTGCAGTTGGGCGAGGCCCAGCAGGCTCACGCCCAGCGGAACGAGAACATCCGTGGATCGAAACCAGTAGAACCGCAGCAGCGACGCGCCTCGCGGATGGGCTCCCAGCGTCGCGTCCAGCAAGGCTCCCACCAGCGCCAGGCCGATGGCTCCCCAGACCACGCGTCCCAATCGCGACGCGGCGGCCGACCGAGGTCGCATGCGCCAGATCGTCATGAAGACGGCAATCAGCAGCACATGGAGCAGGATCGCCTCGTGCGGGAAGTTGCGGAGCAGCAGGTGGTGCGAAAGCCGGCCCCAGGTGTAGATCTGGTGCGCGGCCTGGGCGACGACGGGGGACACGCCCGATTGCAACTGGAGCGCAGGGACCAGTCCGATGGCGGCGAGCGCGAGGCCGGCGATCCAGGGGACCGCGAGGTCGCGGGCCTGCCGCCAGGTCGGGCGGCCATCGGCGAGCCATGCGAGGGCGACCAGCAGCCAGCTCCAACCGCCCACCAGCACATGGAAGGCCGTGGCCGCTCCCATCCAAAGCCCCGCCCTACCCCATCGCTGATGCACCACCTCGGCCAGCCCCGCGAAGACCAGGGCATAGGCCAGCACCTTGGCTTCCCACCCACCGATCACCCACTCGCCGGACATCTGCGCCGTTTCCACCAGCACGGCCCACGCTCCGGCCGACAGCAGGCTCGCGCCCGCCACGGGGACCAGGGCGGCACTGAGGCGTTGCCAAGACCACGCCAAGGCTAGCCAGCCGATCGTCCGGCCCACCCACGCGGCCGCAGGCAGGGAGAGCCATTGGGTGATCCCTCCCAAGAGGAAGAAGAAGCCGTAGTGGCCGTCGCCTGAATTCAGGAAGAGGTCGCGGCTGCAGAAGGAGGGATCCCAGAAGTGACGAGCCTTGGTCAGGTAGTGGGCTTCGTTCACCTCCGGCACCGGTCCGCCGCCGAGGATGAACCACAGCAACATCAGCCAGCCGACCTCGACTGCCACCAGGCCACGGGAGCGCGCAGCACCGCCGAGCCACGAGGTCGGGGTGTCGAGTTGCTCCATCCTGCTCGCTTCGGCGGCCCTGTCTGCGGCCACCGAGAGACCTGCCCCCATGGTTTGGCCTTTCGCCGTACCTGCCGGTTAACCCATGACGTCCGCAAACGCCTGCCTGAGGCATTCCAGACCGGCCGCTCCATCCTTGCCCGCCAGCACCACGTTGACGCGGACTTCGCTGGTGTTGATCATCGCGATGTTGATTTTCGCCTGGGCCAGCGCGCGGAACATGCGGATGGCAACCCCGGTGTGGCTGCGAAGGCCAATGCCGGAGACCGATAGTTTGGCGACATCCGGGCTGCCGCTGACGCGGAGGCTGGGGAATTTCGCAGTCAACTGCTGAACGACGGCCACGCTGCGATCGACGTCGGCCTTCGGAACGGTGAAGCTGAGGCTGGCGGCTCCGTTGCTGGGAGCACTCTGGACGATCATGTCCACGAAGATGCCCGCCGCGCCGATCTCGCGGAACACCTGCTCCGCCACGCCCGGCAGGTTTGGCACGCCGCGGATGGTGACACGCCCCTGGCTCGCATCCAGCTGGATGTCGTCGATCGTCAACTCCTCCATGCCCCGCAGGCGTTCCACCACAGCCACGATGCGACTGCCGGAACTCGTCCCGCCCGCCGCCTTCGCCACGGCGTCGGCATGCGCCGAAAGCGGCGTGATCTGCTGCGGAGCCTCCTGCAGCTCGAACGCGCGGTGCACGGCCCGCAGCGCTGACAATGCCTGGTCGCGGGCGACCAGCGTCGAGATCTTGATCTCGCTGGTCGTGATCATCTGGATGTTGATCTCCTCGGCCGATAACGCCGCGAACATCTGGTCGGCCACGCCCGACATCCGAGCCATCCCCTGGCCGACGACGGAGACCTTGGCGACCTGGTCGTCGTGCGAGATCTCCACGGAGCCCAGCACGCTGCGCGCGTCCTGGACCGCTTCGAGTGTCGCCGCCAGTTCGTTCCGCGGGACGGTGAAGGAGATGTCGGTGCGACCGTCATCGCTGACGTTCTGCACGATCATGTCGACCGTGATGTTCCGCGCGGCGACCCGCGAGAAGACTTCATGCAGACTGCCCGGCACGTCGGGCACCTGGCTGAGCGTGATGCGGGCCTCGTCCTTCGTAACCGCTGCCCCCGTGACCGCACGCTCGGCCGATTCCGACACGGCCACGATCATGCTGCCGGGAATGTCCGTGAAGCTGCTGCGAACGTGGATCGGCACGGAGAACTTCTTGGCGAATTCGATCGAACGACTGTGCATGACGCCCGCGCCCAGGCTGGCCATCTCCAGCATCTCGTCGTAGCTGACATGGGACATCCGTCGTGCCTCGGGGACCAACCGCGGGTCGGTCGAGTAGACGCCGTCGACGTCGGTGTAGATTTCGCACGCGTCGGCTTCGAGCGCCGCCGCCAACGCCACGGCCGTGGTGTCGCTGCCGCCGCGTCCCAGCGTCGTGATGTTGAAGTCCTCGTCGATGCCCTGGAACCCCGCCGCGATGACAATCATGCCGGCGTCCAGATGGCGGCGCAGACGCTCGGTGGAGATCGACTGGATGCGGGCCTTGGTGTGCGTGCTGTCCGTGCGGATGCCGATCTGCGCTCCCGTCAGACTGACCGCCCGGTGCCCCAGCGAATCGATGGCCATCGCCATCAACGCCACGCTCACCTGCTCCCCCGTCGACAGCAGCATATCCATTTCCCGCGCTGGCGGCCGGTCGCTGATCTCGTGCGCCAGGTCCACCAGCACGTCCGTGTTCTTGCCCATCGCGCTGACGACCATGACGACCTGGTTGCCCTGCTGCTGCGCGCGGATCGCTTTCCGCGCCGCGGCCAGGATCTTCTGGCTGTCCGCCACACTGGTGCCACCAAATTTCTGAACGATCAAAGGCATGGAGAGTTCACCTCGGCTGATAGGAACCCCAGCGGCTTTCTCGCGCGAGGCGGAAAGGCGGAAGAATCTCAAAGGCGTCGTGCGACGCGTCCCGGCGCCCAGCGCCCGGTGTCCTCCCCGGACCGCGTCGTAAACCGAGAATTTAACGTAATTTCGTTTTCGCGGCACTACCCGCCGATTCGGAAGACCGCCCCGGTCCGGGGTCGTGAAGTCGCCGCGTGGAGCGAGGACGCACGCTGGCTAAGTCCGCGAAACGTCCGGCGCCGCAGACTGCGATCGACGGTTCTTGGAGGGACGTCGAGGGATGCGCGGGTTTCAAAAGTTGAGCCGCCGCGCGGTAGGGCAGACCAGCGAGCTTCGGCCAGGTTGCCCTGCCTTGCCTAAGTCCTGTTTTTTCCCAAGAAGAACGGCATGAGGCCACAGCCGGGATCGAAGACGGTCGTGCTGGCTCCGGCCTGCACTTCGTCGTAGGACGTGGCCTGATCGGCCGCGATTCCCTGGCCGGCGATGACGAACGGCACGAAACCGTGACTGTGGGTCTTGGTGCGGATCGGCGTGGGATGATCGGGGCTGACGAGGATCCGGTGATCACCGTGAGCCCGCAGGGCTTCGTGGAGCGGCCCGACGATGTCGCGGTCGATCGCCTCCAGCGCCGCGATCTTGGCGGCTCCATCGCCCTCGTGCGACGCCTCATCCGGCGCTTCAATGTGCACGCAGATCAGGTCAGATTGCTCCAAGGCCTGGATGGCGTAGCGGCCTTTGGCGGCGTAGTCGGTGTCGGTATAGCCGGTCGCGCCGGGCACTTCAATGCACGGCCAGCCGATCAGTTTGGCGATCCCGCGCAGCAGGTCCACCGCGGTGATCATCTGGCCTTGAACGCCGTAGAGCGAAGCGAACGAACGCAGGTTGGGCACGCGACCGAGTCCCCAGAGCCAGACATTGGTGGCCGGACGTTTGCCGGCGGCGACGCGGCGGGCGTTGGTCGGATGGTCGCGGAAGGCGTCGACGCTCTGCGCCATCAGTTCGCTGAGCAGGTCGCTGCCGGGGCCGCGGGGGAAGTCGTCGGCGACGGACCGGTCGGTGAGATCGTGGGGAGGTGTGGAACGGGTTTCGTGCGAGAAAGGCGGCGGGCCTTCCGCGCGGGGGCGGTACAGCAGCAGATTCCGGTAGCTCACGCCCGCCACGAATTCCCAGGGCCCGCCCGCCACCAGCTGCTGCATCGACGCCAGCAGCTCGCGGGCCTCGTCGGTCGAGATGTGGCCGGCCGTGAAGTCGCGCATGATCTGGTCCTCGATGGTGACCAGGTTGCAGCGAATGGCCCAGTCGTGGGGACCGAGCTGGATGCCTTGCGCGGCGGCTTCCAGAGGTGCTCGACCCGTGAAGTACTGCGTGGGGTCGTAGCCCAGCAGGCTGAGGTTGGCCACATCGGATCCAGCGGGCAGATGGGCAGGCACGTTGGTGGCGCGGCCCACCAGGCCGGCCCGGGCCAGCGCGTCCATGTTCGGCGTGTGCGCGGCCTGCAACGGCGTGCGCCCCCCCAGCGACTCCTGCGGTTCGTCGGCGCATCCGTCCGGAATGATAATGGCGTATTTCATGGTCCCGCTGTTTCCCTTCTGAGGACGGCATGTCCTGTCGATGTTTCGTGCCCGCCGGAACGTCACGCCCGCAAGCGTGTCGGCATCCGCCGGAGTCCCATGGCCGGGCGATCAGCCGTCCACGACTCGCATGCAGACGCTGCCCGCGCGGACGGCCTCCAGTCGTTCAATTTCCGCCAGGGCGCCCTGCAACGCCTTTTCATCCGCTTCGTGGGTCATGATCACCAGCGACACGCCGGCGGTCGAAGCGTCGGAGCTGGCCGGAGTCGCCGGCGGCAGTTCGCGTTGGATGACCGAAGAGATGGAGATTCCATGGCGGCCGAGCGCACCGGCGATCTGCGCGAGCACTCCCGGATGATCGTCCACCGTCCACCGCAGGTAGAATCGGCCGGCAGCTTCGGCCCGCTCGGACAACGCCACGCGCGGCTTCGTCTGCGACCACAGTTCCAGAGTGCGGAACGTGAGGGCGGTGCGGCCCACGGCGGTATCGATCAGGTCGGCAACCACGGCGGAAGCCGTCGGCATCCGGCCCGCTCCCAATCCCTGGTAAAAGACACGGCCGACCAGGTCGCCGACGACGTTGATCGCGTTGTTCGCGCCCCGGACCTCGGCCAGCGGCGTCCCGATGCGCACCAGCGTTGGCGACACACGCAGGTCCAGTCGCTGCTGGTCGTCGCTCAGACGCGCCTCGGCCAGCAGCCGAATTCGATATCCCAGGTCCTGGGCCCACTGCAGGTCGGTGGTTTCCAGCCGGTCGATGCCGACCCGCGGAATGCGCGCCCAATCGACGTGCGCGCCGAACGCCAGGTGGGCGAGGATCGCCAGCTTCTGGGCGGCGTCGGAGCCGTCGACGTCCAGCGTCGGATCGGCCTCGGCATAACCCAACTCCTGGGCCTCTGCCAGCGCAGCCCGATATGGCACGCCCTGCTCTTCCATCTTCGACACGATGAAGTTGCTGGTGCCGTTGAGGATGCCGCTCAGCGAAAGCAGCTGGTTGGCGGAGAGGCACTGGCTGATATTGGTGATGATGGGAACGCCGCCCATCACGGACGCTTCGAAAGCGATCGAACGGCCCAGCGCGCGGGCTCGATCAAACAGCTCCGGCCCGTGTTCGGCCAGCAGCGCCTTGTTCGCGGTCACGATATCCTTGCCGCTTTCGAGCAGCTGGAGCATGATCGTGCGGGCGGGTTCGAGGCCGCCCATCAGCAGCGCGACGACGCGGATTTCCGGGTCTTCGGTGATCCGCCGCAGGTCGTCGGTCACCAGTTCGTCGGGAAGCTGGTACTGCCGCGGTTTGCGCAGATCGCGGACCACGACCTTGGCAAGACGCAGCTGGCGCCCCGCATGCCGGGCCACGCGGGCTCCCTGCTCCTGCAGGATCTCGGCCACGCCCGAACCTACGGTTCCCAGACCGACAATCGCGACTTTCGTTTGAAGTGTCGACACCGTGTCACGGCTCCCCAACCCGCCTGCGGACTGCTTGTTCATGATCCCGGTCTGTGCATGCTTCCCGGTCTTGCGGTTCCAACCCTTCGCTTCGGCGACCAACTCTTGCGTCGGCAGCCGCACGCAGGCAAGCCGGCTATG
The DNA here is from genome assembly GCA_044238045.1 of Pirellulaceae bacterium. Taxonomy (GTDB): domain Bacteria; phylum Planctomycetota; class Planctomycetia; order Pirellulales; family Pirellulaceae; genus CAZUJM01. Next base: position 15,585 of record JBIIEC010000012.1, on the reverse strand, counting down.
GTAGGTCCGACCGCTTCAAACCGTCAAGGCGAGCCCCCGCCTCTTGCCGGACGAGGTCTCCGCCGATAGCTTCTTCTCGCGACAGGGTCCGCCAGAACCTCGCCCCGCATCGTCGCGGGCCGCGTCCTCCGGGACCGTCGCGGGGCCGGCCTTCGGGAATAGCCCCAGGAGCGGTCGCCCGGATGCATCGAATCAGGGGCTTGGCAACGTTCCGGGGCGGTTTCCGGACGGTACTGCTTACCCTGGTCAGCTCGATTGTTACCCTGGTCAGTTCGGTGACGCACCTTGTGAGCCGGTCCATTTTCCTCAAGGCGCCCACACACTTCCCTCAACACGAAGGACGGATCGCATGGAGTCTAGCTCGCTGGAGTTCCTCAAACGGTTGGTGGAAACCCCAGGCCCCTCGGGATACGAGGAGCCGGTGCAGGAGGTCGTCCGCGAGTATGCTCGGGCGTTCGCCGATCAGGTAACCACCGATTCCCATGGAAACGTCCTGCTCGCCGCGAACCCCACGGCACCTTTTCGGGTCATGCTGGCCGGCCACTGCGACCAGATCGGCATGCTGGTCACCTACATCGACTCGGAAGGTTTTCTCTATGCCCAGACCATCGGCGGCTGGGATCCGCAGCAGCTGGTGGGGCAGCGGATGACCGTCTGGACGGCCCAGGGGCCCGTTCCCGCCGTCATCTCCCGCAAGCCCATCCACCTGTTGACCGAGGAAGAGCGGAAGCAGGTCGTCAAGGATCGCGACCTGTGGCTGGACATCGGAGCCCGATCCAAGGAAGAGGCCCAGCAGGTGGTGCGGATCGGGGATCCCATCACGCTGCAGCTCGGATACCAGCCGCTGCGGAACAACCTGGCCAACGCGCCGGCCATGGATAACCGGACCGGCCTGTGGGTGGTGGTCGAGGCCCTTCGTCGCTGCCGCAAAGGCCCGCTCCAGTGCGCCGTCTACGCCGTCTCCACGGTCCAGGAGGAGATCGGCCTCCGCGGCGTCATCACCAGCGCCTTCGGCATCGACCCGCAGGTCGGCATCGCCGTGGACGTCACCCACGCGACCGACTGCCCCACGATCGACAAGAAGCAGCAGGGCGACGTGGCCCTGGGCAAGGGCCCGGTGATCTACCGCGGCCCCAATATGAACCCGCGCGTGACCAGCCGGCTGCTGGATCTGGCCCTCCAGAAGGCGATTCCGCACCAGTTGGCGGCCATCGGCCGGGCCACGCCCAACGATGCCAATACGCTGCAGATCACCCGAGCTGGCGTGGCGACGGGGCTGGTCAGCATTCCCAACCGCTACATGCACAGCGCGGTGGAGACCATTTCGCTGGACGACCTCGACTGGGCCGCCGACCTGCTGGCCGCCTTCCTGAACAGCCTCTCGGGCAGCGAGTCGTTTGTTCCATAAGGCAGGCGTTCCGGGCTGGAACGGTTGGCCGACGCAACAAGCAAAGGGGGCTGCGGGCTGTCCGATTGTGGGGGGAGCCTGGGGAGCGGGCGGACTGGGTGGCTTTTCCGGCCACTTGGATCGGTCGTTCTGCCAATTTGACAGGCCGCCGGAAGGTGACTGTCGCGTGTGGCAGAGCTCATGCTGATTCACAAGTCTCTTTGTGGTAGTGACTTGCGTTTGTTTTTGGGTTGTTGGCACATCAGTTGCGTCAGGGGAGGGCACGAAAAAGGCTGGACTGCCATTTCTGCCTGTTTCGAGTCGAGTCGTCCCGCGAGAGGGCGAACGACGGACGCGGAATGGTCCACACGAAACGATCCGTGAGAATTCCCGCGTCCGGGGCTGGCTAGATCTGGCCTGGACGCATGTCGGACAACTTTGCAGGAGGAAACCTGTCGTGGCAAAGCAAATGGTGTTTGATGATGAAGCTCGCCAGCCGTTGCTGGCGGGTGTCTCGAAGCTCGCCCGGGCCGTGCGCAGCACGCTGGGGCCCCGCGGCCGTAACGCGGTGCTCGACAAGGGCTGGGGTTCGCCCAAGGTGACCAAGGACGGCGTCACCGTGGCGGAAGACATCGAACTGGAAGATCCGTTCGAGAATCTCGGTGCTCAGTTGGTGAAGGAAGCGGCCAGCAAGACCAATCAGGTCGCGGGCGACGGCACCACCACGGCCACCGTGCTGGCCGAAGGGATCTTCCGCGAAGGCCTGAAGATGATCGCGGCGGGCGCGGATCCCATGGCCCTCTCGCGCGGCATCAGCCGCGGCGTGGAGGCGGTCACCGAAGCCATCCACAAGATGGCGACGCCGATCGACGCCAAGAGCAAGCGTGAGATCCAGCAGGTGGCCACGATCGCCGGCAATAACGACCCGTCCATCGGCAGCGTCCTCTCGGATGCCTTCCTGAAGGTCGGCAAGGACGGCGTGATCACGGTCGAGGAAGGCCGCGGCAGCGAGACCACGGTGGAAGTTGTCGAAGGCATGCAGTTCGACCGCGGCTACCTCTCGCCGCACTTCGTCACCAACCCCGACGAACAGATCGTCGAAATGGAAAACTGCCTCGTGCTGGTCTTCGAGGACAAGATTTCGTCGGCCAAGAAGCTCGTGCCGCTGCTCGAAGCCATCAGCAAGGCCAACAAGCCGCTGCTGATCATCGCGGAGGACGTCGAGGGTGAGGCTTTGGCCACGCTGGTCGTCAACAAGATGCGGGGCATCATCAACTGTGTGGCCGTGAAGGCTCCCGGCTACGGTGATCGCCGCAAGGCCATGCTCGGTGACCTCGCCGTGCTGACCGGTGGCACCGCCATCTTCAAGGATCTCGGCATCGAGCTGGAAAGCGTCAAGCTGAGCGACCTCGGAAAGATCAAGCGTCTGAAGATCACCAGTGAGAACACGACGATTGTCGGCGGCGGCGGCAAGAAGGACGAGATTGCCGGCCGTGCGGAACAGATCCGCGCGGAGATCCAGCTGACCGATAGCGACTACGATCGCGAGAAGCTGCAGGAGCGTCTGGCGAAGCTGGCGGGCGGCGTGGCGCAGATCAACTGCGGCGCAGCCACCGAGACGGAGATGAAGGAGCGCAAGGCGCTGTTGGAAGATGCCAAGGCAGCCACGCAGGCCGCCCTCGAAGAAGGCATCGTTCCCGGCGGCGGTGTCGCCCTGCTCCGCTGCGAGAAGGCCCTGGAGTCCGTGAAGGGCTCGGCCGACGAACTGCTGGGCGTCCGCATCATCCGCAATGTCCTGGACTACCCGCTGCGGGCGATCGCGAACAACGCGGGCGTCGACGGAGCGGTGGTGGTCAACCGCGTGCGGCACATGAAGGGCAAGTTCGACGGCTACAATGCGGACAGCGATGCTTACGGCGACCTGGTGAAGGATGGAGTCGTCGATCCCGCCAAGGTGGTTCGCACGTCGCTGCAGAACGCTGCCAGCGTGGCCCAACTGCTGCTCACCACCTCCTCGCTGGTCACGGAGATCCCGAAGGAGGAAGAGCCGGCGGGTGGCGACCACCACCACGACCACGACATGGGTGGCATGGGCGGAATGGGTGGCATGGGCGGAATGGGAGGTATGGGTGGCATGCCGGGCATGATGTAGTCTCTGGCTGGAACCGCAGGCCTGGGAGGGGCCGTCCGCCGGATGATCGGCGACGGCCGTCCGTGGCCGCGGCAAGCAACCGGATCGGGAACGGGCCCTCAACAGACCCTGGTGCGGATGAAGTCATCTGGCACCCGTTTCCGCTCCGCAAACAACTTCAACAATTCGGAACAGGCCGACTCAAAAACGAAGGCCCCAATCAATAAAGGACTTAACGATGGCTAAGAAGATCAAGATTCGTCCGCTGGATGACCGTGTGGTGGTGGAGCCGATGGCGGCCGAGGAAGTGACGGCGGGCGGCATCGTGCTGCCGGATACCGCGAAGGAAAAGCCGCAGCGCGGCACGGTCCTGGCCGTGGGCCCCGGCAAGCTGCTGGAAAACGGTACCCGCGGCGAGCTGTCCGTGGCCGTGGGTGACCAGGTCATCTATGGCAAGTACGGCGGTTCCGACATCGAAGTGGATGGCGAAGAGGTGAAGATCCTCCGCGAGAGCGACATCCTGGCGAAGGTCGTCGGCTAACGCCTCCCGCCTCCGCGATCCCTGAAACGGGCTCGGGGATGCATCCGGGAACCAACCCGGGCCGCGATGGGAACGATCGCGGCCCGCGTCCCCTGGCCTGCCGAGCCTATCCCGCAGCCCGAAGACCGATTCACACATAAGGAACGATACGCGTGCCGAAGCAACTTCTTTTCCAAGATACGGCCCGGGCCAAGCTGCTCAAGGGCATCGACAAGCTGGCGGATGCCGTGGCGGTGACCATGGGTCCGACCGGCCGGAATGTGATCATTGACAAGTCCTTCGGCGGTCCGACCGTCACGAAGGACGGCGTCACGGTGGCCAAGGAAGTCGAGCTGGAAGACCGGTTCGAGAACATGGGCGCCAAGCTGGTGAATGAAGTGGCCAGCAAGACGTCGGACCTGGCGGGTGACGGCACCACGACAGCCACCGTGCTGGCTCGTGCCATCTTCCGCGAAGGCATCCGCAACATTGTCGCCGGCAGCAATCCGGCGGCCATCCGTCGTGGCATCGAGAAGGCCGTGGCGGCCGCCGAGGAGTTCCTGCTGGGCATGGCGAAGCCGGTGTCGAGCAAGGAGCAGATCGCGAACGTCGGCGCCATCAGCGCGAACAACGATCGCGAAATCGGCGACCTGCTGGCGAACGCGCTGGAAAAAGTCGGCAAGGACGGCGTGATCACGGTCGAGGAAGGCAAGACGGCCGACACGACGCTGCAGCTGGTGGAAGGTATGCAGTTCGACAAGGGCTTCATCTCGCCCTACTTCATCAACAAGCCGGCCGAGATGGAGTGCGAGCTGACCGACGCGTTGATCCTGATCCACGAGAAGAAGATCGGCGGCCTGCGCGAGCTGGTGCCGCTGCTCGAGAAGGTCAGCCAGTCGGGTCGTCCGCTGCTGATCATTGCCGAGGACGTGGAAGGCGAAGCGCTGACCGCCCTGGTCGTCAACAAGCTCCGCGGCATCCTGAACATCTGCGCCGTCAAGGCCCCCGGCTTCGGCGATCGTCGCAAGGCGATGCTGGGCGATCTGGCGGTGGTGACGGGCGGTACGCTGATCAGCGAAGACCTCGGCATCCAGCTGGAGAGCCTGACGCTGGAGCACCTGGGCCGCGCGAAGAAGATCACGGTGGACAAGAACAACACCACGATCGTCCAGGGAGCCGGCAAGACGTCCGACATCCAGCAGCGGATCGGCCAGCTGAAGAAGCAGATCGAGCAGACGGAGAGCGATTACGATCGCGAGAAGCTGCAGGAGCGGCTGGCGAAGCTGACGGGTGGCGTGGCCATCATCTCGGTGGGTGCCGAGACCGAAGCCGACATGAAGCAGAAGAAGGCTCGTGTCGAGGACGCGCTGCACGCCACGCGGGCGGCAGTCGAGGAAGGCATCCTGCCCGGCGGCGGCGTGGCGTTGGTGCGAGCCCATGACGCGGTCGCCAAGGCCCGCAACTCGGCCAAGGGCGATGAGAAGATCGGTGCGGAAATCATCCTCAACGTCCTCTCCGCCCCCCTGAAGCAGATCGCCGACAACGGCGGCATCGACGGTTCGGTCGTGGTCGACGAGGTTCGCCAGAAGAGCGAGAACATGGGCTACGACGCCAATAGCGGCCAGTATGTCGACATGCTCAAGGCGGGTATCATCGATCCGGTGAAGGTGGTGCGCACGGCCTTGACCAACGCGGCCAGCATCGCCGGCCTGCTGCTCACGACCGAAGCCCTGGTCACCAACCTCGAGAAGGAAGACAAGGGCAAGCGGATCGAAGGCAGCGTCCGCTAGTGCCTCCCCGAGCCGGCGTATCCCCGCGCGGGGAACTCCGGACGGAATGCGAGCCGAAGTTCATCCACCAGCGGGCCACTTCCCCGGAAGTGGCCTGTTGCATACGGTGACCGACGCCAGGTCGCCGGCAGTTCCGCGAGTGTAGGCGGGTCCTGCGTGCGTCGTTGCGTCGTTCATGAGCCATCCCTCGGGCGGAACGGCCGCGAGCACGCGACCACAAAGCTTGCCCTGACCTTTTGAGCCGACGGTGCAGACGGACGGTGCGAACCGACGGCGGCAACGGCACGCCCCCTAACCCATGATGGCCTCCATGGCAGCGAAACGCGACTACTACGAAGTGCTGGGCGTGAAACGCGACGCATCCGAGCGGGACATCGCGCGATCGTACCGCCAACTGGCCATCAAGTACCACCCGGACAGCAATCCGGACGATGCCGAGGCGACGGAACGCTTCAAGGAAGCGGCCGAGGCGTACGAGGTGCTGAGCGATGCCGAGAAACGAGCCCGTTACGATCAGTTCGGCCATGCCGGCATGGGGCCGGGCGGCGGAGGTGGCGGGGCTGGCTACTCGGACATGGAAGATATCTTCGACGCCATGGGCGACATCTTTGGCGGCGGCATCTTCGGCGAGATCTTCGGCGGTGGACGTGGCCGCCGGCGAACGCGCGCCCAGCGTGGCGGCGACGTCAAGTGCGAGGTCTCGCTGACGCTGGCCGAGGCGGCCTCGGGCGTGACGCGGCGCGTGCAGTTCGACCGCAGCGAGGCCTGTGGCAAGTGTCGCGGCACGGGCAACAAGCCCGGGTCCAGCGCCGAGTCGTGCCGACGCTGCAGCGGTCGTGGCAAGGTCGTGACGTCGGCTGGAATCCTCCGCGTCGAGACGGTGTGCCCGGACTGCCACGGCGCAGGTCAGGTGATCGTCGATCCCTGCGATGGCTGCCGCGGCCGCGGCTACGTGGCCCGCAAGGTCGACCTCGATGTGGCCATTCCCGCCGGTGTCGATGAAGGCATGCGAATCCGCATCGCCGGGGAAGGTGAACCAGGTGCCAACGGCGGCCCGGCCGGCGACTGCTACTGCTTCATCCGCGTCCTGCCGCATTCGCTGTTCCGTCGCGAAGGCATGCACCTGTACGTCGAAGTGCCGATCTCCTACACGCAGGCCGCCCTCGGCGCCGACATGGAGATCCCTACGCTCGACGGCTGCTCGTCGCTTTCCATCCCGGCGGGCAGCCAGTCCGGCGACGTCTTTCGACTCAAGGGCAAAGGTATGCCCGATCCCCGCGGCGGCCCCACCGGCGACCTGCTCGTCCAGACCCACATTGAAGTGCCCAAGAAGCTGCAGCTCCGGGAAGAAACCCTGCTTCGCGAACTGGCGGAACTCGAGCACAAGAATGTGAGTCCGCGACGCAGGGGGTTTCTCGATAAACTGCGAGCCTACCTCAGTCCCTCGGAATAGGCCGACGTCCGTCGCGGCTTCTCGCCGCACTGCCGCTCGCCTTCTGGAACCTGGAGACCATTGCCGATGGCCAATTCACCTGACAACCTGCGGCCCGATGATGCCGATGCCGCTTTCCACGATCCCAACGCAGCCGCTGGCTCCGCCAACGCAGGCGGCGGAGATTCCAACGCGCTCGAACAGCTCCGCCGGGAACTCGAGCAAGCCAACGAACGCTGCCTCCGCGTGCAGGCCGAAATGGAAAACTATCGCCGCCGCGTCCAACGCGAGATGCAGGACGAGCGTCGGTACGCTTCGCAGGCCCTGCTGGGCGACCTGCTGCCCGTGATGGATAACATCGAGCGGGCAATCGATGCGGCCGACCAGAAGGGCGAAACCTCAGGCCTGCAGGAAGGTGTGAAGATCGTGCAGCAGCAACTGCTCTCGATGCTCGAGAAGCACCAGTGCACGCGCGTCCCCGCCGCGGGTATGGAGTTTGATCCGGCGATTCACGAGGCCATCGCCCAGTTCCCGCACCCGGACCATCCGGCCGGCTTCATCACGCATGTGAGCCAGCACGGATACCGACTCCACGATCGCGTCATCAGGCCCGCCCAGGTCGTTGTTTCCGCCGGCCCACCGCAGGTGTAGGCCCAGCCACCGCAGGTGTAGGCCCAGCCACCGCAGGTGTAGGCCCAGCCACCGCAGGTGTAGGCCCAGCCACCGCAGGTGTAGGCCCAGCCGCCGCAGGTGTGAAGCCAGCCGCTTCGCGAAACCTTGAGACTCGATCCCTATCACGAAGGTGCCTCATGCCGACCTACGACTACGAGTGCGATGCTTGCGGACATACGTTCGAGCAGTTCCAGGGGATCATGGAGGATCCGCTGAAGAAGTGCCCTTCGTGCAAGAAGGCGAAGCTGCGGCGGCTGTTTGGTACGGGAGCGGCCATCGTGTTCAAGGGGTCCGGCTTCTACCAGACCGACTACCGCAGCGACTCGTACAAGAAGAGCGCCAAGGCCGACAAGGACTCGTCTTCCAGCTCATCGTCCAGCAGTTCGTCCGGGTCGGACAAGTCCTCCAGCGACACGTCGTCCAAGGCTTCTTCTGCGGACAGCAAGCCCGCGGCGAAACCCAAGAAGAAGGCCGACTGAGCGACGAGGCCGACGTCCTGAGGCGATTGTGGACGGGGTGTCAGGCGGCGCGACGCAGCGGTGGAGCTGCACTCGGAGCTGTGTTGATTGGCATGCAGACACTGGGCCGCAAGGTGCTCATCACCTTCAGGATACTGCCGCCGTTGTCGTAAAATTTGATCTGGTCCTCCTCGAGAAACCAGACGGCGCTGATGCCGGTTCCCAGGAAGCGATGGCCACAGTACTGGCCGCCTCGTACCAGCACGGCTTCCCCGCAGATCGCTCCGCTGCTCGCGTTCATCTCAGAGAACTGCTGCTGAACCAGTTCGCGGACCTCAAGCGGGCGGGATGCGGTCATGGGCGGAGTCGGTCTCGATGGAGGAAGGTGACGGTGGCATCGGTCAGGTCTGGTGGACTCATCGGCAGGGATCGCCCGGAAGAATTGGGCTTGCCGGTCTGGCCGTTCGAGTCACCGCAGTTTGCCGACGCGAGAAGGAGTGAAGAGCTCCTTTCTGGCGTGGCGTGGGTGTTTGATGCAGACTGCACTGACGGCAGCGGGCATTGAAGTGCCTGCAGCAGGGAGTGACCGCCGATGTCCGAACCCAGTCCTGCTCTTCCCGCGACCGGCAATCGCCAGGTATCCCCGGCGGTGCTGCTGCTGGCGCTCGCGCTGCCCACGCTGATCACCTGGGTCTACTTTGTCCTGCTGGAACGGCAGGGAGCGACCCGGCAGCAGTTGGCTTATGGCGTCGGCAAAGCACTGCAGTTCGCCCTGCCGCTGCTGGCCATTCCCGGCTGGCTCGCCTGGCGTCGCGCTTGGCGATGGCCCCACCCGCGCGATGCGGGCGTCCTGACAGGAATTGTCCTCGGGCTGCTTGTATTGCTCGCGACGGTGGTCCTCTACGAACGGGTGCTCCGCGATGCGGCCTGGTTTGAGCTGGCGGCTGAGCAGGTGCGGGCGAAGGTCGCCCGATTTGGCATTCGTTCCACGGGCGCGTACCTGACACTCGGTGTCTTCTACGCGGCCGTGCACTCGGCGCTCGAAGAGTACTACTGGCGATGGTTCGTATTCGCGCAGCTTCGCAGTCGCATCGACTGGCGTTGGGCGGCGGTGATCTCCAGCCTGGGTTTCATGGCGCATCACGTGCTGGTGCTGGCTCGTTTCTTCGGCGGGAACTCGCCCGCGACCTGGTTTTTCTCCGCCTGCGTGGCCGTAGGCGGACTGCTCTGGGCCTGGCTCTATCAACGGTCCGGGAAACTGACAGGCCCCTGGCTCAGTCATCTCCTGGTGGATGCCGCGATCTTCTGGGTCGGCTACCAGCTGGTGCGATCGCTGCTGGCCTGAGGCAGCTTTGCGAAGCGGGCCGGGACGTCCGGGGAAGCTGCGAGGACGTATCGGGTGCTTGCGAATCGTGATCTTTCGCGGCGCCGCGGCGGCCGCTGGCTTGTTCGGTCGTTGGCGACCACGATAATGTCGAACGCGGACGGCCTCACGGCGAGCCGTGTCCCTGTTTCAAGAACTCCAAGGAGATGAAAGACGATGCGAATCAGCGGCAAGACATTCGGAGCGGCGTGCCTTCTCTGGGCAGCGCTGCAGGCAGCTCTTCCGGCGGCCAACATCTTTCGCCTGGAGGAAGGCACGCCGGCGTTGCAGTCGGCGGGGCCGCTGGCCTTCGGGCCCCAGGGAGTGCTCTTCGTCGGTGACACCAAGGGCGCGGCCGTGTATGCGATCGGCACCGGAGACGTCACGGGCGATCCCCAGTCGGTGCAGGTGAACGTCGACAACCTCGACGCGGCACTGGCGGCCGTGTACGGCACGCAACCGGGCGCTGTCCGCGTGAATGACCTCGCCGTCAATCCGCTCAGCGGCCATGTCTACCTTTCCCTGTCGGTCGGCGGTGACAACAAGCCGGCCTTGGTGCGGATCGACGCCACCGGTAAGCTCAGTCCGGTGAGCCTCGAGCAGGTGCTGTTCTCGAAAGCCGAACTTCCCGACGCGCCCGACGACCAGATCACCGGCAGCGGCAATCGCCAGCGGAATCTCCGCGATGAGTCGATCACGGACCTGGCCTTCGTCGATGGCCGCGTGATGGTTTCGGGCATGACCAAGGGCGCGATGCCGTCCGCCGTTCGCTCCCTGGCCTTCCCGTTTGATGAGGAGAGTCACCTGGCAGGAATCGAGATCTACCACGCGGCCCACGGACGCGCGGAGGATAACGCCGCCATCCGCACGTTTGTTCCCTTGGTGATCGACGGCAGGCCCAACCTGCTGGCCGGCTTCACCTGCACGCCGCTGGTGCGGTTTCCGCTGGAGGGTATCCAGACCAGCGACAAGGTGACGGGCACGACGGTGGCCGAACTGGGCAACCGCAACCGTCCGCTGGACATGATCGTCTATCGACAGGACGGCGAGACGTTCCTGCTGATGTCGAACTCGGCCCGTGGCATGATGAAGATCAGCACGAACGACATCGAGCGGGAGCAGGGCCTGACCGAGCCCGTCTCGGGTGGCGGCACGGCCGGACAGGCGTACGAGACGGTGAACGACCTGCCGAACGTCGTGCAGATGGACCGCCTGGGTGAAGTGCAGCTGGTCGTGCTGCAGCAGAAGGAAGGCGCGCCGCTGCAACTGCAGACGGTGCCCCTGCCCTAGTCGATCGCAGGCGTCGCAGCGAGTCTGCCTCCCCGTAGTCGGCATCGCAGCGAGCGTGCCGACTACGGGCCACGCACGATGACTGCGTGTCAGCCGGCACGATAGGGCTGCCGTAGCCGATACTGTTTCAAGCGGCGTTCGATGCGGTGGGACAACTCCGCTTGCTGCTGCTTGGTCGCGACCTGGATGGCTCGCTCGGCGGCACGCGTGGCCTGTGTCCACTGGCCTGCTTCCGCGTAGCTTGCCGCGAGCGTGTCGAGCACTCCGGCGTCCATGCCGCGTGTCAGTCGCGTGGCCTGTTCGGCCAGTCGCACGGCCTTGTCACCGTCCCTTATTGCCGCGTCGCCATGCGTGGCCAGTTGCCAAGCGTAGTTGTTGAGCGCCGGCACTTCGCTGGGGTTGGCCTGCAAAGCTTCCTCGTAGTGTCGAAACGCCTCGGGCATGCGGCTCGAGGCCAGGGCCAGGTCGCCCATCCAGACCAGCAGCTTGGGCCAGTCGCGGCTGGTGGACAACAGTTCACGGTTCGCGGCCACATAGGCAGCCGCGTCGTCGGCACGCTGCTGTTCGAGCAGACGGCGTGGAATGGCGAGCAGGCTGAGGGGAGCCATCCGCACATTCCAGCGGCCGGCAAAGGGCAGCACGGCCGACTCCCAGGCGTTGCCTTCGAGCGACAGACTTGCCGTGTCCCGCACGAGTCGTTCGGCGTCCACGGGGCCGCGGTACAGGAAGGCGATGCGGCCTTGGGTGTCCAGCAGGAAGCTGGTCGGCACGGGCATCGGCACGACCGCGGAGAAGGAGAGGTCGTGCAGCGTGCGGAGGTCCGTGAGCAGCTTCGGCGTGGCACGACCGGCGGCGAAGGGGAAGTTCAGTTGCCGCAGGAGTTCCGCCGGGTCGGCCGTCGCCGTCGCGCCGCTGCCATCGACTCCGTCGACGCAGAGGGCGACGACATCCAGTCCGGCGGAACGCAGCTCCTCCGCGTGCTGGGACCATGCGCCGAGTTCCGCGAGGCACGGACCGCACCAGGTGGCCCAGAGATTGACCAGCAGCGGGCGTCGCCCGATCGCTTGCGCGCCGCCGACGGGGACACCGAATGTCGGGCTGTCCGTCGCGGGTCCGAGCGTTTGCCAGCTTAGGGGCGGCACGGGAATGCGCTGGGTCAATCCGAGGGCGGCCTGCCCGGTGTTCTCCTGCGGCGATAGTTCGCCGGGCTGGATCGCCAGGGGGGCGGAGCGATCGCCCGGCGGTTGCCACGGGGTGGGTTGTGTTTCGCCCTGTCGCAGTTCGTAGTGCGCATCGGCGTTCAGGGAGTCGAATGCCTGCTCCTGTCCATCCGGCCACCGCACGACGACGCGGCGGATGCGGGTTTCGTCGCCCAGGCCGAAGTGCAGCCAGGCGCTGGACTGCGCGAGGAAACCCTCGCCGGCGCGGCGCGACCGAAGCAGCGGCCGCTCCGGGTCCGACTCCAGTTCGACGCGTACCTCGCTGCCGATCGCGTCGCGGTTGCCGCGTGTTCCCCGCAGTCGCAAGGCGAGGTAGTGGTGTGACACGGGGTTGTCATTTCGCAGGAAACGCAGGCGGGGAGCGGTACGGTTGGTGGCCCAGATATCGAGGTCGCCGTCGAAGTCCCAGTCGGCCAGCGCAAGGCTGCGGGCGTCGTCGGTGAATTGGAATCCCGTGACGGCCGACGCGGTGGCGAACGGGCCGGTACGCGTATTCAGGAACACACAGTTCGCCTCATGGCCGCTCAGCGATCCGCCGTGCCGCAGCAGGCTGTTGACCTGCGCGAGGCTGCGCCGATAGCCCGAGTCGGCTTGGCGGGCCACGTCGAAGTCACGCGAATCAACGGGGGATTGCGACACGACCTGTCGCCACAAGAGGCTTCACAAGTCGTCCGGCTGGCGGCCCGTGATAAAGCCGTTCGCCACCAGCAGGTCGTCCCAGCCGTCGTTGTTGATGTCCGCGAACAGCGATCCCCAGCTCCAGCGGCCCATCGTCACGCCCTTCGCCACGCTCACGTCCTCGAAGGTGCCGTCGCCCCGGTTGCGGAACAGGCTGTTGCCGCGTGCCAAGTGCTGGAACCGCGCGCGGGTGGCGGCCGTCTCATCCGGCTTGAACCGCGGGTCGAACGTCACGCGGCTGCCGGCCGCCGAGAACATGTTCGAGACATAGATGTCCTGCAGGCCGTCGCGGTCGAAGTCGCTCCAGGTCGCCGACATCCCGAACGCGCCGTCGACCAGCCCCGCCTCGCGCGCCACGTTCCGGAAGCGACCTTGGTCGTTGCGGTAGAGCTGGTTCTGGCCGAAGTCGTTAACGACCAGCAGGTCGAGGTCGCCGTCGCGATCGTAGTCCTCCCAGGTGGCTGCGAAGCTGAAGCGGGAGTTTTCCTGGTCCAGTCCGGTGGCCTTCGTCGCATCCTCGAACTTCCATTGTCCTCGATTGCGGATCAGGTGGTTGCGGCCGCCGTTGGTGGCGTCGAAGTAAGGCAGCGGCAAGGGCAGGTCGGACGCGGCGTCCGACTGGCCGTAGTAGACGCAGACGTAGACGTCGAGCCAGCTGTCGCCATCGTAGTCGGCGGCGGCAAGCGAAAAGCCTTCGCGCACGGAGGCGATGCGCGCCCGCTCAGAGAAGCGGCCGCGGCCGTTGTTTTCCAGGAACAGCAGGCCCGTCGCCGTGGCCAGCACAAGGTCGGCGTCCTCGTCGTTGTCGAGGTCGACCAGCAGCGCGCTGCGAGTATTGTCCAGGTAGTCGACGCCCGCTTCGGCCGCTTCGTCGCGCACCGTGCCGTCAGGCTGGCGCACCAACAGATGGTTGGGCAGTCCGCCCGTCTGGCAGGCGTAGACATCCTCCAGGCCGTCTCCGTTCACATCCGCGACGGCCAAGCCGTGGTATCCGAAGTTGTAGACACCGCAGGACGCATCGAGCCGTGCCTCCCAGTAGTCGATGCCGCGGTCCAGGCAGGTACGCAGCGTCGGCGGCGCGTCGGGCAGCAGCGATTCGGTGCAGTCCACCAGCCACGGCGTGTCGCGCCGGGGAACTGTCACCAACTCGGCCACTTCCACACGCAGCGACTTGATGCGAGGTGGCGAGTCGTGCGCAGCGGTCTCCCAGTCGATGATCCAGGTGGCGTTGTACTCGGCCGCCTGCGCGTTGTCGGAACCGCTCAAGTGCGCATACTGGCGCGTTTGCATGCCCGCATCGGTCGTCTCGACACGAAACACCTTGAACTTCGTCTTGCGGTGGCCGAGGCCCGCGAAGGTGCGAGCCAGTTCGACCAGGCCCTTCCCCAGGTCGCCCGCCGGGCTCCTGGCGGTACCAGTCGCAGCAGGCTCACGATCGGGCGACGACTCCGCACGCCAACGTTCCACCCGAACTCCTCCATCCTCGAACGCAACCGTTCGTTGCGGCGGCAGGAGCGGGGCGATGGCAAGCCGATCGATTGGCAGCAGGACGGAGGTAAGATCCGCTGCGTCCCAGTCGTCGCGCTGCTCCAGAATGCGGCCGAACTGCTGCAGCTGCTGAAGCGCCCGTTCGCTGAACGCTTCGGCACCCCAGCCCTCGGCCGCCGCATCGCCGGCGGTCGGCGCAGCCGTTCCGCAAGCGAGGTTCGGAAGAGAAGCGGCAGGATTCGCGGGTGTCGAGTCGTTGGGGGAGGTCGCGACGGTGGTCGGTGCCGTGGCGGCGGGTGAATGCCCGGAGGTTGCGGGTGCTGCGTTGGTGCGGGAGGCTTGGCCGGGGGAAGGTGCGCGGCGGTCGTCGGTCGAGGAGCGACCACAGCCGGCGGCCACGATCAGGACCAACAGCGCGACGGCCAGCCGTGGGCGCGCAACGCACGAGTCATCCAAGCGGCGCGAACCAGCGATAGGATCGAGAGCCATCGGAATACCGGCAAGCCAGAGGACCACTCCTTCGCGGGTACCAGCGAGTCCTTCCTGTAACGCCACGGCGCACTCGGCCCGGAACGCGGGACGCGCCCAGGAGCCGAGGACTCCGCTACGCTTGAGTATGATTGGCGCAGCTCGTTTCTTGTCCAAAAAAAATGGATCGGCCCCTGAGGGACCGATCCATCGAGTGAACATGTCTAGCGTCGTGAACTACGAGAGCACACGGACGGCTTAGCGACGACGCATCCGGACCAGGCCGAGCAGGCCGAGGACGCCAAGCACCAGGCTCGACGGTTCCGGCACCGCAGTCAGACGGATGTTGTCGTAATGGGCGCGACCACCACCGGTCGAACGCAGCGAGATGACCAGGTTACCGGCGGGAACCGAGGCGCCCGTGGTGACCGTCAGCGTCTGGGCGACGAACGTCGAATCGGCCAGGCCGGACGCGTTGTAGACCGCGTCACCCAACAGCGTGCCGCCCGCCTGGGCGTCGTTGGCCACATACAGGCCGAAACGCGAGGCGTTGTCGGCGGGAGTGAAACCCGAGTTGCGGCGACCGACGCCCACCGTCAGCTGGTAGGTCGTGTTCGGCTTCACCGCCACGCCCGTGTTCTGGGAAACTTCGGCACCCGAGGCCATGCCCAGGTGGTTCACACCGTCG
>JBIIEC010000263.1:0-8796 GCA_044238045.1 Pirellulaceae bacterium | reverse complement strand
CCGCCAATGCGTCCTGACGCGCCTCGCGAGGCCAGCCCCTGCGGCGCTCGGCCCGCCCCTGGCGGTGGACCCGGGCTCCCGCCGCTCGAAGCCGCCAGCCGATGTGAAGAGGCCGCGAAAGACATGAAAGCGGCGGATTCAACGCTTGGAGCGGAACGGCCAAGCTGATATAGTCACGAATCTTGCGTTCCGGGGGAATGGATGGGGTTAGAGGAGTCGCGACAGCGACGCGATCGGTATGACGAAGAAAGAAGAAGCCTTGGAGGTCGAGGGCGTTGTGACCCAGGCCTTAGCCAATACCCGGTTCCGGGTGCAGATCGATGACGGCCCGGAGGTTCTGGCCCACGTGGCCGGGAAGATGCGCAAGCACTTCATCCGCATCGTGCCGGGCGACCGAGTCAAGGTCGAACTCTCTCCTTATGATCTGACCAAGGGTCGGATCATCTATCGCGAACGCTAACCCGGCCGGTTTCCCGAGCGGGCGAACGCCAGGGGCCCTCGCGGTTGCGACGCTGTTCCGTGCAACACGGTGCCTTGCAACACGGTCCCTTGCAACGCCGTGCCTTGAAACACGGTGCCTTGAAACACGGTGCCTCGCGGCCCTCGATCAAGCTGGCTGTCTTCCGTCTGGTTTTTTCTTGAGCGGGTGAACGGGCGGTGCGGCTCGCTCGTATTCTCTGCGTGCTTCCGGGACAGGGTTGGCCGCGGCGGTGCTCGGAATCGGCCCCATGAAGTCCCTGCGCGGGCTGTGGGGTCCCTCCGCGGGCTGCGGGGTCTCTGCGATCTTGCGCCAGCAGTGCCAGCGACAATGGCGGACGGCGGCGGCGGTTGTCGCGAATAGTGCCGTGGCGGAAATGCGTCGCCCGTGAATAATCCTCCATCTCCCGTCCGCGGCGGCAGGTTGGCTTGGATCCCGGGCCTTGGACAGGGTACAGTACGGTAAAGTACCGTACGTCGGAACAGATCCGATTTCGAATTCCAATCGATTCAGGTTGAGGAGCGTATACAGTGATGGGTTTCACGAGATCGTTGCGGACAAGGCGCTGGCTGGGTGTCTGGGCCGTGTTGGGCGTGTTGGTTGCCTCGGGGTTCGCTCGCGCGGCCGAGAAGGTCGTGGTGGTGTCCCTGAAACCCGCCACGCAGCTGTTCAGTGACGTCGAGTACCTGCTGGATGCCACCGGCATGGCCGGCTTGGGGCAGTTCTTCCTGCCGCAGGTGAAGGTCTTTTTCCAGGGCGTCGACAACGACAAGCCGATCGGCGCGGTGGTGATGGTGGAGGAAACCGAGTTCAAGGTCATGGGCTTCGTGCCCGTGAAGGACTTGAAGGCCGTGCTGGGGCAGTTGCAGGAGCAGTTGGGCGAGCCGAAGGAGCTGGAGAACGGCGTCTTCGAGTTGCGTGGACCGCAGCCGATGTTCGTGAAGGAGCAGGACGGCTGGGCCTACCTCGCGCAGTCGCCGGAGGCGCTGACCGACCTGCCCGCCGCACCCGCAACGCTGCTCGAAGGCCTCGACGAAAAGTACGATATCGCCGTGCGAGCCTTCGGCAAGAACGTGCCGCAGCCGCTGAAGGAAGTCGCGATCGCGCAGATGCGGGCGCAGATGGAGCAGGGCATGGAGCAGGCGGCCGAGGAGAATGAGGACGAAGAGGCGCAGGCCCAGGCCAAGCTCATGGTCGACGCTCAGATGACTCAGATCACCCAGCTGATCCAGGAGATGGAGACGCTGACGCTGGGTTGGCAGATCGACCCGACGAACCGCCACACGATGCTGGACATGAGCGTCACGGCGATGCCGGGCACGAAGATGGCCGCCCAGATGAGCCAGATGAGCGAGGCGAAGACGGAATACGCGAGCTTCCAGGTCCCCGACTCGGCGATCAAGATGGGCCTCGCGAGCATCATTCCGGCCGACCAGATCGAGACGGCGGTGGCTCAGATCGACCAGATCCAGTCGGCGACGATGAGCGAGCTGGAAGAGGACGATTCGCTGGACGACGAGGGCCGGACCAACGCCAAGCAGCTGGCGACGATGGTGTTCGACATCTTCCGCAGCACCATGCGTTCGGGAGCCATGGACGCCGGCATGTCGGTGATGATGGGCGAGAAGTCGGTGACGATGGTGGCCGCGGCGCACGTGGCGAGCGGCACGGAGGTCGCCGAGGCGGTCAAGAAGCTGTTGGACGTCGC
Source organism: Pirellulaceae bacterium (assembly GCA_044238045.1). GTDB lineage: Bacteria > Planctomycetota > Planctomycetia > Pirellulales > Pirellulaceae > CAZUJM01. The sequence goes on along the minus strand of JBIIEC010000263.1, from coordinate 6,610 downwards.
CAAGGAAACTGCCGAGGGCGGCCCGCAGGACGTGAAGCTGAACGCGGGCGAGCACGCGGGCGTGACGCTGCACACGATGTCGCTGCCGTTGCCGGAGGGCGACACGCTGGCGGCGGTGATGGGCGACAAGGTGCCCGTTGTGCTGGGAACAGCCGAAAAGAGTGTCTACATGGCGGTCGGCAACGACGCCATGGAAACGCTCAAGGGGCTGCTCGACAAGTCGCAGGGCGCGACGGCGACCAAGACCGATCCGGTGTCGATCGAAGTGGCCCTTGGCCCGATCTTGAAGTTCGCGCAGTCGATGGAATCGAACCCGGTCCTGGACATGGTGGCCGAGCAGGTGGCTAATGCCCAGGGCAAGGATCGCATCCAGATCCGTTCGATGGCCGTCGGCGAGAACGGCGTGACCTATCGGATCCAGATCGACGAGGGCGTGTTGCGGGCCATGGGGCAGGCTGGTCAGGCCGCCAACATGCAGCAGGAAGGCGACTTCTAGTCGTCGGCCGGAACGGTCGTGCGAGCGTCGGCGGTCGCGTCGGCTCTTCGAGCGATCTGCGATTCAAAAGTTGCCCGGAGAAGGCGAGGCGTTTCCCCGCGGGAGACCTCGCCTTCTTCTTTTTCCAGCCCCCGGCCGCATCGCCGCCGCTTACCGCGGCCGTGCCCCCGCCGCTTACGGCGGCCGCGCCGGTTCTGCCCCTGGCCGTGGCGGCAGCCGGTTCCTACAATCGCCGTCTCCGGCCGCCGACGGCAGGCCGATAGGGCGACGATAGGGCGATGAATCCGAGGCAGGCGAGCAGTCAGGAGAGACGTGCAATGGGAGCTTCCGAGGTGCGGGAACTGGTGCGACACGAGATCGGGGGAGTGCCGGTGCGCGAGTTGGCGCGGGAGTTCGGCACACCGACGTATGTCTATGACGAGGGCGTGATCCGGCAGCGGGTGGAGGAGTGCCGAGTCTTTGACGTCACCCGTTTCGCGCAGAAAGCCTGCTCAAACCTGGCCATCCTGGACCTGATGCGTCGCCTGGGCGTGGTTGTGGACGCGGTCAGCGCGGGCGAGATCCAGCGGGCGCTGCGGGTGGGATACCAGCCGCAGGGCGATCCCGCTCCCATCGTTTACACGGCGGACATCTTCGACCGCGAGTCGCTGGCGATGTGCCGCGAACTGGGCCTGCATGTGAATGTCGGGTCGCCCGACATGATCGACCAGTTGGGCGAAGTCGCGCCGGGCAGCAACGTGACGCTCCGCATCAACCCGGGTTTCGGCCACGGCCACAGCCGCAAGACGAACACGGGCGGCGATCAGTCGAAGCATGGGATCTGGCACGAGCAGATCGACGACTGCCTGCTGCGGGCCGATCGCCACGGGGTCGGGGTGACGGGAGTGCACATGCATATCGGCTCGGGCACGGACATGGAGCATCTGGCGCAGGTCTGCGGCGCGATGGAGGCGGCGGTCGAGAAGGTGGGGCGGACGGTGACGACGATCAGCGCCGGCGGCGGGCTTTCGACGCCCTACCGTCCGGGCGACGTGCGGACGGACGTGCGAGCCTACTACCAGCTGTGGGACGCCACCCGCCAGCGACTGGCCGAGCGGCTGGGGCATCCGCTGCACCTGGAACTCGAACCGGGCCGGTACCTGGTGGCCGAGAGCGGCTATCTGATCACCGAGATCCGGGCGATCAAGCAGATGGGCGGCAACCTGTTCTATCTGCTGGACGCCGGCTTCAACAATCTGGCCCGGCCGATCCTGTATGGAGCCTACCATCCGATGTCGATCGCTCCGGCCAGCGGCCACGCGCCGGGGGCGGGGCTGCGGCCGGTCGTCGTCGGCGGGCCGCTCTGCGAATCCGGCGATATCTTCACCCAGGAGGAGGGCGGTTTCGTCTCCACGCGGGAGCTGCCCGGGGCCCAGGTGGGGGACTATCTGGTCATCGAGTGTGCTGGGGCCTATGGTTTCGTGATGGCCTCCAACTACAACTCCAAGCCCCTGGCGGCCGAGGTGCTGGTGCGGGACGGCCAGCCGCTGTTGGTCCGCAGCCGACAGACGTTCGAGGACCTGATCGCCGGCGAACGGGTGCCGGGCTAGGCCCCGTTCACCGGGCGGGGCTCCCTGAAACCGCCCGGACGACGCTCAGATCCGGTTGGACCCGTGCCGATCACCAGATATACTCGCAATGGTTGAAGCCCGCCCCCGGCGGGCCCTCAGGAACGCTCCAGAGAAGGTGTGCCATGGCCAAGCAGGGACCCCGTAAGAAAGTGCCCAAGGAGTTGGCGGTGATCAACGCCGACAACTGCACCGGATGCGAATCGTGTCTGGAGGTCTGCCCGGTCGACTGCATCTCGCTCAAGACGCTGCCAGGCAGCCACGGCGTGAAGGGCAACCAGTCCTGGTGCGAGATCGACATCGAACGCTGCGTGGGCTGCGAAGTCTGCGTGCACATTCCATCGAAGAAGACCAATCCCTACGAGCTGACCGTCTGTCCGTGGAACGCCATCGAGATGGTGCCCACCGAGAACATCGCCCAGGTGGTGGCTCAGATCGGCGGTCCGCCAGAATACATCCAGGCGAACTGGGATCGGCTGGTGGGCACCGCCCAGCATCTGGCCGAACTGAAGGCTGCGGCCAGCGCCTGACGCTTCGCGGCCGGCTGCGACCGGCTGCTTCTGCTCTTCCCGGTCGGCGTCGCGAGTGCGCGACCGTCTCTACGCCCCCGCTCGCTCCCTGATTGCCGGCGGGGGCTGGCGGACTTTAAGATGACCCTGCCCGCCGGCTTGGTGCAGCCGAACTCTTGGGTTTGAGTGCGGTGGGTACGGGCTTGGTAACCACGGAGGGCTTGGTAACCACGGAGGGCACGGAGGGGGATGGCATGCGCGCCGGGTTGTCGGTGGTGATGCCGCGTGGGTCTTTTTTCGCTCACTTTCTTGCAAGGCGGAGTTTCTTTCCATGGCCACTACCGAACAGTCGCAAGCTTCGTCGTCCTCCTCGCGTGTCGCGAAGCCAAAAGTGCGGCAGAACCAACTCCTGATCAACGGCCGCTGGGTGGATGCGGCGAGCGGCAAGCGGTTTGAGACGCTGGATCCGGCGACGGGTGAAGTGATCACGACGGTTGCCGAAGCGGACCGGGAGGATGTGGACCGCGCGGTGCAGGCGGCGCGAGCTGCCTTCGAGACGGGGCCCTGGTCGCGGATGTCGGCCGCCGATCGCGGACTGCTGCTCTACCGCTTGGCCGATCTCGTGGAAGCGCACAAGGAAGAACTCGCCGCGCTCGAGACGCTCGACAACGGCAAGCCGATCAGCGATTCCTTGAACGCCGACCTGCCGCTGTCGATTGCCTGTTACCGTTACTATGCCGGCTGGGCGGACAAGATCGAGGGCAAGACGATCCCGATCAACGGACCGTTCTTCTGCTATACGCGGCATGAGCCGGTGGGCGTCTGCGGTCAGATCATCCCCTGGAACTTCCCGTTGCTGATGCAGGCGTGGAAGCTGGGACCGGCACTGGCGGCGGGCTGCACCGTGGTGATGAAGCCCGCCGAGCAGACGCCGCTGTCGGCGCTGCGGGTGGGCGAACTGATCCAAGAAGCCGGTTTCCCTGACGGCGTCGTGAACCTGCTCCCCGGTTTCGGGCCAACGGCCGGACAGGCGATCGCTCGCCATCCGGATATCGACAAGGTCGCGTTCACGGGGTCGACCGAGGTGGGGCATCTGGTGATGGAGGCGGCGGCCCAGAGCAACCTGAAGCGGGTGACGCTGGAGTTGGGGGGCAAGAGTCCGAACATCGTGTTCGCCGACAGCGACCTCGACGAGGCCGTGGAGGGCGCGTACTTCGGCCTGTTCTTCAACCAGGGCCAGTGCTGCTGCGCGGGCAGCCGGTTGTTCGTGGAGCAGTCGATCCATGAAGCGTTCGTGGAACGCCTGCTCGCCAAGGCGCGGCAGCGCCGCGTGGGCGATCCGTTCGACGCGCAGACGGAGCAGGGGCCGCAGGTGTCGGAGGAGCAGTTCTACAAGGTGATGGGTTACATCGAATCGGGGCAGAAGTCGGGCGCTCGCCTGCTGTGCGGCGGTGGTCGCGTCGGCGAACGCGGCTTCTTCATCCAGCCCACCGTATTCGACCATGTCCGCGACGACATGCAGATTGCGCAGGAGGAGATCTTCGGCCCGGTGATGAGTGTCCTGCCATTCCGCGACATCGACGAGGTGGTGCGCCGCTCGAACCAGACCAGCTACGGACTGGCAGCCGCAGTCTGGACGCGCGACATCTCGAAGGCGCATGCGATCGCCAGTCGCGTCCGCGCGGGCACCGTATGGGTCAACTGCTACGACGTCTTCGACGCCGCCGCACCCTTCGGCGGCTTCAAGCGATCCGGCCTGGGCCGGGAACTCGGCGAGTACGCCCTGGCGAACTACACCGAAGTGAAGACGGTCACCGTGCGCACCGGCTGAGCATCCGCGGGCTCGACAGATGCTCCGTGCCCTCCGTGGTGAAAGGAGCGCCCTGACTGCATGTATTGGCTCAGGGCTCGAGCTTGCGCAGGTAGTCGATGCTCTCCTTCGCCAGGCGTTCGGGCCCCGGTTCGTAGTCGAACACCTCCACGCTGATCCAGCCGTCGTAGCCGATCTCTCGCAGGGCCGCCAGGATCGGCACGAAGTCCACGTCGCCCATGCCGGGACCGCGACGGTTCGGGTCGTTCGCATGGAAGTGCACCAAGTGCTTGGCCGACGCGCGGAGGATGTCGGGGATGGGGATCGACTCGGTGGACATCGCCTTGACGTCCAGATGCAGGCGGACCTGCGGGGAATCCACCATCTCCGCCAGTTCAACACCGCGGGCGGCCGTGTTCAGGAAGTCGCCTTCAACGGGCCCGAGCGGTTCGATTGCGAGCACGACCTGGTGTTGCTCCAGCGCGGGCGCGGCCATTCGCAGCACTTCGGCCGCGTGGTCCATCGCCTGCGCATGACTGACGCCTGGCAGCAGGTTGCGCTGCTGGGGCGAGCCCAGCACCATCAGGTGGCCGCCGAGACCGCGACAGACGCGGGCCAACTCGCCCAGGTAGCCGGCCGTTCGTTGACGCACTGCCGGGTCGGGTGACGTGAGGTAGTAGCCGCTGGTCTTGGCCAGCAGCCAGTGCAGGCCGATGCCTTGAAGCTGGTGTTTGTCGAGCAGGCGGCGCACGTCGGCGCACTGGCGGCTGTCGATCTGCGTTGCATCCGCGGCCAGCGTGAACGGCGCGAATTCGATGCCCGTGTAGCCGCAGGCGCGGGCAAAGGCGAAGGCGTCATCGAGCGGCCAGTCGAGGAACGTTTCGTTGCAGATCGCGTATTTCATGGCGAGTTCCGGCGCGGCGGAGGAGGAGGGCGCGAGTCGGTCGAGCGACGGCGGGTGGTGATCTAGTCGGTGGAGGAGTGCGACGGTTTGCCGGTAGACTTGGCGGAGGTCTCGGGTTTTCCCTTCGCCTTGCCACGCACGCGCTTGCCCGTCTGGGGGTCGAGTCGCGTGCCGTCGGAGGTGGCCGGCGCGCTGACCAGCGGTTCGGCCGCTCCCACCAGTGGATCACCCGGCTGCGACTCGTCCAGCCGCTGCTGGATTCGCTCCGCATACTGCTCCGACAGTTCGAAACCCACGAACTGGCGCTGCAGCTTCTTGGCAACCACCAGCGTCGTGCCGCTGCCGCCGAAGGGGTCGAGGACGACGTCGCCTTCATTCGAGCAGGCGCGGATGATGCGTCCGAGCAGCTGTTCGGGCATCTGGCAACCGTGCCATCCGGCGCGTTCGCGGAACGTGCCGGCGACGCGTGGGAAATACCAGGTGTCGTCGTCCGCCTGGAATCCCTCCGGCAGGTCCTGGGGACGGAGGATCCAGGTGTCGTCGGGCAGCCGGCCCTGCGGGTTCGCGCGTCGGTCGCCGTAGACAAGCTGCCGCGCCGACGGCACGCGGATCGACTCGACGTTGAACACGAACTTCTGTGGGTCCCGCACCATGTGGAACAGGTGGGCATGGGAGCGGCTGAACTTGTTCTTGCAGTTGACGCCGAACGTGTAGTACCACACCACCCAGCTGCGGCAGGTGAGCCCCAGTTCGCGCTGCATCATCACCTTCAGCTCGGCCGCGAACTCGTCGCCGATCGCCAGCCAAAACGTACCATCGTCACGCAGCACCCGGTTGACTTCGGTGAGCCAGAGACGGCACCAGTCGAGGTAGTCGTCCGACTTCCGCTTGTCCTCGTAGACGTCATACTCGTAACCGATGTTGAAAGGTGGATCGGCGAAAGCCAGATGGACGCAGCCATCGGGCAGTTTCCGCAGGCCTTCAATGCAATCGGTCTGGTGGATCGTATTCAGGGATAACACGTCGGGCGATCCTCGCGGTAAAACAGTCCTCAGGTCCGGACGGGCTTTGGGAATACCCGGAAGTGCCACACGGGTGTCACCGCGGGGAACGCCTTCGTGGGAAAACGTCGAGCCGCGGGGCGACGACGGGGTAGCCACCGGGACACGCAATGCGGCTGGCCCCCGAATACGGCTGGCCCTTCCGTGCGGCGAACGCGGTTCGGGTATCCTAACAGAAGGCGGGCGCGGCGACAGTCCGGGGAGTCACGCGGCCGAGATGAAG
>JBIIEC010000641.1:0-2583 GCA_044238045.1 Pirellulaceae bacterium | reverse complement strand
GAGCAGCGGCAGCTGGCGACTCAAGTGGCGCAGGGCCGCCGCGCCCCCATGCCGGCCTCCCCGCGGATCGACCACATACATCTGCGCCATCAACTGCTCGTAGGTTAAATCCGGATAGCGGGCGGCGGTGCGAGGATCGTGCAGCGACAGGAAAGCCAACTGCCCACGAAGATCGAGCCAAGCCAATCGCGCGACCTGCGCCTGGCAGAAACGGCAGTCGCCGTCGAAGATCACGACGTGGGCGAGCGGACGCGCGTCGGGATCGGGCAAGGGTGACGTGGGAGCCATGCGGGTTCGGCCTGTCCATTCGCGGCGAGCAGTCCAGCGGCGATGCGGCGGCCGCAGGGGTTTTCCCCGGGAAACGGTCGCACGCACCCTGCGGTTTCACGCCGGGCTACCTATATAATAGGAGGCCGTGGGGCGGTGGTACGGGGCCCATGCGAGTTTTTCTCGTGGAGGGAACAAGGCCTGGCTCCGTTTCACCGGGGTTTCAAGACCGAGAGATTTCAAGACCGGGGCCCGCCGAGGGGAGGTTTGTCATGAACGAACTGCAGCGGCAAGTGCGAATCGCCGCGCGACGGCTGACGGTGCAGCAGTTCCTGGTGGCTCTGCCCTGGACCCTCACGGCCGCACTCCTGCTGGCCGCTTTGGCGATCCTCGTACCCAAGTTTTGGCCGCTGCCCAACCTGCCGGTTCGCTGGGACGCCCTCTGGCTAGGCGGAGCCATCTCGATCGGCATCCTCGCCGCCGGCCTCCACGCCTGGCTGCGACGACGGTCGGGTCTGCAAGCCGCTCTCGAAATCGACGCTCGGTTCGGACTCAAGGAACGACTGTCCAGCTGCCTTGCCCTGACGCCGGAGACCGAACAAACGCCCGCGGGACAGGCGCTTCTGGCCGATGCGACGCGCCGCATCGAACGGCTTGACGTCCGCCATGCGTTCCGCGTGCAACCGTCCAAATGGTCGTGGGTCCCCGCCTGCTGCGGACTGCTGGCCTTCGCCTTCACGCTGCTTGCCGATGCCGTGCCGGAGGCCGGGGCCGGAACCCAGACGGCCTCCGCCGCAATCACCAAACGCGTGCAAAACGCCAGCGAGCTGCTCAAGAAACAGATCGAAGAGAATCGCCAGGAGGCGGTCGAGAAGGGACTGCCCGATGCAAAAGAACTCATGGAACGCCTCGAACGCGGCGCGGACGCGATGGCCCGCAAGGATCGAGTCGACCAGCAGCAGGCGCTCGTCAAGTTGAACGAGCTGGCACGCGAAGTCCAGCAAAAGCAGCGGCAGCTCGGCGACACCGATCGCATGAAGCAGCAGCTGGACGCGCTTCGCGACATGCAGCAGGGCCCCGCCGAGCGACTTGGCAAGGCCATGTCCTCCGGCGACCTCAACCAAGCGATGCGTGAACTGCAGCAACTGCAGTCCCAGATGAACCAGGGACAGTGGAGCGACGAGGAGAAACAGCAGCTCGCCCAGCAGTTCGCCGCGATGAAGGAAAAGCTGGAGCAGATGGCGGCGACCCAGGAACGATCGCGGCGTGAAATGCAGCAGCAGCGAGACCAACTGGACTCCCAGGGCGATCGCGAACGAGCTGCGGAGTTGCAGCGGAAACTGGACGAACTGGCGTCCCAGGAACGCCAGTCACAGCAGGCGAATGAGATGGCGAAGCAGCTGGACCAAAGCGCCCAGGCCTTGCGCCGAGACGACCCCCGCGGCGCCGCGACGGAACTCAATGCGCTAAACAACTCCCTCAGCAAGCTGCAGGCGGACATGGACGAACAGAAGCTGCTGGAGAAGACCTCGAACCAGATTGCCCAGGCCAAGGACGCGATGAACTGCAAGCAGTGCGAAGGGAAGGGCTGCGAATCGTGCCAGGGCCAGAACGCAAAGCAGTCGAGCCAGAACGCGTCGGCCAGCAAGGCAGGCGGCCAGGCCGGCGGTCGATCAGCAGGCAAACAGTCCGCCACGGCCGCGAAGGCAGCCGGCAATGGATCCATGGCGTCGCAAGGAACGGGCAAGCAGGGCCAAGGGCAGGGCGGCCAAGGGCAGGGCGGCCAAGGGCAGGGCGGCCAGGGGCAGGGCACGGGGCAAGGCCAAGGGCTGGGGCAGGGACGCGGCCAGGGTGCTCGTCCTGAATCGCCGACCGACACCGACTTCCAGGACTCCCAGGTGCCGGCGAATTCGGGTCCCGGCCAGACCGTCATCGCGGGCAAGGCGCGCGGCCCAAACCAAGCCGGCCAGGCCATTGAAGAGATCAAGGCCGAGGTGGAAGCCAATCAGCGATCCCAGGAAGATCCGCTCACCGGCCAGCGTCTCCCCAAACCTCAGCGGCAACTGACGCGCGAATACTTCGATGCCATCCGCGAAGGCAAGTGACTCGCGTTTTTACCGGAAGCGATCTTCGCGAGGCGAAGGCAGCGAGTACGGTTTGGGCACGAGTCGGGCAATAATTGCCGAGCGAGGTCGTCGCGTGGATTGCCCACGGCGCGGAAATCGGCGTTTCGCGGCTCCATGCGACCCGTTTTGCCACGCAGGCGTCTGCGGCGCGCGACATTCGAAGCCCCGTGATGCAAAAAGTTGTCTCCAG
>JBIIEC010000011.1:0-31099 GCA_044238045.1 Pirellulaceae bacterium | reverse complement strand
GGCCGCGGTACGGCAGCCAGCGGGCGAGCGTCGGTTTTCCTCGGGCCGAAAAGCCGGGCAGCGGGTCCCGCTTGTCATCGAGACCGTCGCGGTTGACAATAGCGTCTTGGCTGCGAGGAAACCCGTTGAATCGAAGAGAGGTAGCGTTCTCATGCCCAGTTGCGTTCTGGCGTACTCCGGTGGACTGGATACGTCCGTTATTCTCGGTTGGCTTCAGGAGCAAGGTTATCAGATCCACGCGGTCTACGTGGACCTGGGACAACCGTGCGAAGACCGGCAGGCGATCCTTGACAAGGCCAAGCGGGCCGGAGCGGCCAGTTCCCGCATCGTGGATGCCCAACTCGAGTTGTGCCGGGACTTCGCCTTTCCCGTGCTGCAATGGCAGGCAAAATACGAGTCGATCTACCTGCTGGGGACGTCCATCGCCCGCCCGCTCATTTCCAAGGTCTGCCTCCAAGTCGCCCGCGAAGTGGGTGCCGAAGTGTACGCGCATGGAGCGACCGGGAAGGGGAATGACCAATGCCGCTTCCAACTGGCCGCCGAGGCACTCGATCCCTCGATCCGAGTGCTGGCTCCCTGGCGCATGCCCGAGTTTCGAGCGGCTTTCCCTGGTCGCACGCAGATGATCGAGTTCTGCGAGAAGCATGACATTCCGGTCAAGGCGTCCGTTTCCAAACCCTACAGTTCCGACGAGAACTGCCTGCACATCAGCTACGAGGCGGGCAAACTGGAGGACCTGAACGTCAATGGCGTAGAACTCGTCGACTTCGGGATGACCGTCTCCCCGCAGAAGGCACCCGATGCAATCGAACAGGTGACGATCGACTTCCAGCAGGGCGTGCCCGTGGCCGTCAACGGGAAAGCCATGGACGCTCTCGCCATCGTCAAGGAGTTGAACCGGATCGGAGGCCGGAACGGAGTCGGGCGGATCGACATGGTGGAGAACCGGTTCGTGGGCATGAAGAGTCGCGGCGTCTATGAGGCTCCGGGCATGACGATCCTGTACTCGGCGCTGCTAGTCTTGGAGCAGTTGACCCTGGATCGCGACCTGGTGCACCTGCGTGATCGGCTCGCCCCGGAAGTTGCGGAGATGGTGTATTACGGATTCTGGTACACCGCGAAGATGGACGCCCTGCTGGCGTTCATTCGACAGGCCACCCAAAATGTCACCGGCCAGGTCCGCCTGAACCTGTACAAGGGCAACGTCATGGTGGATGGTCGCTCCAGCCCCCACAGCCTTTATGACGAGGGGATTGCCACGATGGAAGGCGGCGGATCCTACAACCAGACCGACGCGGAAGGGTTCCTCCGCATCGTGGGCCTGCCCTCGCGAGTCCAGGGGCGAGCAACGCCGCGACAGTTTTGAGACCGGGCGCACGTCGGAAGGCGTCGGTCCTGCTTGCAGGAGTCCCTGCGTCGATGTTGGAATGAAGCGGAGGCCCCGGCGTCCTTGGGCAAGCGGCCCTTGGGCGAGCGGCTCCGCGGCGGGGAGGGGAGATGCGTCTGCCGGAAAACCCCGTGATGCAGCGCGAGCTGCTGGTGAACCTGCGCACGAAGCGGTCGTTCCTACTGCTGCTCGTCTACCAGGCGACGCTCGCTCTGCTCGTCTACTTGGCCTGGCCTCGGGCTTCACGCCTGCAGGCGAACGCGGGAGAGGCCCGCGACTTGGTCAATCTGTTCTTCCTGGGGCAGTATACGCTCGCGTCTCTCATGACGCCCAGTTTCGCCGCCGCGTCGATCGCCGGCGAGAAGGAACGGAAGACCTATGAGATGCTGCTGGCGAGTCCGCTGAGGCCCGCGGCGATCTGCTGGGGAAAGCTCGTCTCCTCGCTGGTGCCGCTGCTGCTCCTGATGGTGGCTTCCGCCCCCATTGTCGTCCTCTGCCTGCCGCTCGGAGGTGTTTCGATCTACGAAGTCTTCGTCGGGTATCTCGGCTTGCTGGCTTCGGTCGTGGTCTTTGGAATGATCAGTGTGGCCTGTAGCTGCTACTTCCAGCGGACGTCGTCCGCCCTCGTCGTCTCCTACCTCTTGATCCTCCCGCTGGCCCTGGTGGCCGTGATGGCATGGAGTGCCTTGGAAGGTCGCGGCGGCCTTCGCATTTGGGTGACCGCGCTGGGAAGTCCCGTGCTCGCCGCTGCGATCTGCGTTCCACTGTTTCGCCGGGTAACGCGCCGCCTGCTGCATCCGCCCGATGTCGGCAGCGAAGGCCGGGATGTGGTCGACTTGGAGCGCGAGTCCCGTGAGGCCGTCGGCCTTGTGCTTCGGCCGGACCAGTTCCCGGACCGCCTTTTCGCCCCCTCCAAACGCGAGGACCTGCTCGCGGACGACGCGAATCCCATCTATGACAAAGAGATACGCAGCGAGATCTTCAGCCAGGGCACCCTGATGCTCCGGCTGGTGATCCAGATCAGCATGCTGCTGGCCATTCCGATCATGGCCATGAATCTGTTCGTCTTTCCCTGGATGGCTCCGTGGTACATCGCCTATGTGCTGCTGTTCAATATGCTGGTGGGCCCCGTTTTCTCGGCCGGAAGCCTGACCAGTGAACGCGAGCGACAGACCTTGAGCTTGCTGCTGACGACAACCCTCGCGCCCTGGGATATCCTCTGGGGGAAACTCCTTGCTGGCCTGCGCGTCTCCTGCGGTTTGACGCTGCTTCTGTTGTGGCCGCTCTTCCTGGCCGTCGTGCTGGTGCCCTACTTCTGGGAGAACTGGCAAGCGGTGCTGGGGTTCCTCGCGGTGATCTTCCTGACCTGCCTCACCACGGCCCTCGTAGCCCTGGGATGCTCCAGCTTTTTCCAAAAGACGACTACGAGTTTGATGACCGCCTACACGATTCTGCTGCTGCTCTTCGCCGCGCCCATCGCGGCGATCTTGTTCGCGGGAGTCGTGTTTCGTAGCGATTCGCCTTGGAGCAACTGGCTGCAGAGCCACAAGGTGTGGCTGGGCGTCACCAGCCCCTTCGCCGCCGTGTTCAGCACCCCCATGCCCGATTCGAGCGCCTTCCTGGGGATGTTCAACAATGGCCTGCCGGTCGACCGTTTCTTTCCCGCGGACTGGCGGATCTTGGCCTGGTACTGCGCGACAACGGTCCTGCTGGACGCAGTACTCTTCTTCGCGATGGTGCGTCAGTTCCGGGTTCGCTGGCGAGTTGCCCGCTGAGGAGGTTGCTCCGCAGGGAACCTACTTGCCGCTGCCGCCAAAGAACGGTCCGGTGACGGAATTCAGCATCGACCCCATGGGATTCGCCTGGTCCTCCCGAACCATGATGCGGTCACCAGGGTGGACGGCGTAGTCGGTGTCCCAAGCGATGCGATCTTCCTTGCGGTCGTAGCGGCAAGCGAGTTTCAGCGTGCGCTGGCTGCCATTCTCGACGCGTCGCACCAGGACGACTTCCGGATTGCTGAAGCGTTTGGCCGCCTTGCTGGCGACCAGGACGTCCTGGACGTGGGTATTGGGAGTGATCGGTACCTGGACGGCCTTCGGACGCTTGCTGCCACCGTGCATCTCGACGGTGCAGTTTGCCTGGGATGCCGTCTCCTCAGCGGCTGCTTTCTTGCTGGAAGCCCCCAGGAGCGGCAGGCCGGCTCCCGACGGCAGACTGCTGCAGCCAGTGGTCAGACTCGAGACGAGAAGGGTGCAGGCCAGAAGCCCAAGGCAACGCGAAGAAGCGGGGGACATGCGTCTACTCCATGACGATTGCGGAACGGAACGAACGTGTCTTGAGCCGTTCGCCTTGTCGTTAAATACCCCCTGAACGACAAAGTTTCCCAAGCGACGTTAGCATCGACATAATCGTCAGCGATCTTCACCCAAAAATCGGAACGAACGCGAGGAGGGTGCTGTCGTTGCTGGCGGTCGTCAACCCGAGTGGTTGGCCAGTGGTTTCCCGGTCGGCGACAGGCGTTCACGAATGGGAGCGACGCGTGGGATGAGCCACGGTGCAATTGCGGTTGCGTTGCTTGGCGTGGCGCAGGGAGCGGCTTGCTGCGGCCATCACCTGTGCCACCTCTCGCTCATCTCCCCTGTCCAGATGGACCAAGCCAGCACTGAGGGTCGGAGAAGGAAGCCGCAGCGATGCCAGATGCGCTGATACCTGTTCGCGGAGGCGATCGAGGATCGCCGCTGATTCCAGTGCGGTGGCATCCGGGATGAGAACCCCGAACTCGTCACCTCCCAGTCTCGCCACGAAATCGTTCCGTCGCAGTTGGGAGCGAAGGGCGAGGGCTACTTCGCGGAGAACTTGGTCGCCCATGCTGTGACCATCCGCGTCGTTGATCTGCTTGAAGAAGTCCACGTCAATCATGGCGACCCCCAAGGGAGCTGGGTCGGCGAGGGCCTGCTGCAGTCCCATCTCCCAGTTACGGCGGTTGGGAAGCCCTGTGAGCGGGTCGTGCATCGCCAGTTCAATCCACTTCTGGCACTCGTCGGTACGCGCGGCCTGCTGCCGCCGGAGCATGGCGATGCGAGCGACCAACCGCACCACCGTGGCCAACTCCCTCCCGGTGACTCCGGCCGGTAGTCGGCAGTCGACATGCGATGCAAACGCGGCGGAGCGACTTCCGGCCGACTCCGGAGCTTCCCGTGACTCAATCGCCACGATTCCCAGAAGTCCTTGGGTCGCTGCCTCCAAGTACTCGGTACGATCGCCAAGGAAGGGAAGGTGGTCGGTGACAATGACGAGAGGAAGTTGGGGAGGCAGCCCCCACTGGCCTTGAATGACATCATGTCCCGCATCGGCCAGGTATTCCGACAGGTGGCCGTGTTGCGGCGACAGGTTCGACAGGATATAGCCAGCACCTGGAATCATGGCCCTCGAAGTCCTCCTTGGATCCATCATAACTGCCGCGGCTAGCAAGGGTAGTTTGCGTTGCCCGGAAAAGTGCAGGAGCCGAGTTCCCGTGTGGGGGAGACGGATCTCAACAAGTTTCGGATTTCACTCCGCAGCATGGGAATCACCCGGAAGGATGCGAGTCTTGGGGAGGGGAGGGGATCGCGTGCCTTGTGAAGCACTGGCTGGCTGCTAGAATCGCGGAAATTTATCCGCCGTGAGTTGGGGGCAGGGAACTGCCAGTCCCCGCACGGTTGGCAACTGGTTTTTCTCGCGCGGCGGAGGACTGATTCGGATGGACGCTTCGACAACGGAACTGCCCGCTTGGCCCGAGGCTTGGAATCGGCGGCATCTGCTGGACTTGGAGTCCCTCACTCCTGCCGAATTGCTTGCCCTTCTTGACACCGCGGAGGCGTTTCGGCGTTTGACGAACGGGTGCCGAACCAAGGTCGCGGCCCTCTCGGGACGCACCTGTGCCAACTTGTTTTTCGAGAATTCCACCCGAACGCGTACAAGTTTCTCCTTGGCCGCCCGGCGTCTGGGCGCTGATACGATCGAATTCTCCTCCTCGACCAGCAGCCTGTCCAAGGGCGAGTCGTTCGTCGACACGGCCCGAAACATCGAGGCGATGAACGTCGATGTCGTGGTCGTCCGCCATAGGACTCCCGGAACGCCGCACCTGCTATCGCATCGTCTTGCCTGTTCCGTCTTGAATGCGGGGGACGGGCCCCATGAGCATCCCACGCAGGGTCTGCTGGACATGCTCACCATCCGCCAGCATCGAGGCCGCCTCGAAGGGTTGACGGTCGCCCTGGTGGGGGACATCGCCCACAGTCGCACGGCTCGATCCAACATCTGGGGGCTGAAGAAGCTCGGCGCCCATGTGATCGTCTGCGGACCATCCACGCTCGTATCGCGTCGTTGGGAGGACGTCGGAGTTGAGGTGGCCTACAATCTCGACGAAATCCTGCCGCGCTGCGATGTGTTGAACCTGCTGCGCATTCAGTTTGAGCGACAGTTCACGCGGCCCTTTCCCTCCGTTCGCGAATACGCGCTGCTCTACGGCATGAATCGAGAGCGTTTGGCGCGAGCCAAGGAGGGAATCCTGATCATGGCGCCCGGGCCGATCAACCGAGGGGTGGAGATCACGACCGATGTGGCGGATGGACCCCAGTCCGTGATTCTCGACCAAGTCACCAATGGCCTCGCCGTACGCATGGCCGCTCTGTGGCTTGTCTGTGAAGCCCAACATCGCACAGGACAACAATCATGACTCGCATGCTGATCAAGGGTGGCCGTGTTATTGATCCGAGCCAGATGCTCGACCGGTTGACGCATGTCCTGGTCGAAGACGGACGCGTGGTGTCGCTGACCGACGAGGTACCGCAGGGGTTGGATGAAGTCGTCGACGCCACGGATCGCCTGGTGTTTCCCGGGTTCGTCGATATCGGCGTGGAGCTTCGCGAGCCTGGTTATGAGGAGGACGAGACGATCGCCAGCGGCACGCGAGCGGCGGTCGCTGGCGGTTACACGTGCGTGGCGTGCCTGCCCAATACCGATCCACCGATCGACAGCCAGGCGAGCGTGGAGTTTATCCAGCAGCAGGCCGCTCGCGCCGGCCATTGCACCGTCGTGGTCCTGGCCTGCGTCAGCAAGAATCTCCAAGGCGTTGAACTGTCGGAGATGGGGATGCTGGCCGAGGCGGGAGCCGTGGGCTTCAGCGACGCATCGCTGCCCGTCAGTAATCCGGACCTCATGCGCCGGGCGCTCGAGTATTCGCAGATGTTCAATCGGCCGATCATCGACCGTCCCGAGTCGCTGGAACTCAATCGCGATGGGGTCATGCACGAAGGCTGGATGGCCACGCTGCTCGGTTTGCCGGGAATGCCCGCCGAGGCAGAGGACGTGATGACCGCACGGGACATTCGGCTGGTCGAATCGACGGGCGGGCGGCTTCATCTGCTGCACATCTCCAGCAGTGGCAGCGTGGAGATGCTGCGTCGCGCGAAGGCGAGAGGAGTGCGCGTGACGGCAGGTATCGCCATCGCCAATGTGTCGCTGAGTGACGAATCGCTCAGGTCCTTTGACTCGAACTGCAAGGTAAACCCTCCGCTTCGCTCGGGGGAACACATGGAGGCATGCATCGAGGGCCTGCGGGACGGGACTCTGGACGTCATTTCGTCCGGGCATACTCCTCGCGCTGCCGAAAAGAAAATGGACGTCTTGGACGCCGCGCCGCACGGCATGACGGGGCTCGAGACGACCTTGGGACTGGTGGGCACGAAACTTGTGAAGCCGGGTTGGCTCGACTGGATGCAGGTCGTGGCCAAACTCAGCACCAACCCGGCTCGGATCCTGGGACTCTCCCAGAAAGGCACGCTGCGTCCGGGGGCGGATGCGGATGTCACGATCGTCGACCCGCATGCCGCATGGGTCGTCGAGAAGCAGCGATTTTACTCCCGAAGCGTGAACACGCCCTTCATCGGTTGGACTCTTCATGGACGCGTGACCGATGTGGTTGTCGGAGGTGTCTCTCGGCAACGCGATGGAGTACGGACTTAGATCGAAGGAGCCGGTGTTGCCGGCAGCCGGGGCTTCCAGTCGGGGCAACTGATTCGCGAATGTCGGCAAGGATCAATGCGATGCCGCTCGTCCTTCCGCTCGGTCGGTTGCGGGGCGAGCATGCCGCGCCAGACGCAGGATCAGACGCTCAAGGACCCAGCGTCCCAGCGCGGGGGCCGAGTGTGAGCCTTTCAGGGCAAGGTCGGCTTCAAGGAGCCACCGCAGGATCTGGCCGCTGCGTGCCGGAGTCATCTGGCGAAGCTGGGTTTCGGCCTTGGCGAGATCGTTCGGATAGAAGCCGGCTTCGCGAAGGCAGTTCGACAGGTTGGCTTGGCGTCCCTGCCGAGTGAGATGCTGGTACATGCGGGTTGCCACGGCGAATCGTCGCAAGGACCAGGAGATCGATCCAAACAGGGCCTGCGGGGCCTCGCCCGATTGCATCAGATAATCCAGTTGTCGAATGGCATCCGCCGCATTGCCCTGGTGGATGGCGTCGAGCATCTCCCAATTCGACTGAGCCCGCCAGCCTCCGACGACTTCATGGACCACCTCGGAGGTGACTTCACCGTCGGCTGGCACGAACAACGCGAGCTTCGCGAGTTCCTGGTCGAGAAGTCCGATCTCCCAGCCGACCAACTGCACGAGACCGTCGATCGCTTCGCGGCGAAGCCGAATGCGATGCTGCTGCTTGGCCCAGGTCTCCAGCCACTTGCGCATGCGGACCGCGTCCACCGTCTCTGTCCTGCCGGTCTTCCTCGCGGGCAAGCGGCACTCGACCAGCCACCCATTCTGGCTGATGAATCGATGCAGCCTTGTGTTCGAGGGAAGGCTGTTGAAATGCAGGATGAGCGTGCCTCGTCCGGTCGGACGCTCGGCGTAACGCTCTAGGCTGTCCTTGTGCTGCTTGAAGAACGAGTCGCCGTCGTCGATGAGTACGCAGCGAGTCGACGCGCCGAACAGGGAGATGGTCGAGAGATCGTCCAGCACCCTGGCCCATTCAACATCCTCGCTTGAGTAGCGAGTGAGGTTGTCGTCGTCCTCGTCCCCGAGAAGCTCACGAACGGCCAGCAGGTGAAAGAACCGCTCCGGACCCGCCAAGGCGATAATGCGAGGCAGGGACGCTGATCCGCGGCTCTCCAGAAAGTCGATTACATTCCCCGACAAAGTTGGATGTGCCATGCGCGGTAAGCTCCGGGAGTTGCTCAGTCCCGTACTAGACACACTCGCCGACTTCCCTGCAAGCGGTCGGTGGCTTCGCGGAGACCGCGCCTGCCCGGCGTGCCTCTCATGCCGCGCGGCTCGGGGCCCGCCGGGCAGATTGCGCTGCCGCTTCGACAGGCGAAGGGTAAGGCGGAGTGGTCTGGACGGACTGGCGGTGCAATCGCGCGTAAGGTCCTCCCTGGGCCAGGAGCGTCATGTGTTGCCCCTGTTCCACGATTCGGCCCTTGTCCACCACCAGGATGCGGTCCGCCTGACGGATCGTACTCAGGCGGTGGGCGACCACCACGCTGGTTCTCCCTTGGAGCAGGATGCGAAGCGCGGCCTGCAGTCGACGTTCTGTCTGGGAGTCGATGCTGCTGGTGGCTTCGTCGAGTATCAGGATGCGAGGGTTGGTGAGCATGGCTCGCGCGAAACAGACCAGTTGTCGCTGCCCCGAGGAGAGATTGCTGCCCCGCTCGCCGACCTGGGTATCCAAGCCCGCGGGCAGGCTTTCCAGGAGGTCCATGCAGTCCAGTTGCCGCAGTGCATCGAGGATCTGCGAGGTGGTGGCCGATTGTCGTCCGAAACGGATACTGTCCTCGACGGTGCCTTGGAAAAGATAGTTTCGCTGCAGCACCATTCCCATCTGCTCGTGGAGTTGCTCCCCGGGCACGGTTGCCAGGTCGATGCCATCGACCAGGATCCTTCCCGAACGCGGCAAGTAGAATTTGGCAAGCAGGTTCACGATGGAGGACTTGCCGCTGCCCGTCTCCCCGACGATCGCCAAGGTCTCGCCGGCAGATACCCGGAAGCTGACCTCCCGCAGGGCAGTGGTCGCTTCGCAGTATCCAAAGGTGACCGACTGGAACTCGACGTCGCCACGGATCGGACCCAGGTGGCCCACGCAATGGCTGTCGGTCCAAGCTGGTTTCGTGTCCAGCAATTGAAAAACCCGCTCCGCCGCCGCCATGGCCGTGATGGCCTGGTTGTACTGGTTTCCCAGAACGGATACGGGTGAATAGAAGAGACCTGCCATGAAGAAAAAGGCAATCAGGTCGGCCGGGGAAAGGCCGTTGTCGGCGGAGAGCACCCGCCAGCCTCCAGCCAGCAGAACCAAGGCAAGGCAAAGCTGGCCGTTCAGTTCGAGCAGCGGCACGAACAGCCCTTGGACTTCCATGACCGCCGTGTTGTACCGCGAATGGTCCTCCGCAAGGTCGCTGAACTGTCGCGCGTTTTCGCCCTGCCGGACGAACGCATGGGTCACACGGATGCCCCCGACGGATTCGGCGAGTGTTGCCGTCACGCGACTGTAGGACTCACGCATCTGTCGCGTCGCGTGGCTCAAGTGGCGGTGGAAGCGTTGGTTCATGTACCAGGTCAGGGGAGCCAGCGAAATCGCGAGCAGGAAGAGACTCCAGTCGTACCACGCCATGCAGGCGGCGGAGACAAGCATCTGGCCAATCTGTACGAGGCTGACAAATAAGACGTCTTGGACTCCCAACCGGACGTCTTCCACGTCCGAACCGATCCTGCTGATCAGTTGTCCAAGGCGTGTCTGGTGGTACCAGCTCAGCGGCATCTCCTGCACATGGAGGAAGATCGAGTTCCTCAAGTCACGCACGACGGATTCACCGAGTTCCAGTGCCATGCGCTGGCGGTAGTGCATGACGACCTGAGTGGAGATAGCCATGACCAGGAACGCCATCGCGCCGACGAGGAGTCCCTCGGAGTCTTGTCGCTGGAGAGGGCCCTGGATGGTGGCCGTGATCAGGCCGGTGAGCGCAGGCAATTGGACCGAGCGTACCAGCACGGTCCCGAGGAGAAGGTTTCGCTTCAGCGCGTAGGGACGTGTGTATTGGAAAAGACGTCGGATGAGGCCAAAGTCCAGCGGCCGCTGCGGTTGCGGCTGGCAGTGAATCGATGGTGCCTTCACCAGGGATTGGGAGGGTTCCGCGATGGCCATGGACGCTCAGCCTTGAAGGGACTCTTGGGTGGAAAATCGCGAGAGCGGGGGCCGCTGCTGCGGATGAACGAGTGTCGGCGACGATTGGCTCTCGTCGATCTGCGCGCCCACGAGTTCTAGGAACTGGCTGCCGTCTCGCAGTAGTTCCGACGGGCTTCCTTGCTCGACGATGTGTCCTTCCTTGACGTGGAAGATACGGTCGACATGGATCAGGGTGCTGAGGCGGTTGGAAACAACAATCGAGGTTCGACCGTGCAGCAGTCCGGAGAGGGCCATCTGCATCTCGCGTTCGGTTTCCGGGTCCACGGCGGAGGTGGTGTCGTCGACGAGCAGGATCGGAGGCTGGAGGAGCAATGTCCGTGCGAGCGCGATGCGCTGGCGCTGGCCGCCGGACAGGTTGGCTCCGTTTTCACCAATGATCGTTTCGTATCCGTCGGGAAGCGACTCAATGAAGCGATCGGCCGCTGCAAACTTGGCTGCCTGCCGGATCTCGTCCCGGGAGGCTCCTGGCCGGCCAAAGGCAATGTTGGCGGCGATGGTGTTGCTGAAGAGAAAGCAGTCCTGGAAGACGAACCCGATGCTGCTCCGCAATTGTTCGATGTCCAAGTCGCGTACATCGACGCCGTCCACTTGCACTGATCCATGGCTTGCTTCATAGAATCGTGGTACTAGGTTCAGGATCGTGGATTTTCCCGAACCCGTGAGTCCGGCGATGCCGACGCATTCGCCTGCCTTGATTTCGAAGGAAAGATCATGAAGCACCGGGACGCTTCCATAGCCGAAGCAGACGTCCTCGAATCGGATGGCTCCGCGCACGTGTGGAAGGCTGCGGTGCCGCTGTGGGTCGTTGCACTCCGCCGGTGCATCCAGGATTTCGAATACACGTTCCGCGCCCGCCAGGCATGTCTGGGCCGTGTTTGCAATGCTCGTCAACTGGCCGACTTGGTTGGAAAACTCCTGCAGTAGATTGGCGAACACGAACAGCCCCGTGCCCAACGGCAATTCCCCCCGGATCACCAGGGCACCTCCGAAGACGAGGAGTACGAATTGGTTGATCTGCGGAAGGATGCCCATGACCGGCTGGAAAACGCTGGTCAGCCAGAAGACACGGCCTTTTTGCCGCTGTATGTCGCCCGAGATCTGTTCGAATCGGGCCAAGCGCGTTTCCTCCGCGTGGAACCCCTTGATCACTTGGATTCCATGGAACGACTCGACCAGGGTCTGGATCAATTGGTCGACCAGCAGGCTGCTCTGGCGGTACTCCGGTTGCACCGTCTTGGAAAACCAAACGGTGCCCAGGCAGAGAAGCGGGGTGGTGGCCAGGCATGCGAGCGTCAGGCCTGCATGTACTTGGAGCATGTAGGCGAGGTAGACGGCCAGGGACAGTGCCACGGACAGGAGTTTCAGGAGGACGCCGTCCACGAACGACTTCACGGCCAGCACGTCGCTGGACGCTCGATTAATCAGTGAACTGCTGTCCGTCTTGTCGAAGTAGGGAAAACTCATGCGCTGAAGCTTGTCATACACCTCGGCTCGCAGGCGAGTCAGCAGCGATTGGGAGGCCCGGGTGCCGGCGGCAGACGTCGCATACTTCAGGACCGCGGTGGCGACGGAGAAGACCACGAGGAGGGTCACGACGCAGGCAAGTTGCTGGTGTGGTGACCAAGTGGCGGGCAGCGCGAATCCCAGCGGCCCGGTGACGGCGGGCGAGGTGTGGGCGGACGCGTTACGAACGATGTCGATTCCCGCTCCCGCCAGCTCTAGCGTCCAAAGGCTCATCGCGAGCAGTAGACCATTCAGGAACAGCAGCAGCGCCGCCTCCCGGCGAAATGCCCAGCCCTGTTGCAGCAGTCGCCTCAGGGGAGAGTTGCCAGCAGTGGTGAAGCAAGGCGGATCGGTCTGGGGCATCGGACGCATGGGGGCAGGGGGCCATGGTTGCGAATCGAAGAACGCAGCGGTGGGTGGCGGCGCGGGAAGGTATATACACGGGGAACCGGATCGTGTTAACCCGAGATCGCGGTTGCTGTCATGGTATTGCTGTCGGGTGGCTTGGCGGCACCGACAGGTCGCCTCCCCCGCGGCCATGGTGAATCGAACGCAGGAAGTGGCCGGCCTTGGGGGGGCTGCGGAGATACCGGGGAGATACGCCGGGAGATACGCGGTCCTGGTGCCGGTCGCATGGGAACCGGGCGGGGCAGGCGAATGGGTGCGGCGGAGTCTTAAGGGCGGGAGTCGCGTTGTCAGTTGCCGAGGTATCCTCGGACTCAAGGCTTCCCGGTTTCGGTGGGCGATATGCAGTAGAGCGTCGAGAGACCACGCAGGAGGAGTTGGTTCTCGGCGATCGCCGCCGACGCGCAGAACGTATCATCGAGTTGGTTGCGGGCGAGAATCCGGGGAATGTCCCCGTGTGAAACCACCACGGTCGTGCCCTCCAGCCCCGTGATATAGATGCACTGGTTCGCGGCGACGGGGGAGGCGTAGACGTTTTGAATGCCGTCCAGACGGATGGGTCCCGGAGCGTCCTCGCCTGTCGGGCCATGCACGCGGGTGAGAATGCCCTGGTAGTGGGCGAGGAAGTACAGGTGGTTCCCGTAGAGAAGCGGTGACGGAACATACGGAGTCCCGCGGGATCGTTTCCAGACCACGCGATCCGAATCCGTGATGTCGCCCTCGGCACCGGGCCAACGCAGGGCCAGCAGCGCTCGGGACTCGTAGCTGCTCCCGGCGTAAACGATTCCATCGCCTTCCACGGGCGAAGCCACCACGTTCGACGACAACCCGGCGCACTCCCAGAGGACGGCCCCCGTCTGCACCGCGTACGCTCGGATACGCGTCGTTCCACTGACAATAACCTGCGTGTCGTCTGCCTGCTGGACAACGATGGGTGTGGACCAAGTGGTCAACTCGGGGCGAGAGACCCTCCATCGCTCCTCGCCGGTGAAGCGGTTGACGGCGACCAGGAACGAGTGGCCTTCATGGTCCCAGTTGATGAGCAGGTTGTCTCCGACAAGGCACGGAGAGGCACCTTCCCCATGACCGTGTTTGGAGTTCATCAGGCCCAATTCGCGTTGCCAGAGAATGGCCCCCGACTCCGCGTGAAGACAGTACAGGCCATAGGAGCCGAAAAAGAAGTAGACGCGTTCACCATCGGTGACTGCCGAGTTCGAAGCGAGGCTTCCGGTGTAGTGACCGCCTTCGTGGGGAATGGTTTCCCGCAGGTTCTGCTTCCAGAGAATCTGGCCGTTTCGACGGTCCAGGGCGATCCCCCAAAATCTGTGGCGCTGGGACACGGGGATGCCATCATGGGTGCCCTCCGCGCTGCTGTAGCGAGGCGCGAACTCCTCTCCAAAGGGTTCCGCCGCCGTCAGGAAAATGCGGTGTCCCCATACGATGGGTGTGGAATGGCCCTTGCCAGGCAGGCTCGCTTTCCAGGCGATGTTCTTGGTTTCGCTCCACTCGATCGGCGGTCGGCCTTCGGGAGCCACACCCGTCTGGAGTGGTCCCCGCCAGGATGGCCAATATCCGATACCCTCGCTGGCCACCGCGTGCAGACCCGAAACTACCTGACAGATGAGCAAGGCAATGATCGGTCGCACAGCGATCAGGAGTGGCCTGCGAGTAGCCATGGATAGTCGCCCTTGGTGCGGTATCGACCTCATCGGGGAAATTACTCTTCGTCCCTTGCGGTGAAAGACACACTGGCGGTGGACGACGATTTGCCAGGGCCATGGTCGTGCGGAACTAGGGCTCGGTAGGGTAGGGGAGAGGGGGCTGGGAAGGTCTCCCGGGCTATCGCGGCGAGCGTCGCGATATCTTACCATAAGCGTCCATGATGAACGAACCTTCGAGACGCGTGCGCAACATCCAGATGCCCATGGTGCCGATCGTGGGGCAGTGGATTTCTGAGCATCCGGGTACCATTTCGCTTGGCCAGGGAGTCGTCCATTACGGTCCCCCGCCCGAGGTGCGTCAAGCGGTGGCTGAGGTGCTTCCCGAGGCTCGCGTGGACCGATACGGTCCCGTCTGCGGTGCTCCGGAACTGCTGGAGGCGATCCGCGACAAAGTCGAACGCGAGAATCGGATCCCGGTCGGGGAGTCCCGAAGCATCGTGGTGACCCCTGGATCGAACAAAGGTTTCGTGAATGCCGTGCTGGCAATCGGTGATCCGGGCGATGAGATCATTCTTCTAAAGCCCTACTACTTCAATCACGAGATGGCCATCACGATGGCCGGATGCCTCCCTGTCGTGGTTCCGACGGACGCCGATTACCAGATTGACTGGCCTGCCCTGGAGGCGGCCGTCACGAGTCGCACGAGGGCGATCGTGACCGTTTCGCCGAACAACCCCACCGGTGCCGTGTATCCCGCCCGGGATCTGGCTCGGGTGAACGATTTTTGTCGGCTTCGGGGGTTATACCATGTGAGCGATGAAGCCTATGAGCAGTTCCTTTACGACGGCTTGGAGCACTTTTCGCCAGCGTCCCTGCCGGGCAGTGAAGGGCACACGATCAGTTTGTTCACGCTCTCGAAAGCGTATGGGATGGCGGGATGGCGTGCAGGATTCATGGTGGTGCCGCGAAGCCTGGAAATCTCCATCAAGAAAATCCAGGACACGACGCTTGTCTGCAATCCCAGTCTCTCGCAGGTAGCCGCCGCAGCCGCCTTGAGGGTGGGGGCTTCCTGGGTGCGAGAGAAGGTAGCCGGGTTTGAGCGGGTCCGCGACACGGCCTTGGAGCAGTTGTCTGTATTGGGCGATCGCTGCACGATTCCGCAGCCGAGTGGCGCCTTCTACATGCTGGCGCGGTTCGATACGCATGTTTCCGACATGGAACTGGTGGAGCGTCTGATCAGCGATTATGGGGTGGCCGTCATGCCCGGGTGTACGTTCGGCGTGGACGACGGTTGTTCGCTGCGAATCGCCTACGGTGCCCTGGATGCCGGTACCGTGGCGGAGGGAATTGGCCGTCTCGTGAAGGGCCTGGGGAGGCTTCTTTGAGGACATGCGAAACGGTTGACCGGAAATTACCCGCGATTAAAGAGGAGCGGACATGAAGGTCGTGGCGGTGCAGTTCAACATCGTCTGGGAGGACCCTGCCGCGAACTGGGCAAGGGTGAGGGCTTTGCTGGACGCTTCGCCCGTCGATGCGGGCAGCTTGATCGTACTTCCGGAGATGTTCGACACCGGATTCAGCATGAATGTCCAGCACACAGCGCAGAACGCCGACCGGGCGTCCGAGAGTTTCTTGCGGGAACTGGCCGCTGTGACCAACTGCGCGGTGCTCGGGGGCGTTGTCGGTCCGCTCGAAGGCGGCTTGGCAAGCAACGAGGCCGTGGCTTTCGATCCCAACGGACGTGAACTGGTGCGTTATCGGAAACAGCAGCCGTTCACTCCTTCCGGCGAAGCCAAGGTATGCAGGGCCGGGGAGAGGCATGCGATGTTCCGCTGGGACGACGGCTGGATTTCGCCCTTCATCTGCTACGACCTGCGTTTCCCCGAACTGTTTCGCCCCGCGGCGCGGGACGGAGCGGAACTTCTTGTCGTCATGGCGAATTGGCCGGCGCGGCGGTCTGAGCATTGGGTGCGACTACTGCAGGCGCGAGCGATCGAGAACCAGGCCTTCGTGGTGGGGGTGAATCGTTGCGGTGAGGATCCAAAGCTCACCTACGACGGTCGCTCGGCTGCGTTCGACGCCTTGGGGCGAAACGTGTGGGAACTAGATGCGCGCGAGCAGGTGGAGCAGGTGGAGATCGACCTCGCCGCAGTCCGGGAGTGGCGGAGGGAGTTTCCCGCGCTGCAAGACATGCGACGCTAACTCGCTGGAATCGGCGAGTCCACTCCCGCGTTGCGGCTGCTCATCGCTGCGGGGTGGCTTTGCGGCGCGTGGTCAGATTGTCGAAGGTGGCCAGTGCCAGCGAAGCCCACGCCCATTCCGGGGAGGAAGGCTCGGCTGGCGTCGGCGAGGCGGCGAGCGATTCACCTTGGTATTGCCCTTCGGACAGCGCCAGCACGAAGTCGCTTGAGTTGAAGACTCCGTCCCCGTTCCAGTCGCCCGTGGTCCAGGAGGCCAGGGCTCCGTCGATGGCCTCGTATCGCCCGGCGATCAGCGTTCGCACCAGGTCCGCGGAATCGAAAACCCCATCGAGGTTGGCGTCTCCGAAGCTGGAGTTCCAGCCGGTTCGAAGCAGGTCCCGCAAATCGCTGGTATTCCCCTGGCCATCGAGATTCCAGTCGCCTTCGGGAAGGCCTTTTCGGATGGCTGTGGCCAACCGGTCAATGTCGCCGCTGTCGACGCGACCATCCTGATTCAGGTCGATCGTGGCGGTGGGCGTGTAGTGGCGTGAGGCGATGGGGCTCCAACGAGTACCTTTTTGGACTCGGGCCGTGAGGAGGGTGGGATGTGTGAGCGAGAGCGGCGCGTCGGAAGTGACTCGCTGAGCGGTGGGGGAGATGAGTCCGCCCGAAAGCCTCGGGTCGCTGCCGTCGGTGGTGACGTAGATGTCGCCCGTGGGCGACGAGACGCGGACGCCTGGGCCCGCAGGCAAGGTGGGACCCTCGGGGGAGAACACCGGGGGCAGGATGAGCGATCGATCGATCGCATCCGCTCGCGTCGCAAGCCAGGTTTTCATCGCCGAAAGTCGGTTGGACCAGTCCAGAAGCCCATCGCGGCGAGCCGATTCCGCGCCGACTTTGCTGGCAGTCCGGTCGATAAGTGACTGGAGCGCTGCGGTCGCCAAGGGGCCTCGCCGCAGCTCACTCCAGCGATCCGTGTAACGCTGGTTGAAGTCAGGGTCACGGAATAGCTTGCCATACCACAGCTGGTTTGCATTCCGCATGGTCTCCGTGCGCGGGTCTCCCGAAAAGCTTCCCAGGTCGACATCCCACATCGGTCCCATGGTGAGCTTCCCCGTCCCCTGCGGATCGGGGTTGTAGATCCATAGGGAAAGGAGCAGTGCGTCGCCGTTCTTGCTGAGGTTGCTCAGGATCAGGTAATCAATGAAGGAGTCGACATCAAGGTACTTGGGGTAGCCTTGTGTTGGATCGTTCCAGGGCGTTTCTGGTACTCGCCCATAGAGCACGTCTTCCATCCGCTGGAACCACTGCTCGATGGAGTTTCGCTGGACATCGGTGACGTCCTGGGGTGCCGGATGTTCAAAATTGATGTAGGCGTTGTATTGGGAAGGAATGTCGTCTCCCACGCCCGATGAATTCGCGAGGTCGCGTCGTGTCTGCAGGATGCCATTCGGGCCAGCTGTATGGAAGTTCTTGGGAGGGGTGCCGGTTTCGCTGATGGGGTCCATCCGGTTGATGGAGAGCAGCCAACCGCCCTTGGTTGCGTCTTGCGTGAACTCCTCGAAGTCCACGCGGCCCGGGCCTCGTTCGACTTTCTCGATGAGGATGTAGAGGCCCTGGTAGTCAGCGCGAGTTACATCTCCACCGTCGGTGTTGAGGTACAACTCGACGTACCGATAGTCAGGGGACCAATGTCCCAACGCCCGATCGAGTTCAAAAGACAGGGTGTTGTCGATCAAGGCTTCGTCAAACGAAGGGTTCGGAGCGTAGAGCACCCAGTCGGAGGCGGGCTCCATTCCCAGGAGCGGTACGTCCACCGCAGACTCGGGACGATCCTTCCAGGTCTCGATGGAGTACCCGGGTTGCGGGAAAGTGGACGAGTAGGCGCCGCGAACGCGAATACCAATGGGCTGCGATCGATCCGCTGGACCTCGCAGGAAGGCATCCGTAGGATCGGGTTCCCAAAGCTGCATGGTCGCCGCTTGCCGCGGAACCTGGCGGACGGAAGCGTTCGTCTGGTTCCAGCCGGGGTTGGGGACTGTGCCAGCCCCGAAGTTGTCGATGAGCACCAGCGGAAGATTGGACCGCGTGTTGGTCAGATCACCTGCCAGTCGGACGTATCGGTTCGAAAGAATCGGACCCGGCACGGAATCGGTCTCGATGACCCGCGCCTGGACAGTCGTGGTCGTCTGGATGCTGAGAACCGTGGAATAGACGGGGGATGCAAGCGTTGGGATGGTGCCATCGAGCGTGTAGTGGATGCGACCGGTTGGCGAGCCCGTTGACAATTCGAGTGCGAATGGAGTGGTAAAGGTCCCGCTCTTCTCGGATGCTTGCACGGTATTAAGAGTGACGAATCCACGCGTCGTCGAATTGGGACGACCTGGAGTCGGGTCGTCGCAGTAGCCCCCAACAAGCCGTTCCCCGTTGATTGAAAAACCGTAAGTGATGTCCGCGTACTGCGTCGGAAAGCCTGGCAGCAGTTCGTGGACGGGACGCAGGTCGGGAGCCACCAGAGCTAGGTACTCTCCGCCGGCGTTGAGCCGGAAGTTGGTGTGGAAGTTGCCGCGAGGATCAACACCACCGCGACCCGACGCAAAAACGACCAGATGGCCGGCCGGGGCAAGCATCACATCGGGGAACTGCCACTTTCCCGGCGCATTATGGTCGTCGGTGAGGTGCCAGCCTCGGAGGGAGATGGATTCGCCGGCGGGATTGTGGATCTCGACCCAGTCCGACGCATCGCCGAATCCGTCGCGCCAGATGGAGGCGTTGCTGGCCGCGATTTCGCTGACGAACGGCTGGCTCGACAGCATTTCCCGCGACTCGAAAAGTTCGAAGCGTCGAGGACGAGGTGGGAATCGGCGGACCATGACGGGGCTTCCGGAGTGTCGTGCTGAGGCCGACATTGTCCTCGTTGGAAAGCGAACGGGCAATCGAGGAAACGCCGGATTGCCTGTTCGCGGGTCCATGCCATGGGAGCGAGCGACGAGTCGCCGTGCGAACTGCTCAGGGGCAACCACTTCCCCCCGCAGGGTTGGCGATGCGATTTAGAGTCGCCGTGCGGTGACAACTGGGCGAGCTCGCGGGGATCCTGCCGCGATGGCTTACTTCCGGAAACTTCGGGGCAGGAAAGAAAGCGGCTTGAAGCCGCGGATGATCCCTCGAGGACGCTCCGGCTGGCCGACCGGTTCTGGCGACTGTGCTTCGCCGAGATTGCCCGCTTCGTCTCGTACCTCAATCTTGAGATAAGTTCGAGCGGGCAGACGCGTTGCCGTCTGTCCTTCGTAGTGGCCTTGATTGGGGAGATTTTCAGCCAGGGTGGCCCAAGGGCCTTCGGGCGATGGACCGTAAAGAATTTGAACCGGGCTCCGACCGAGGTGGTTGTCCACCGCCGACCAAGTCAATTGGATGGAAGAGACCTCCCCGCTTTCGCGCGCTTTGGCATCCGTGATGCGCACCTGAGGCGAGACGCGATCGAGGCCGATCCAAAGGTCGGCGTCGTCGCCAGCAGAGGGAGCCGGGGCTGAACGCCCCTGCTTGTCGTGAATCAGCAGTTTGAAGCCGAAGAGTCCATCTTGCGGCAGGTCGACCAGAAACGGGCTTGTCAGGTCCTCGTCCACTCCGTGGGCGTTCCAGGTGAATCCCTCGTCCGTGGTCATCCAGAGTTCCACGCGAGCCAGCCCGCCGTCGCTGGTGTCAGCGACGTCATAGTCCAACTCGATGCGCGTTGCCTTGGTCCAACGAATCTCACGTTGAGCGCGGGTTGCGGACTCGGGTACCGCAGGCAATTCCGAGGAACTCGTCCTGGAACTCGCCGGCGTAGTCATCGGGGACGGTGAAGAGATCGCAGCGGGGGAAGCGACGGGCGCGGCACCGACGGGGGAAGCGGAAACACCGCTTCTCCAGCGGAGGTCGGCGCCTGCCGACGTCATCGGTGATCCCTGAGACATCCATTCCGGGGTGCGTTGCTCGATATCGGATATCTCCTGCTGAACCGACCGGGAGCCGTCCTCAGCTGGGGAAGGGGTGCCAACGGGAACGCTCGGGGAAGGTGCGGTCGAGATCGTGACTGGAGCCAGCCACTCCTGACGGTTACCAGCCTGATCGGACACCTGTGCTCGTACTTCGACGGGACTGTCCGTCTGGCGTATCGTCCAGGTCACTTGGCCCTCCACAATCGCCTTGGGGCTGGTGCTCGGTTCCGGCAAGTCGATGGTAACCGGCTGCCAAGCATCCTCGGGAGTCGCTCGATACTCAAGAGAGAACGTGTTCGGGTCCAAGCGTGGATCCTCGGCGGACCAGCGGGCGCGAATCTGTCCCAGGTCATTGCGGGAGACATCCATCTTCAGTTCAGGCGGTTGTCGGTCGACGACCACGATCTTCTCGGGTTTGGTCATTTCTCCTGCAGGAGGGGTGTCCAGCGAGGTCCGAACGACGAACCAGTATTCACCATCAGCGCCGGCTTGGAAGTCGAACCGCCCTTGGTCCGGCCGTCGTCGCTGATAAAGGGTCCACTTCTTTCCCTGATCGCCGGACACATGGAGCACGACTTCACTCGGTGGCGGGACGTTGGGGTTTAAAAAGAAGGGGATCGAGAAGAAGGGCTGCTTCGTCGCCAGTGGCCGTGGGGGTTCGCCGGCAGCATCCGCCGGCACGGAGAAAAACGCCCCCATGAGCATGAGACCGCTGCCGAGAGATGCAGCGAGTTGAGTCCGGCCGATCATGACATGCCTCTGTGAATTGCTAGGTCACGCTTCGAGACAGCGATCTGTCGTTCGTTGACAGGAAGCGGTTGGCCTGGGCAACCTTAAACGCGGACAACCGTCTGAGGCGGTTCCTTGCCTTCGGAAGGACTTGGCCGCGATAGATCAATCTCGCCAGGCAGACCGCCCCGTCTGGTCTATCGGTTGGCGTTTCCTTTAGGCTTGAAGCGTCCTGGTAGGAAGGGGGGAGTCTAGCGTTGCGAACGTCTCTCACTGACCTGCGCATGCTCCGCCCGAGTGTGCCATCGACGTTTCCTGGAAGCTTGGAGTTCAATGCCGAATGCATGCAAGGGAAAACGTTGTGTTAAATGGTACGTGGGGCAGTGGGTGCAGCATGTGGGTGGGGAGATTTCGGGCAGGGCAGGGCGGGTGCAGTCTTCGTGACTGCTGGCTGCTGGCGGTGCAGGCTGACTGCGGGAGCCAGTTTTCGGTGAATGGAGGTTTGTGGACTGTGGGCGGTTTGTGTGGATAATGGGGCATCCGGTCGCCAAGCATCCGGAGAAGGATCTGGAGAACGGCGATCGAGGAGGGAATGACCTGGGGCATGGATTTTCTTCAAACGACTCCGGTTCGACTGGTGCTGGGCCTGGCTGGCTTGGCGATTCTCACGGCGATTGGCCTCTATGTGGTGCGAAGGTTTCGCGATGGCACCGAAGAGGCCGAAACGTCTAGCGCGGTCCTGTCGAAATTTCGAGAATCGCAGCACCGGGGTGTGCTGAGCGAAGCGGAATTCCGAACAATAAAAACGATCTTAGCCAAGCGAATGCAGGCTGAGTTAAAGCAAAAGGATGAATCAGGTTACGACGGTCCCGTAGACGCTCCGGAGGGGCGTTGACGGGAAGCGGCGATACGCCATGGATTGCGTTCGGGATGCCTTTTCATCTGGCCTCCTGAACTGCATGGGCGGGGATGTCGTAAATCAGCTCGAGGTGTGTGTGCGGACAGGGATGCCCCAACGGGTGACATTGTCGGAGCGTTCCGGCGATTCGGCCCATCGAGCGACACCAGGGACAACACGGTCAGGCCAGCTAGCGCCACGCTATCCATGGTGCGCGCCCGCGGTAAAGCCCGAAAGGAGTTATCATGCCCGCAGGTAAGGAGGGTCCCACAACCCGTCGAGGGGGTGGCACCACGAAGAAGAATGCTTTCTGTTCTTTCTGCCGAAAGAGCTATCGCGACGTGGGTCCTCTGGTGGAGGGCCCCGGAGACGTCTACATCTGCGGCGAGTGCATCGAACTGTGCCAGTCGATTCTGGATCAGGAACAGCGACGACGGGGTACGACGAAGCAGCTGTTCAACGACATTCCCAAGCCACGGGAGATCGTAGCCCAACTAGACCAGTATGTGATTGGTCAGACGGCCGCCAAGCGAGTGCTCGCGGTGGCCGTCCACAATCACTACAAGCGTCTCAACAGCGGATGGGAAGGGTCCGACATCGAGATTGAGAAGTCGAACATCCTGCTGATCGGTCCGACCGGTTCGGGCAAGACGTTGTTGGCCAGAACGCTTGCCCGCGTCCTGAACGTGCCGTTCGCCATCGGCGACGCGACCACTCTGACGGAGGCGGGGTATGTGGGCGAGGATGTCGAGAACCTGCTGCTGAAGCTCCTGCACGCAGCCGATTTCGACATCGAAGCGGCCCAGCGGGGCGTCTTGTACATCGACGAGATCGACAAGATCGGCAAGACTTCCCAAAACGTGTCCATCACCCGGGATGTGTCGGGCGAGGGCGTCCAGCAGGCTCTGCTGAAGATGCTGGAGGGGACGACTGCCAACGTTCCACCCCAGGGCGGGCGAAAGCATCCCGAGCAGCAGTACATCCAGATGGACACCAGCAACATCCTGTTCATCTGCGGTGGTACGTTCGTGGGCGTGGAAGACATCATTCGCCGCCGTCTCGGCAAGCGGCCGATCGGTTTCGGACAGGCCAGCGCGGAGAATCGGGACCGCGGCCTCGCGGAACTGCTGCCGGACGTCACCAGCGATGACATCCTGGAATTTGGCCTGATTCCGGAACTGGTGGGACGCCTGCCCGTCACCTGCGCCCTGACGCCGCTGGACGAAGCAGGCCTCATTCGTGTCCTGCAGGAGCCGCGGAACGCGTTGGTGCGGCAGTACCAGAGCCTCTTCCAGATGGAGCATTGCGAGTTGGAGTTCACGGACGGAGCGCTGCAGGCCATCGCCCGCCGGGCTTTGTCGAAAGAGACCGGTGCTCGCGGGCTGCGCTCCATCATCGAAGAGGTGATGCTGGACATCATGTACGACCTGCCGGACCAGGAGCCAGGCACCAAGTTCGTGATCTCGGAGGAGCACGTCGACGGTCGCGACAAACTGCTCAAGATGAAGCCGCAGTCCAAGAGTGCCTGACGCACCGATTTCCCGAACCCAGGGAGATTGGAGCTTCGCCAGTCCTGACCTAGAGCCGCCAGCCGTCGATCGACGCTGGCGGCTTTATTTTTTTGCGAGCCCCGTTCGAGAGGGGCGCGACTACCCCTTGGCCAGTTCGCGGAGGATCTCTATTCCGCGATCGAGCGTCTTGTCGGGAGCTGCGTACGAGATGCGGAAGTGCGTATCGCGCTGGCTGAAAATCTTCCCCGGGATGATCAGCAGCGATTTCTCGATGGCTCGATTCACAAAGTCCGTCGCGGACCCCTGCGGCACCTTGGGAAAGACGTAGAAGGCTCCGCCCGGCTGTTCGATTTCGTAGAGGTCCGAGAGCCCGGCGACGATGCGGTCGCGTTTCTGGCGATAGGCCTCAATGTATGGGTCCATGGGGAAATCCAACGCGGCCAGACCGGCCCACTGGGAGGGTTGCGGTGCGCAGACGAACGTGTATTGCTGGAGCTTCAGCATGGTCTGGATGATGGTGGATGGACCATGGACAAAGCCTAGCCGCCATCCGGTCATGGCGTGGCTTTTCGAAAATCCGTCGATCACCAGCGTCTGTTCATTGAAGCGAGCCGGCGAGAGGAAGGGCTGGTCGTAGCAGAACAGGCTGTAGATCTCGTCCGAGACCAAGACGATGCCTTTCTCGGCTGCCAAGCTGGCGAGGCCCTCGACCT
This sequence comes from Pirellulaceae bacterium, assembly GCA_044238045.1. Taxonomy (GTDB): domain Bacteria; phylum Planctomycetota; class Planctomycetia; order Pirellulales; family Pirellulaceae; genus CAZUJM01. The sequence continues at coordinate 6,924 of JBIIEC010000011.1, read as the reverse complement.
CGGCGGCCTCGTTCGCAACCCCGGTGGGGTTCGCGGGGCTGTTGAACAGGATCATCTTGGTGCGCGGAGTGATCGCGTCCCGCACTCGGTTGAGGTCGATGCGGAAGTGCGGATAGGTGTCGATGAGCACAGGACGTCCACCGACAAGTTGGACGAGTGGTTCATACATGACGAAGTAGGGATCGAAGATGATCACTTCATCGTCCGGGTTGACCAGCGACAGGATCGCGAGGTTCAGGCCTCCGCTCGTGCCGGAAGTGATGAAAACGTCCCTGTCCGCGTGGTTGTAACGCTGCTGGATTTCGTCTCGCAACCGGGTGCGAAGCGCGGCCAGGCCCTGCGTGGGCGAGTAGCTGTTTTTGCCCTGTTCGATAGCTTGGATGCAAGCCTGCCGGAGCGGTTCCGGCACGTCGAAGTCCGGCTGGCCGATCGACAGGTTGACGGGATCTTTGAGGTGCGCCGCCAGGTCGAAAACCTTGCGGATGCCACTGCTGTCGAAGGATCGCGTTCGATCGGCTATCCAATGGTCCATGATTCAGGCTCTCGAGAGGGCAGGGGGCGCGGCGCGTGGAGAGTTGGTCCGTGCGCGCCTACCCCGAGCGAGGATTCTCTTGTCGGCGAGACGAAAGCTGCTGCGCGTTCCCCGGGGGCTTAACGCACCTTGCAGCGGAAGCGAATGATGCCGCCCTGTCCGGGTTTAACTGGTTCGCGGATCTGCCATTGTAGCGTCAGGGAGCCGCTGTCGTGCGGGGACGTGCCGAAACTCGCCTCAAGGCTCGATTGGGCCGAGTCGGGGACGTATTCCAAGCGGGTGGTCAGGCGGTCGATGAGCGTGACCTTGGAAACGGGTTGGTCGCCCAGGTTGTCGAAGCGGAGCGTGAACTCGACCTCCTCGCCGGGCAGGGCCGTGCTCCGCGATGCAATCTTCACCACTCGCAGTCGAGGCGTCCCACGCTCATCCAGGTGATGGACCGTGGCCGGACTTTCCGTGGTGGTATCGACGATGGCCGGCGCGTCTTCGATCAGCACCTCGGGGGCGACGGGAATCGACCAGGCGATCGCGGCTTCGGCCGATGTCTGGAGTGTGGCCCGCTCGCGGCGGTCGTAAATCCCCAAGCGGATCACCTGCAAGTCCTCGAACGCGGCGAACTCGCTGGCGAATTCGTCTACTCGCAACGCGTTCATGTGCTCCACCTCGCGGAGACGTTCCTTGTGAGCCAGGGCACCGCGAAGTCCGGTGATGTCGGGGGAAGGAAGGGGCAGTTCCACCTGCCGCGGTCGCTGGGGCGTGGCCTGGACCACAGGGGGCAGGGGGGTGTTGAGCGACGTCATGGCGACCTGCAGGTCGTCTTCGTGGGCCCGCAGGACCTGGCGGACCGCCGCGAATCGCGGGGCGTAGATGCAGACGCTGTTGGAAGGCCTGACTAGGGTGCGTCCATCGCGCGTATCAAAATGGGCGACCGTGTCTTCGGGGTCGAGGCCGTCGACCTGTCCTCGTCGTCCCACACGCACATGAACGCCTTGGTCGCCTCCGTCGCACAGGTATTCGTCTTCCCAGAGACCGCCGCCGCAGTTCGCATCAGGACCGCACGCGGGATCGCAGGTCGCTTCGGCCTCCACGCAAGTTTCCGAGTGGGCCGATGGAGAGGCTGGGTGGCATGCACACCGGTGGTTGATGTCCACGACCGGCGCCATCGCCAGATCGTCCCCTGCGGCGGTGGAGGCCAAAGGCTGGATGGAAGCGGAGTCCGTGGGAGCCGGAAGTATGGTCTGGCATCCCGTGAGCACGACAGCGGTCAGCATCACAAGCCGTGAAACCATGGTCGAATTCCTCTTGAGGAGAAGCCAGGAGTCCCCAGCATTTGCTGACCGGTGCGTTTCGAGTCCTCGCATCGGTCGTGAGACGTGAGGTGTTGCAGGTCCGCCTACCTGGGTTGCGTCGGAGTGCTCAACGCGCCGGACGCTGGGCGTGTCTCCATCGACTCGGGCCGGCGCCTGTCGGAACCACCGACGATCACACGCGGCGACGGGTAGCCGAAATGAAACTCGTCCAACTCGTCCGAAGCCAGGGGGACCCTGGATCCGAGACGCAAGATGGCAATGGGACGCCCCTCGTCATCAGCGACGCGAAGTGGATCTTCACCGGCGGCCACATCGAACGATCGTTGCCGGTCGCCTTCCGACTCCGGGAATGCGCGGCTGGGATCCTCCACATAGATGACGCGTACAACCATGTCACCACGGAGGGCCAACTCGATATCCTCCTGGGTGATCTCGACGGGCACCGGGAAGCGGTCTTCTTCACCCGCGGGCGGATGCAGTCGGTCGATCACTTCAATGCTCGGATAGAGTTCCTGCGTCTCGTGCTGGGGGATGTTCGTCAGCTTGAAGCGATAGACATCGCCAAGCATCAGGCCGGCTCGCATCGACCCTGCCTGCGGAGTGGCGGAGTCGCCTGCGGCGGGGGCGATGAGGCATTGTTCGGGAACGCGCACTTCGACCGACTGAACATAGCCGTAACGGTCCGGAGAGGACATGGATTTCGCTCGCCCAACCAGTCCAGGCGGCATGCTCGCCCTGTAGAGGTTGTGAGCGGTAGGCTCCGCGTGAACCGCGGCGACCGCCAGGGCCATGGTGACCGCAGTGGACACGGCGATCACCAAGGAGACGGGGCCGAACGCGGAGAAGGCCCGTCGCGGGATGCGAAGTGGAAAACCACCATGGCGTGACGAGTCGTTCATGGTTCGTGGCTCGATGTGTGGTTCTTCGGGCGCGAAAAGTTGGACTGCTGGTCGAAAGGCAGGATGCCTTTCTGGAAGGGCATCCTGCCGAGGGTTTTCCTTGCGGACCTGAACCTGCGGGCCGCGTGGGGAGAGCGGTTAGTAACCGCCTCCCTGGGGCATGCCGCCGGGGCCGCAGTTATTCTGCACCTGACCCGGCACCGCCTGGCCGTATCCGTGATGCCCAAAGTGCACGTTCGGATGCATCGTGTCCTCCGTCACCCAAGCCCGCGACACGGGGTGCGGATAACTCAGGCCCGGACGCTGCTTCACGTTGATCTTCACCTTCTCCACCGGGTCCGGGATGTGCATCTTGGTGTGGTTCACGATCACGTGTTTCTGCAATCCGGCCGGCACGCCGAGCGGAATATGCGGCGGGCCAGGCAAGCCGATCGGCGTGCCCGTATGGGGCATGCCATATTGCGGGACGTTGACTCCTGAGATCAGGTCCGCAGGCATGCCTCCCGGCGGCGCGTTCATCACGTTCGGGGCGTAGCCGCCGATCGGGCAGTTGCCATGGAGGCAGCCGTGCAGCTGGCCCAAGTGGCCATGTCCAACGCCAGGTGACGACGGCGGGCAGTCTGCACCGCCAGCAGCTCTGCCGCCAGCGAAGCCTGCCGGGCTGACGTGCGAGGCCGTTTCGACGCCCGGCACCTCGAGGTCCTTGTTGCCGACACGAAGGATCGCGAGGATCGCACCCTTGTGGCTGGCCTCTTCGATCGGGTCGAGACCCGGATCAAGTCGCGTGCTGACCAGTGTCGCGACATCGGCCACGGCAAGGCCCTGGAACTCGGGATCCGGCAGGTAGATGACCTTCGTCACGAAGTTGCCGGCCAGCACCTGGTCGAAATCCTCCTCCGTCAGCTGGATCGGGATCGCGTTGTGGGCGAGGTAGGCCAGCGTCCTGTACGACGGCGGGCCAATCTCCAGCGTCGGGTAGAGTTCCACACCTTCGCGGCCGGTACCCGGGACGTTGGTGAGCTTCAGGCGATAGATGCCGCCCTGCTGGAAGTTCTGGCGCCCGGGAGTCACCATGGGCGAGGAGTCGAACTGGCCCGATCCCGATACGTCCCACTGGACCTGCATGGCCTCGGGGCGACCGAACAGGACCTGGACCTGCCTGCTGACGACAGCTCCGGCACCGGAGTCGCCGACGCATTCGGCGCCGCCGTAGCTGGCCAACTGCACGCCGCCTGCGGGGCTAGCGTAGCCCGCGCCAGCGGCAGCGAGAGCGGGAGACATCGGGCTGGCCATGCCAGCGGCGGCTCCGGGAGGAATCGGAGGTGGGATCACGCCCGGCCCCGGTCCTCCAACACCAGGACCCGGCTCGGCAAGTCGCGACGCGGGGGGCAGGTTATGGCCTCCCGTCATCTGGCATCCCACCAGCCCGGTGGTTGAAAGTAGTAGCAACGACAACGTCCAGCGACGCATCTTCATATTTCCCCCCTTTGTGACGCGACTGCCATCGGTTTGTCACCGACGCAAATATTCCAACAGAACCGGGCAGCCCAGTCGCTTTCGCGCGGCTGGGAATCGAGGCCGGTTGATGGGTCATTTCTTCGGGCGGAAGAGGGCCAGGGAATCCACGTAGACCCGTGGCCCGCTCGTCCGTAGAATGCCGCGGCTGAACTTTCGGGGAGGAGGCGAGTTTGCGTGGTCGACGCCTATCCTCCGCGTACGGATCAGCCGGTCTAGGGGTTAAGTTCGGAAAAGTCGCGACCGGATCTTTCGCAAAACCCACAGAATCGGCAGATGGAATCCAGATTGACATTACGGATTGCTTGCTTCCTGGTCTGCGTTTTCCGCACGTTCTCCGCGACTGGCGAGGATGCTTCTCCGGTGTCGTTAGCGCCCGTGGAGGTTTCCTCCGAGGCGATCGCGACCGGCGAGGAGTTGATGGAGCGTGTGGTGCGGCAGATCTCCCAGCACCAGAGCGTCTCCGCCCAGATTCGGCATCGAGTCCATCTGTTTGGCCAAAAACTCGTGGGGTCGGGGGTCTACCTGCAGCGAAGGGCGGAGCAGGGGGTGCAAGTGCGTTTTTCGCTCTCCGTTCAGTCGGACGAACGCATGGTGAGCCTGCTGCATGTGTGCGATGGCCGCTTTCTGTGGATGCATGACAACGTGGGGGCGACACCCTCCTTGGTCCGCGTGGATCTCCTGCGGGTGCGCAGCGCGATCGGAGATGGCGACGCCGGAATGCCGATCCTGCTCGGGGGCGGCTTGCCCCAGTTGCTCGGCAGCTTGCGACGCAACTTTGTCTTTTCCCAACCGCAGCCGATTGTGTTCCAGGGAGTGCCCGTCTGGGCGGTGGCCTGTCAGTGGAACCCGCAGGAACTTGCCCGTTCCGTGGGACGCCCCGACCTCGTGGATGAGAAGGGGACCTTGAAAGCCAACTCGCTGCCGGACCAGATGCCGGATCAGGTCTTTCTTCTCGTCGGGCGCGACGACCTGTTTCCCTACCACATCGATTTTCGCCGCAGCTTTGGTGATGACGAACCGGGAAAAGCGAACAAGGGTCGCTCGTCGTCCCGTTCCCTGGTCACCATGGAACTCTTTGAAGTCCAGTTTAACGGCGAGCTGGATCCGATCCTGTTCGTCTACAAGCCGGGAAACAACGAGGTGGATGACCAGACTGATGAGTTTGTCACCCGCGCGCGTGCGGAAAGCCGGCGACCTTGAGCGTCGTTTCCATGTCTCTTGGCTTCCCGTTAGCGGGGAAGCCTGTCATGACGGGGGCAGGTGGAAGATCGAGTTGATGGCCACGACCTTCCATGCGTCGGCCTGCCACTCCAAGACGTTGATGCAGCAGTTTGCCTGGTGGATGTTGCGCGCACGCGCGAGCGGCAGCTCCAGCGCCGATGCGAGGAACGCACGGTTGACGACATTGTGGCCGACGATGGCAATCGACTGCCCGGCGTGCTGAGCCGCGATCGCGCGGAACGCGGGCACGACGCGATTGCTGACGTCCGCGAGCGATTCTCCTTCAGGATAACCGTAGCGACCCGGATCGCTCTGGAAGTTCCGGAAGGCTTCCGGTTCTTCTCGAGCAATGTGCTCCCAGCTAAGGCGTTCCCAGCGGCCCACATCCACTTCGGTGATTTCGGGAGCCGTCCGCACCAGGAGTTGGTGTGGATCGGCGATTGCCTGGGCCGTCTCCTGGGCTCGGCGCAGAGGGCTGCTGTAGACGGCGGCGAGCGAAACGCTGGCCAACTGCCGCGCCGCATGCGAGGCCTGAGTTTGGCCCGTCGCTGAAAGCGGGTCGTCAATTGCCCGCCCTTGAAGGATGGGAGGTGTGGCCAGGTTGCTGTTCGTGGCTCCGTGACGGACCAAGAATACGGTGCAGCCCTGGGAAGAAGCGGATGGATTCATGGCAGCCCTTGTCGTGTCTTGGAGTTGACGCGGCAGGATTTTGGCAGTCTTGGCCTGGGGTCGCAAGGCGAGCAACCGCCCGCTCCTCATGGCGGTTGGAATTGGTGGCAACCAACGCTCCCGTCAGCCCGGAAAGCCCGCAGGTCGGCGGTTGCGTCGTCTCTGGGCTGGCGGGTACCATTGGCGCGAGTTTTCCCGGGAAGCGATGGAGTAAATAGCGTGTCAAGGATTTTTGCGTCATTGGCCGTGGTGTCGCTGGCTCTCTTCTTCATCGCCCTTGGCTTGGGGTTGCGGATCGGGGGGTACAACGAACTTTATGCAGAATTCCTAGGCCGTCAGCAGACGTTGGCAGAGAAGCGTGCAAGCCTTTCTGCCGAGGACTTGGCCAAGACCGAAGCTGATTTGACGCAGGCCTTCCAGGGGTTGGAAGTTCCCCAGGGACGCGCGCGGGTGCACATGTACGCGGGCATCCTCGCCTCCCTGGTGGGCCTGCTGGTCAACAGTATCTCCGTGACTTACTTCATCGGCACCAGTCGATGGTGCAAGGAGGTCGTGGACACCTATCGTTTGTCCCCGGATCTCGCGGCTTCCAGCACTCGTTTGAAGCGTCGGAGTTTTCCCTTCGCCCTGTTGGGCATGCTGACCATTTTGGTGATCTCCGCCTTGGGGGCCGCTTCGGATCCGGGTACCTTGCGTGCAACGACGGCCTCCTGGGTGCTTCCCCACTTCACGGCTGCCGTGGGCGGTCTCGGGCTGCTGGCGATGTTCTTCTGGT
>JBIIEC010000262.1:0-8809 GCA_044238045.1 Pirellulaceae bacterium | reverse complement strand
GGGCCATATCGCCGTCGCTTACTCCAGCTCCCAGACGGGCCAGGAGATCGCCGACTCGATCGTGGCCGCCATCAAGGCCAGCGCCCCGACCGGCGTGGTGCCGCACCAGGAGGGCATCCGCATCAACCTTGCGGGAGCCTTGAAGCTGGAACTGTCGGCGGGCAGCAGCCTCTCCTCGGAGGGCGTTCCGGGCACCGGGGAGAACATCCCGGTGGTGGTGCATGCGGGCATGAAGGCCGAGGACGTGGCGAAGGCCATGGTCAAGCCGCTGGCCGATACGTTCGCCGCAGGCGTGCTGTCGGCCATCAAGGTGGCTGGCCCCGCGGTGTCGATCATCGGCCATCGCGTCAGTAATCCCGGCCCCTTGGGCTTGACCAGCCAACTGCCCGGCGACAACCTCGGCGCGTTCAACAGCCCCTTGCGAGCCCAGAACGTCGCGCCCAAGCTGAATCGCAACGACGAACGGCTCTACTCGTTCCCGGACGAGACGCAGAACTTCACGGTGCCCTTTGAAGGCCTGTACGTCGACGACCTGATCGTCGGCTTCTCGGCCTTCGGTGAACGCGGTGCCGACCTGCGGCCGCCGGTCGATCCGCAGTTCCCGGATCCGTTTGAAGCCGATGGCGGCGCCGTGTCGAACGTGGTCCCGCCGCCGGGCACGATCCTCACCGGCGAATACCAGGTCGAAATCCGCCGCGCTGCGGACTACTCCAACGGCATCATTCCATTCCGTACGTTCGACCCGCGCGATCGGTTGAGCGACAGCGTGGGCCTGCTGGTTCCGGCCGGAGTGGATGCCTACGACGGGTTGGCGTTCTTTGTCTCCGACGGTCGCAACCGCGTGGACTTCGAATTCGAGGAAGAGGGCTTGAATAACGGAGTCCGCCCGGGACGCGTGCCGGTTCCGTTCGCGCCCGCCGACTCGGCGTTCACGCTGGTCGAGCGGATTCGCGACCTGATCAATGGGTTCTACCTCGACAAGAAGCTGGCCGTTACCGCGGCGGGCACGAACGGAGCGGCGGTCGGTTCGGTAGGCACCTCCGACAGGCTCAATCTGTTCGGCACGCCTGTCGTGGTCGGCGGCGACCTGGAATCGGTCGTGCTGCAGGAGTCGGGTTCGCAAAACCGGTTCCGCGACCAGGGCCAGATCATCCTCAATGGCAATCGCGTCCGCGACGCGGCCCTGTTCGGTATCGTCGTCGAAGACTCGCTCCGCGACTTCCCCTGCTCGCCAGGGCAGCCCAGCGACGGCCTGCCCGGCTTCTGCCTGGCGAACCCCTTCGATCCGTTCGACGAAGTCAAGCACTCGCAAGGTTCGGCGGGCGACTACACGCCGTCGTTTGGCGCGTCGCGCAACCTGCGCGAGATCAACGACCAGCACCTGACGCCGGCGGTGGTCATCTCCAACAACGTCATCTCCGGAAGCGGCGAGGGCGGCATTCGGTTCAATGGCGATCCATCCGGCCACGTCATCGTGGGACCCACGGGCGGAGCGCCGAACGAACAGGAGATCTTCGCGGATCCGTCGCTGCACTACCTGCTGGCCATCACCGACAACAACGGCCTGACGCAGGTGCTGGAGTTCAAGACGCCGGACCAGACGCCGTTGCCGATCTCCTTCGCGACGATCGACTGGGTGCCGGATCCGATCGCCGACCGCCAGGAGATGGCGGCCGCGATCTACGCGGCGATCGCCAAGTCGAACCTGGATGTGAAGCCGTACCTGACGAAGCTGGACGAGGTGTACCTCGAAGGCGTGCGCGACATCAAGAGCCAGATCATCCGCGGCGCGGCCGATGCTGGCGGTGGCGATCCGCAACTGCCTGGCAACGGCACAGTGACGTTCACCGCCGACGAGTGGTTCTATCCGTTCCACTGGAAGTCGCAGCAGTCGGTGGTGCCGTTCGGACGGATCGTGAACAACACGATCGTGGGCCGTGGCGGCACGCTGGACCAAGTGGAGCTGACGCCGGCCAGCCCGCTGGAGGACGTGCTCCGCAACAAGGATTTCATCGACGTGGGCATCCTCGTGGAGGACTACGCCGATCCGACGATCCTCAACAACGTGGTGGTCAACTTCAATACGGGCATCCGCGTCGATCAGACTTCGCGCACCGCCATCCTGGGCGGCACCCTGTTCCAGGGCAACATCGACAACACCCGCAACATCAACCGCGGTGACTTCGTTATCGAAGTCCCGAACGATGTGCAGCTGTTCGTGAACCGGGAGCAGGGCAACTTCTATCCGGCCGCCCAGTCGCCGCTGATCGACAGCTCGGTCGACTCGCTGGAAGACCGGGCGTCGCTGGTGACGGTGAAGGAGCCGCTGGGAATCAGTCGCTCGCCGATCCTCGCTCCCGCCTTCGACGCGCTGGGCCAACTGCGGATCGACGATCCGACGGTGGAAGCGCCGGAGGGCCTGGGACGCAACGTGTTCAAGGATCGTGGAGCGATCGACCGCGTGGACTTCGTCGGTCCGATCGCCCAGTTCCGCATCCCGCTGGACAACGATCCGTCTGGAGTTGACCAGAATCCGGCGGTGGACATCGTGCGGCTGGAGAACGCGACGCTGTCCTCGTTCGTCATCCAGCTGCTGGATCTTGGCGAGGATGGCGCGGCCACGGGCACGGGCATCGACGATGCGATGGTGACGTCGGAGTCGGTGATTGTCCGTCGCGATGGCAAGGTGCTGGTGCCGGGAGTCGACTATCGCTTCGACTACCAGGCCACGACGAACCAGATCCTGCTCACGCCCCAGGCCGGCATCTGGCTCACGGGCTACACCTACGACATCCAACTGCTCAACCGCGACTTCATCGCCGTGGCGAGCGGGGTGCCGGTGCCGGACGGCACGGTGGTCCGGATCGACGACCGCAAGGGCAATTCGCAGCTCTTTGAGTTCGACAGCGGCTATGCAGTGGTGGTCCCCGAACCCCTGGCGCTGGTGATCGGCTCGAGCCTCGGCGGCGTGCCGAACGTTTCCGACGGCGAGTCGTTCACGATCGCGGTGGGTACTCGGTCGGTGACCTTCGAGTTCGACTCGAACGGTTCCGTGGCCAGTGGCCGCACGCCGGTGAACATCCAGGGAGCGTCCACGACCGACCAGGTCGCCGACGCCACGGCGGCCGCCATCAACGGCGCCAACCTGGGCCTCGCGTCGCAGAACCTGGGGGCCGGCAAGGTGCACGTCGGCGGGCCGTTCAACACCACGCTCGACACCAGCGGCTCGCGTCTCTCCAAGACGGGTTCCGCGGGCGCGGTCACCGATGGACAGCGGTTCACGGTGCGGAACGGGACGCGCGTGGGGGCGTTTGAGTTCAACAACAACGGAGCCGTGACGGCGGGGCGGACGCCCGTGCCGTTCACCGTCAACTCGACGCAGAGGGAGCTCGCGCAGGCGGTGGCCCAGGCCATCAACGGCGCCGCCCTGGGCGTCACGGCGATCGTGGGTCCGGGAGGCGTGGTGACGCTCAGCGGAGCCAGCAACCTGCAGATCGACGTCGAGAACAGCAGCCTGCAGCGGCAGGGCCAGCCGGGCACGAGCACGCCGGGAGCCCTGGCCATCACGTATGTGCCGACCGAGTCGACCACGCAGGCGACCCTCTCGCAACTGCTGGCGGATGCGATCGCCAAGAGTTCGCTGTCGGGCGTGTCGACGGCCATTGATCCGGCGGGGCGTCTGATTGTGGAGGGAGCGTCGACGGTGGACGGCCTGCCGAACCAGAGCATCGGCGGAATCCGCGATATCGCGGGCAATGTGCTGCAGACGAACCAACAGACCGCGCCGTTCGCGACAATCCTGACGGTCGAACTGCCGGCCGCCCTCGACTTCGGCGATGCTCCGGATTCGCCGTACGCATCGAAGCTTACCAACGATGGTCCTCGCCACGTGGTGGTGCCCAACGTCTACCTGGGCTTCGGCCTCGATTCGGAACTCGATGCCCGCCAGAACGCGACGGCCAGCGGCGACCTGTTCGACGATGGCGTGACGTTCTCGGGCAAGGTCACGCCCGGCAAGACGACCGAACTGACGGTGACCGCGTCGATCAACGGCTTCCTCGATGGCTGGCTCGACCTCGACCAGGACGGCAGCTTCCAGAATGCCCGCGACCGCGTGATCAGTCGCGTGGCCCTGGTGCGAGGCGCGAACACCCTGTCGATCAACGTGCCCGCGGATGCGAAGCTGGGGACCACCTTCGCTCGCTTCCGCTTCAGCACCTTGGGCGGCTTGGCCCCGACGGGACGCGCGGACAATGGCGAAGTCGAAGACTATCAGGTCCAGGTTTCGCCGTTCGTGCCGTTCCCGTGGCAGAACGCCGCTAATCCGCTGGATGTCGACAACAGTGGGCAGGTCGTGCCGCTGGATGCCCTGCTGGTGATCAACGAGATCAACCAGCGAGGTTCCCGGCCGCTGCCGCCGCCGCCGATCAGCTCGTCGCCGTTCAGCCCGCCGCCGTACCTGGATGTCACGGGCGATGGGTTCCTGTCGCCGCTGGACGCCCTGCGGGTCATCAACTACCTGAACACGCCGCAGCGAGCGCGTGCGGCGGTGCCGGCGTCGCTGGTCGATACGCAGATTGTCGGTGCCGCGCTGGACATCGAGCCCCGCAAGGCGGCTCCGGTGTCGGTGGTCGAGCAGGCGTTTGCCGCGCCCGCTCGCTCCGGACAGGCCACGGCGGTCATCGGTCCGGCTCCCGAGGCCGGTTCGATCTGGGATGTCGGGCCGGAGTCCGAGCCGGGCGAGGCGAGTGACTGGCTGGCCGATGTGGCCACGGCGCTGGCCCTGGATTCGCTGGATGATCGGTCCGACGCGTAGTCCGGGAACGGGCGGCAGCGGCCGAGCGATCGGAGGCTGCCGTCGCGGATGACAACGACTTCTGAACAGGCCGCGGAGCAGACGCTTCGCGGCCTGTTTCGTTCTGGAGTTGGCGAGCAGGCGACGCCGGAGGCACGCGAACTGGCTTTGCCGGCGTTGATTCCGGGGGGGACTTCGGCCCACGGTTGGAGACGCGATGCCGGGCTCCCTCCCGCCTCCGAACGCTTGTCCTTACACTGGAGGCCTGGGGGATCCGCGCCGCGGACTCTTCCGAAAACGTCCGCAGCCCAGGGGAGGACAGCATGCAGTCAAGTTCACGGTATGACTACGATGTGGTGGTCGTTGGAGCTGGCCACGCGGGTGCGGAAGCGGCGCTGGCTGCAGCGCGTCTGGGGGCGCGCACGGCCCTGCTGTCGATCAGCCTCGATACCGTGGGCGCGATGAGCTGCAATCCGGCGATTGGAGGCGTGGGCAAGGGGCAGATCGTCCGGGAGATCGATGCGCTGGGGGGAGCGATGGGGCGGGCCATCGACGCCACGGGACTGCAGTTTCGGCTGCTCAATCGCCGCAAGGGTCCCGCCATGCACGGGCCCCGCGCGCAGGCCGACAAGAAACGCTACCAGCTGGAGATCAAGCGGGTGGTCGAGCAGCAGCCGGGCCTGCACTTGAAGCAGGAGGTGGTCGAGGACCTGCTGACCGAGGAGGGGCAGGGTGGGACGCGGATGGTCGGCGTCCGTGTCCGCGGCCATGCCGAATACCGAGCCCGCTGCGTGATCCTCACCACGGGCACGTTCCTGCAGGCGCTGATGCACACGGGCGAATCGCAGACGCCCGGAGGCCGCGCGGGAGAAGGCACGACCCAGGGGATCAGCGGAGCACTCCGCCGCCTCGGATTCCGCGTTGCCCGCTTCAAGACAGGAACTCCGCCACGCATCCACGGACGCACCATCGACTTCGGACAGTGCGAGCTGCAGCCGGGGGATGATTCGCCCCAGCCCTTCTCGTTTCTCACCGAACGATTGGCCGTCGAGCAGCTGCCGTGCTGGATCTGCTACACGAACGAACAGGTCCACGCGCTGATCCGGGCCAACCTCCACCGGGCTCCGATGTACACCGGCCAGATCGCCTCCAGCGGCCCGCGTTACTGCCCCTCCATCGAGGATAAGATCGTCCGGTTCGCGGACAAGACGCAGCACCAGCTGTTTCTCGAACCCGAGGGATATGCCACCGACGAATACTATGTGAACGGCATTTCGACGAGCCTGCCGCGCGATGTGCAGGATGCGATCTTGCGCGAGATCCCTGCGCTGCGCGAGGCCCAGGTCATGCGATACGGGTATGCCGTGGAGTATGACTTCTGTCCGCCTGACCAGTTGCAGGCATCGCTGGAAACCAAGCAGGTGCGGGGGCTGTATTTCGCCGGCCAGATCAATGGGACGACGGGCTACGAAGAGGCTGCGGCGCAGGGACTGCTGGCCGGTGCGAACGCGGGGCTGGCGCTGCAGGGAAAGGATCCGCTCGTCCTCGCCCGCGACCAGGCCTACATGGGCGTGCTGGTCGACGATCTGGTCACGCGCGGCGTGGACGAACCGTACCGCATGTTCACCAGTCGCGCCGAGTATCGTTTGCGGCTGCGCCACGACAACGCCGACCGACGCCTCACGCCCTTGGCCGCCGCCGCAGGCCTCTGCAGCGATCGCCGCTGGCAGCAGTGGCAGCGAAAAGAAGCCGCCATGCAGGCGATCCGCGAGGAACTCGCCACGCGCCGCGCCGAGGAGGTGCCGCTGCTGCGTTTCCTACGCCGGCCCGAAATCGACTGGACCTACGTCCTGGATCGCTGGCCCGAACTGCGCACGCTCGATGCGGAACTGGCCGAGCAGGTAGTCTGGGACATCAAGTACGAGGGCTATGTTGCACTCCAGGATCAGCAGGTGGATCGGCAGAAACGCCTCGCAGAAAAGCAGATTCCAGCCAGTCTGGACTATGGAGCGATCCGGCACCTGCGAGCGGAAGCGCGGGAGAAGCTGCAGCGGATTCGACCCGAGAATCTCGCCCAGGCCGGACGCATCAGTGGCATCACGCCCGCCGACCTGGCGCTGCTCACCACCCACATCACTGCCCCCCGCAGTCCCCAGAACGCCGCCGATCCGACCCCGGGGCAAAGCACGCAGCCCCAAGCCTCCCAGTCCGACACGTTGGAAGCCGACGACGCGGGCCGGATGTGAAGTCTGGGAGGGGACGATAGGTCGTGAGGGTCCTATCAATTTGGAGATTTACAACACTTTTGGGACCCTTAAGCCGATTAGAAAACTTGGCATGACCGGGCGTCTTTTGCAGTGCCTTTGTTGTAAGTCCTTTTGTGGTTGGCATTTGCAGCTTGCTTATCAATCTTGACGCCCGCGTTAAGAATCCTATAATACGAAGCATTGGAAAGCTCGGCAAAGCTGACCGATTGGCGATAGCTGGGCCGAGTGTGAATGGGCGGGTAAGTTGTGTGTTCTGAACATGCGGCTTCACCCCGTTCAACGAGGGATTTAGGGATTCTCGACCGGCAGCGGCGAGTGGGGTGTTGTTCAGCCGACCCGCACGTTCCCGGTGGAAGTTCCGAGAGGCTAGGGAAGGATATTCGTAGCCATGAAAACGGTTTACACGACGGGTGAGGCAGCCAAGATCTGCAAGGTGAGTCAGCAGACGATCATTCGCTGCTTCGATTCGGGACAGCTGAAAGGGTTTCGCGTGCCCGGCAGTCGATTCCGCCGGATTCCCCGCGACCAGTTGTTCGCGTTCATGAAGGACAACGGGATCCCCACGGAGGCTCTTGAGAGCGGCAAACGCAAGGTCCTCATCGTGGACGACGACGAGGAGCTCGTGGAACTGATGCGCGACGCCTTCGACCAGGATGGCCGGTTCGATATCCGGACCGCCAACAACGGCTTCGACGCCGGCATGCTGGTCAAGGAGTTCCGCCCGGACCTGGTGGTGCTGGACGTCATGCTGCCGGATATCAACGGCCGCGAGGTCTGCGTGCGGGTTCGCAGCGACAAGACGCTGGATGAGGTCAAGATCGTCTGCATCTCGGGAATGATCGAGAACGACAAGGTCGCCGATCTTCGCGAGGCGGGAGCCAACGACTTCCTGCAGAAGCCCTTCACGGTGGACAAGCTGCTGGATCGGGCTTGCGAGCTGCTGCTGCTGGAGCCGGTGTCGGCTGCCTGAGCCGTCGACGACTTGACGCGGTGATCGACGCACCCGGGACGGTGGCTTTGAAGTGCCGTCCCGAGGCGGGTAACGCAGCGGACATCTTCCGCTGCGGCCCCGTGGGGGCGCTCGATGCGAATGGTCCCCCCGGCCTAGTCGAGCCCGGCCCAGTCGACCTACATCTCAGCAGCGCAGAAGAACGGAAGGGAACGGCGTTTCGCTTCAAGAATCGCCGTCGAGACCAATGGGTGCCTCCGAGCAACTTCCGGGAAGGCTCGCGTGGCGTTCTCTGCATGGTGACTGGTATTTCCTGAGCACCATCGACTCGCTGTGGCTGCTACTTTCTTCCCTGCAGCCGCCAGAGCCCGCTCTTGGGATGGCGGACGCGGGTGGCACTGCGGAACTGCCCTCGGAGCTTCCGGCAGAAAAGCCCGCAGAAAAGCCCGCAGTCCTTCGCGTCGGTAGTTCCCCGCAATGCGGTGTCCATGCGCGCGTGCCGGCGGAGGTCTGGCGTCATCTGATCCGGTCCGACAGGGGACTGGCGGCATGGGCCTTCGAATGGGTGGAGGCCGCATCGCTGGAGCCGTTGTGGGATGAGGAGGCGTTGCTACAGCGTCTGGCGCAGTGGACAACAGCCGCCCATCTGTCGAGTACGCTGACTTCGGTCACGTGCGGCGATCGAGGTCTTCCAGAGCCCGGCGCAGGTGACGGGCCATCGGACTCCGTGTCCGGACCGGAGAACTCGAACGCGATCGACGATCGGCCGACCAACTCTCTCTTGGCAGCCATGGCCTC
>JBIIEC010000261.1:0-8815 GCA_044238045.1 Pirellulaceae bacterium | reverse complement strand
GCCGGCTTTGCTGCCGCCGGCTTCTCCGCTGCCGGCGTCGCCGTCGCACCGCGAGCGGCCGCCAGAATATCCGCCACACTCATCGACCCGGGAGCCTTCGCGGATCCCGCAGTGGCCGGAGTTGCCGGCTTGGGCGCTTTCGGTGCCGGAGTTTCGCCAGCGGATGCGGCAGGTGGACCCGCCGACGCAGACTCATCCGACGGAGCCGCAGCGCCGCCGCGGCAGGCGGCCAGGATGTCCTCAACTGACATTTTTTTCTTGTCTGCCATTCCCACACCCGTGATTGAGGCCGGAATAGAAATCGTCGTAGGCTGATCGGAACCGCTACTTACCCGGGCCGTCACCGGCTGGCGGAGTCGCGTTGGATGCGGTGAGAGTCACCGCACCAGAGATGGCAGGGTCGCGTCCGGCTTACCTGCTCACTACCTCGTGACAATTTTCACAAATCGCTATCCTGTTGTATCTTTGGGCCTTGTTTTGTCAAGCCGACCTGATGGTCGGCGCGACCTGCTCCACCTGGTCCCCGAAGTCCCGACGGGGCAGAGTCTACGCGTACTTGGAACCGAGGTCAATCTGCGGTAGTGTTGGGCGGAAGGTCTTGATTTCCAAGCTTCTGGGGGCATGCGAGATGAGAGTTCTGGTGGTTGGAAACGGTGGTCGCGAGCATGCCTTGGTGTGGAAGTTGGGGCAAAGTCGGAGGGTGGAGCGCATTTTTGTCGCACCCGGAAATGCCGGCACCAGTTCGCTGGCCGAGAACGTACCCATCGCCGTTGACGACATCCCCCGGCTCGTCGAATTCGCCAAGAAGAACCGAGTCGGGCTCGTTGTCGTTGGCCCCGAGGCCCCCCTGGCCATCGGCATTGTGGATGCCATGCAGTCCGCGAAGCTCCGGGTATTTGGCCCTAAAAAGGCCGCTGCGGAGCTGGAGGCCAGCAAGGTCTTCTGTAAGAACCTGCTCCGTTTCGCGGATGTGCCGACGGCCGAGTACCGCACCTTCCGGGATGCTTCCACCGCCAAGCTTTTCATCAACGAGCGTTACCGCGAGACGAACGACGTTCCGGTTGTCGTCAAGGCGGATGGACTGGCTTCAGGAAAAGGGGTCATCGTCTGCCGGTACAAGGAGGATGCCCTGGAAGCGATCGATCGCATCGCGGAGCAGAGGGAGTTTGGGGCTGCCGGTCAGCAGATGGTGATCGAGGACCGCCTGGAGGGTGATGAAGCCAGTGTTATCGCCATTACCGATGGTCAAACCATCGTAACTTTGCCACCCGCCCAGGATCACAAGGCCGCTTACGACGGGGATACGGGCCCGAATACTGGCGGCATGGGAGCCTACAGCCCCACGGGACTGGTCGACGACGCCATGCTGCGGAGGATCGAAGAGCAGGTGTTGGTGCCGACGATTCACGCCATGAAGCGGAAACGCCGGCCGTTTCAGGGCGTGCTCTACGCGGGGATCATGGTGACGAACCAGGGGCCGAAAGTCCTGGAATACAACGTGCGGTTTGGCGATCCCGAGTGCCAGCCTCTGCTGATGCGTCTGAAGTCCGACCTCCTCGACTTGCTGGAGGCCACGGTGGACGGACGTCTCGTTGAATTGCCGCCACTGGAATGGGATCCGCGGCCGGCCGTATGCGTCGTCATGGCGAGTGAGGGGTATCCGGGAGGCTACGAAAAAGGCCTGCCGATCCGAGGGCTTGCGGAGGCGGACGCCCTCCCCGATGTCAAGGTTTTCCATGCCGGGACGCGACTGCGGGATGGCGAGGTCGTCACCGACGGCGGCCGCGTATTGGGCGTGACGGCCTTGGGGAATTCGATCTCTGCTGCCAAATTGCAGGCGTACAAAGCGGTCAAATGCATTCGCTGGGACGGTGCCTGGTGCCGCAAGGATATTTCGGACAAGGCACGGAAGTACCAGGCTTCGGAGGCTGAGACACCCGTCTGATCACGCGGGGCGTCTTCCTGAATTCTGCTGCTGCCTGGTGGCGTGGAGGCCAAGCCTCCGCGGCCCCAGCGCACGGTTTGGAAGAAGGGGCTCACGACGGGGGAGGTTCGAGCAAGTCCTCCCCGTAGCCGGGTGGAAACGGAGACCATTCCTGGGTTTCGCGGTCCAATGGCTTCTGCGGGAAGGGGGCCTTTCTCCTGCTGGAAGGCTTGGCCCGGTCTGCTTCGCTTGGGGTGGCCCGGTCTGCTTTGCCTGGGGGGGATTGGTCAGCAGCTGGGGAGGAGCTTCTACGGCTTCGCTGAGCGGGTGCCCGGTTTGCAGGCCGGGGCTCGGCCCCTTTCTTCGCCGAGTCGTCGGGCGGGGGGCCTTTCTTGGGGCGTGAACCACTGCTTCGCGGTTCAACGCCTTTTGACGAACGCGGCTGGGCGATCGCAGTTGGGGCCGGCGGCAGCTTCGGGCCCTTGGTGGCTGGCTCCGCAGGCAGGAGCGGTTTGCTTCCAAAAAACTGCAGCCACTCCTCTACCTCTCCGTCCCCGATCGGCACGTCGCGTGAATCAGGGCGAGTTGCCCGAGACGCCTCCCTGCTGGAGGTGGCCGCCGGCTGCTGCTCCACAATGAAATCCAGCCACTCGTCGCTGGGCACGACTCGGCATCGCCGCCGCCTCGCCGCCTCCCGCAGACGCAGGTCACTCGTGACAACCGTCAGTTTCTTGGGCGAGGCGTGCTGCCGAATCAGGGTCTCAATCAGGTCGTCCGCCTCTTCGTGATCTCGGGCAAACAGCACCTGGACGCCACGGACATGGTATTCAGGAGACAGGTGTCGGGGCCCATCCTTGGCATCGAAGACAATCGTAGTGGCTGCGAGTCTGCAGGTTTCGAGGTGATCGAACAGCAGCTTCAGCAGCCATTCGCGAGAGCGGGCCAGTTCGCCCGGTCCGGAACGACGGGGCATGGCACCGGCGGCGAACAGGACGTTGTATCCGTCGATGAGAAGTTGCATGAGTGGCGACATGGGGATGGTGAAGAGTCGACAACCGCTCCGTCGCCGGTTAGCGTACCAATTTCACGAAGGGCTGGGTACGATGTCGAGGCAGCCGCAGCCTTCGTTTCCAGACTCGCTATCAGGGGACTCCCATGGCCACGTACGATCGGATTGTGGTAGGACTCGGCGGAATGGGGAGTGCGGCTCTTTGCTCCCTGGCTCGGCGTGGAGCGAAGGTGCTGGGCATCGAGTCCTATGGCGTTGCCCATGATCGAGGAAGTTCGCACGGGCAGACTCGGATTATTCGCCAGGCCTACTTCGAGCACCCCGACTACGTGCCCTTGTTGCGGCAGGCATACCAGCAGTGGGAGCGACTGGAGGCGGAATGCGGCAGGCGTTTGTTTGAGCGGGTGGGCCTGCTGGAGGTGGGCGTGGAAACGGGGCCGACCATGCAGGGGATTCGTCGCAGCGCCTCCACGCATCAACTGCCGATCGAAACGCTCACGCCCGCCGAGTCCGCCCGACGTTTTCCCTCGCTCCATATCCCCGAGGGCATGGACATCATCTTTGAGGCGAATGCCGGCTTCCTCTATGTCGAGCGTTGCGTGGAGGCGGCGGTGGAGGTTGCCCAGCGTTACGGTGCAGAGGTTCGCACCCACACGGCCGTTCGCCAGATACGGATCGAGCAGGGGCACTGTGAGGTGGTGACCGATGCGGGAGTGGACAGAGCCGAAGGAGTCGTCCTCTGTCTCGGGCCTTGGGCCCCTGCCCAACTCCCGATCCGATTGCCGCTTCATGTGGTTCGCAAGCATCTCCACTGGTTCCATTGCGACGACCGTCGCTTTCATGTGGATGCACGTTGTCCGGCCTTCTTTTATGAGTTGCCGGAAGGCTCCTTCTATGGTTTTCCTGCTTTTGGAGACGTGGGTGTCAAGGTAGCCGAGCATACGCGTGGAGAACGCGCGGCCGATCCGACGCTCGTGGATCGAACCATGGATCCGATGGATACGGCGCGGATTGATGGCTTCGTCCGGGCGTGCCTGCCTTCGGTGTCCAGCACCCGGACCCGCCATGAGGTGTGCATGTATACGATGACGCCCGACGAGCATTTCATCATCGATCGGCACCCTGACAACTCGCGTGCCGTCTACGCCGCAGGCTTCTCGGGACACGGGTTCAAGTTCGCGGCCGGCATGGGGGAGTGCCTGGCTGACATGACGCTTCACGAAACGCGGTTGCCGGAACTCGACTTCCTCGCGGCTGCGCGGTTTCCGTCGGGGAACGGTGGATCCGACTGATGGACGGTCGTCCGCGTCACTGGCCAGTGGACGCCTTGTCATCGCGGGCCCGGAGGAACTCGGCGAGTCCCGCCAGATTGTCCGTGTTGATGAGGTCGACTCCATGATCGGCCATGATTCTCCAGGCGTTCGCCTGATCGGGGATCGCCCAGAAACGCACGCGCCGGCCCTGCTCGTGCGCGGCTTTCACAAGCCCCCGAAGCTTGGCGGACTCTTCCGCCGGCAGGTCGCCATCGCCGCGCCAGCGGAAGTGGAGGTTCCAGTTGTCGCTGATCAGGGGGATCACATGCCGCTGCGGCAGTTGGTCGAGGTCTCGGAGGCGCCCGTCAATGCTGGCGAATCGGACTGACTGGTCGGCGACGACCTCCGTGGGTCGGTCGCCGCTGATGATGATCTCGACAGCGTTCTCGTGACGCTTGCCGTTCTCATACCGGACGAGCATCTCATGGAATGGACGCAGTTCGTTCTCCAACGCGGCGTACGTTTCCTTGCCGGAGGACTTGAAGTCGACCAGCAAGGTGAACGTCGGTCCGTCAGTGTAGACGCGACCGCCGTTGCTGCGCACGCGTTCCTGCAAGGGGTGCAGGTAGAGCTTTCGGAGAGTGCGGTCGGGGTTGGTCTCGTTCGCATCATGCGCGACAAGCAGTTCGCCGTCGACGAGGTGAACGTCGGCTTCCACGTTGCAAAACCCCTGCTCGAGCGCATCCAGAAGCGGTCGCGGGTGCTCGTAATCGTTGTGCGCGTGCGCCCGAGGCTGTGGCTCGGGGCCAAGTTCATCGGCGAACGCCGCTCCAGATTGAGTCGCCGCCAAGGCGATGGCCAGGCCGGCAATCCACACACGCAACCCGCGCGCGACGCGTGGGCTCCAGTTGTCGTTGATGACGCGGGGCATGGAGTTACCTGTTGATTCTGGCAGGACTACCAGTCGATCTCGGCGGGAAAGTACTCGCTGATCAAGTCTTCGTAGTACGGGCGCAGGCTCTCGACGTCCACGCGTTTTTGGCTCTTCGTGTAGAGGTCATACGGGTTAAACTTGCGGACCCACTCGAACATCGCCACATCCTGGGCGTTCATGAGATGCTGGTAGGCGTTCTCTCGATGGGCCGGGTAGAACGAGTGGTACCGGATCATGTAGAGACCTTCGAGCGGAAGGTAGTTCTTCACGACATGGTACAGGTACTCGTCATGTCCCCACGACATCATGACCTGATCCAAGCCGCAGTGCTCCTGGTAGATTCCCAGCGGCGAGTTGTAGCGCGGGTCGGTCTTGTCGGGATTCGTCTCGAAGAAGTCATGCAGGACGATGGAGTCCGAGAATTCGCAACCGACGGGGAATGTGTCGCCCACGACAGCCCATTGGGGTTCGCCGTAAAGGCAGAGGATCTTGCCGAGGTCATGGATCAGGCCGGTGAGGACGAACCAGCGCGGGTGGCCGTCCGCGCGAATGGCCTCGGCCGTCTGCATCAGGTGCTCGATCTGTGGCAGGTCGATGTCCGGGTCGCTGTCGTCGACGAGCGTGTTCAGCAGTTCGATGGCCTCCCACACGCTCATGTGTCGCTTCTGCAGCGGCAGGTATTCTGCTCGCTTCTGCCGGACGAAGTCGACGCACTGGAACTGGTGATTGAGTCGATAGAACTCACGCACCGACGGACGGGTGCTGGCCTCGTAGTTCCGGAACGCTGAACGCGGCTTCTCCGGCTCCGGGTATCGCTGGCGGAGGTCGTCTTCCCAGTGGTCCAGGTCTTCCAGGGGCTGGTTGGTGTTGCCGTGAGTGGGATCCATGGTGGGGCCTGTTGAACGCGTGCGAGTGGTATCAAACGTCAGGCGGGGATTATAGCAGCAGCGATCGGGGCGAATCGACGGGAATTTAGACCCGAAGTCGCGGGCCGCACGGGGCGATTGCTGGCGTTGGATGTCGATTCGGCCTGCGACAAAAAAACCCGCGCCATGGCTGGCGCGGGTTTTCATGAGTTACCGTGTAGCCGGGCGGTGCGAGATCCGCTCGGCGTCGGTTCGGCAGCCTCAGGTTAACGACGACGGAACAGGCTGGCGGCAGCCAGCCCGATGAGGGCCAGCGTGGCCCCCGTCGGCTCGGGAACCTGAATCTGGGGGAAGTACTGGTCCACGAACGACATCGTCACGGCCCCCGTCTGTCCGGTGGCGTGCAGGATGATGTCCTTCTGGACGGGCAGCGTAGCGTAGGCACTGCTGAAGGTGATGGAGTCCAGCAGTTTATCGTCACCCCCGCCGAAGTCGTACACGACGAGCTTCTGGTCGGAGATCGAGGGCAGGAAGGTCTCGGTCACCGAAGCCAAGCCGTTTCCCGCGAAGACCGCCGGATTCGCCTGCAGGATGGCTCCCTTGATCAGGTGCCCAGCCCCAGGGGCAACGCTGACGTCGAACGTAATCAGGGCGTCGGACGCATCGCCGCCGATGCGGTCCACGAAGCCGCCCGAAAAGCGGACTCCGAAGTCCCCCGTGGGGTTCTTCACCGGCTCGACGCTCACCCCAGCCGCCGACGGCATGTCGCCGTTCCGGGTGTAGGTGAAGTTCGAAAAGATCTTGTCGCCTGACTGCAGGGTCTGCCCCGGGGCGAGCAGGCTCGACAGTGGCACGGGAGCAGCCTGGGAGGTGCCCATCCAGGGGGCTCCCAACAGCGCCGCCAGCGCCAGCAAGTAGTAGCGTTTCTTCATAACTCGCAGCTCCATTAAATCAACGCACGAAGTATCCAAGGTGATCGGTCATTTGCCGGTCGAAGTAGTGGCCACTCCATCGACCATGCGTCATGCCAGCTTCGATGAACCTAGGGTTGCATCGGCTGATCACAACGCGAAACTCGCAAGTGCCTGAATGGGGCCGCGGAAAGCGCAGCATGAGAGCCTGCCAAGCGAACTTCACAGCCGCCAATCGGGAGCAGGTACGTGGGTCGAGGAACGACCAGATGAAGGGTTCAAGTCTGCACGTATTGCTATCCCGAGACGCGTGAAGCGAACGCTTTCCGCGATTCTAGGCAGGTTTGTGCAGTAGAACCCTCCGTTGGGAGACCATGATGTGGGTGCTTGCGATGCAAGCTCCCCGTCGAGCCGTGATTAAAACTCGTAGCGCGGGCGATTGCAAGTAGTTCGCGGTTAAATAATCGGAATTTTCCGCGGGCCTCCCTCATCATAACCACGGGGAGGTTTGTTTCAAGTTTTCTTGCGAGTTTTTGGGGGGATGGACGGTGTCCTGAAGCCCCCGGTGCTCGCGATCGGCGATCCCAGCTGTCGATTCGTCCGTTTCCCTTCGGTTCGCCTGTCTGTCTGGCTGGACGGTTTTCGTGAACGTCGATTTGTCTTCCCTGTTTGCCCTATGTTTCGGGGCGGGGCTAGAAGGGCGGTCGAGTCCCTGGAGACCGAATCGCCGTTGTTGGCCCGAAGGCTTCGGGGTGTAGATTGTCGGAGGGGCGTGGGGTTGGATAAAAAAATGGGGCGCCGTGGTGGACCTCGATTGCCGACCAGCTCGCCGTGCGTTAAACTCCTCGTTTCCACATGGACCCTGCCCTGATAATTGGTGGAACCAACCGGGGAGGATCGCTGGAGATGCGTGGCGTGAGATCAGCGGGTCACGGAGGGTGTAACGCCCCCGGACAAAGATGCGAATCCAGAGCTGCGTTGCGGTCGACGAGATAGATCGAATATCGCGTCAACCGTCTCCGTCGAACCACCGGGGCCAGCTGGTGGCAGTCTCCCGCTCAAGGGAAGCATCGCCATAGGTCCTGTCTCAGGGGTGGGTGGTTTAGGTAAGGATGGAGCGGATAGAGACTGCCAGCGTAGCTTCAATCGGCAGAGCACCGCATTCGTAATGCGGGGGTTAAGGGTTCGACTCCCTTCGCTGGCTTTTCTCCTTTCTTGGATTCGCAAGGCCGCCCTGATTCACGGTGGGTGTCGTCAGGTTTCAGTCGGCTTCATGCGACGATGCGTGCCATCCTGGGCCGCACTTGGTTCGTGACTAACGATGCATAGCAGCAGGTAGCGAAGATCATGGCTCAACTCGTGGATTTCGATGTTCGTGACGCGGTCCTGGCGGATGGTTCGTTCGGTCCCCAGGAGATCAATAAGATTGTCAACGCGGTGGGGCAGGATCCGGCGCGTCTGGCCGTGTTCCGGGACGCCGTGGTGGAGTTGGATCGGCGAGAGTCGCACACGCCCGCTTCGGCCGTGCGACTGGGCGTCTGTCAGTACCTGCTCGGGCGATACTCCCAAGCGATTCAGACGCTGGCGACCGGCGACGGAGGAGCACTCGCTCACTACTATCAGGCCTTGGCCTACCGCAGTCTGGCCGACTATGCCCGGTCGGTGACGAGTTTTGAGTCCGCGAAGCGGGCAGGCTATGACTCCGGCATGTGCGATCTGGGGGTCACGGAGTCGCTGCGGTCCGCTGGTGACCTTGAGGGGGCGCTGCGAGTTCTCGACGGGCTGTCGGGCGCGGTGGAGCAGACTGCCGAGTATCTGTACCAGCGCGGGGCCACGGTTGCGGCACTCGGCGGCAAGCCCGAAGAAGCCTGTGCCTTGTACGAGCGTGCCGTGGAGGCCGATGGGTCTCATGCGGGAG
>JBIIEC010000260.1:0-8816 GCA_044238045.1 Pirellulaceae bacterium | reverse complement strand
TGGAACCTGCCGCAAACGGTTTCCGTGACGGGTCTGGACGACCTGGTCGATGACGGGAACGTGGCCTACTCGATCGTCCTCTCCCCGGCGACCAGCACCGATCCCGCCTACCAAGGCTTGGATGCGGCCGACGTTGGACTCTCCAACACCGACAACGACACGGCGGCGATTGTCGTGGGAACGCCGACAGGCACGACGACCTCGGAAGCGGGTGGCACGGTGAGCTTTACGCTGGTACTCGCCACGGAACCGACGGCGGACGTCACGATTCCCGTGAGTTCCAGCGATGCGACGGAAGGAGCCGTCAATACACCTTCGGTTGTTTTCACTCCTGCTGATTGGAACGTGCCCCAGACCGTGACGGTCACGGGATTGGACGACTTGGTGTCCGATGGCAACGTGGCCTACTCGGTGGTGCTCGGCGCGGCCGCTTCGGCCGACTCCGTCTATGCCGGCCGCAATCCGGCGGATGTCAGTGTCATCAATACCGATGACGAACCGGCGCCCGAGACGAAGTTCTACGTGGTGAACGATGGAGCCCCGGATCAGTCCTACGAATACGATGCGACGGGCGCGCCGGTGGAGAACTACACGATCAACGTAGCGAACACGGCGCCGCGAGGTATCGCGACGACGGCGGCCGCCGACAAGGTCTGGGTGGTGGATCGGAACAAGACCGTCTATGTCTATAACAACAGCGGAAGCCTGCTCGGGTCGTGGGTCGCCGGTTCCATGGCGAATAATGCCACCGTGGAGGGTATCGCCACCGACGGCACGAACGTCTGGCTGGTGGATGCTCGCGCCGATCGTGTCTTCTACTACGCCGGAGCGGCGAGCCGCCTTTCCGGTTCGGCGACTGCCACGAGTTTCGTGCTGGGCAGCGGCAATACAAATCCCAAGGACCTCGTCTTCGGCAGTGATGCCAGCGGGTCCTACCTGTGGGTCGTGAACGACGCCGCCAAGGACCGCGTCTTCCGTTATGCGGTCACGACGGCCACGGGCGGCATCACGCTGCAGAACTCGTGGCTCCTGAACACGGCCAACAAACTGCCGACCGGCATTACGCTCGATCCCGCTAACGGCTCGCAGGACCTCTGGGTCGTCGACAGTGGTACGGACCGCGTCTATCGCTACGCGTCGGCTCGGACGCTCGCCAGCCCCGCGCTGACCGACTCGTTCGGCCTCTCGGTCGGCAACACCAACCCCCAGGGCATCGCCGACCCGCCGCCGGCGGCCGTTGCGGGCAAGGGGCTGCAGGCCACGCAGCAGGGGGCGCCGGGAGCGGACGACGTTCAGCAGCGTCTCACCGACATCGTCATGGCCCAGTCGTTCGGTGGTCGCCTGAAGCAGGGTTCCTCTTCGTGGAAGGCAACGGCCGACAAACGGCGCGACAAGGCGGGCGAATCGCAGGAGCGAGTCGAACGTAACCTCGCGGCACGGGTCGACGGCTTGGAAAGTCGTCGCATCGAGGGCCTCGCCGAACGTCTGCGGGAACGCCTGGCAGACCGGCAGCACGGCTCGCATGATGTGGCGCACGAAGTGCTCGACCATGTCTTCTCGGAACTGGGCAAGACCCATCGAACTGTCTGAGGGTGCGGTCGTTCCTAGGACGCTCGCGAGGAAGTGGATCGAGACGCGATCTTCTGGCATCGCGTTGGTGGAAAAAAGGAAAGTGTCATGTTGGGCTTCTGGCGTCGACGTGTGAACCGGCGACCATCCCGCGGGATGTCGGTCGGTGCGGGCTTCGAGTCGTTGGAGTCGCGCCGGGTGATGGCCTGCACCTTCGGTGTGAAGTCGGCGACGCTGACGATTACCGGGGATGGTGCCGCGAACCAGGTTCGCGTTCAGGAGTCGGCGACGGCGCTGGTCGCTTCGTGCGATGGCGTTTCGCGGACCTACGCGCCGGGGACGCTCGCGAAGGTCAGTGTCGCGGCGGGCGTCGGCGACGATAGCGTGACGTACGAGACCATCGAGGCCTTGTCCCGCTCCAGGACCGTCGCCATCGACCTCGGCGCGGGCCGCGATGTCGCGACGGTGCGGACCAACGGCCAGCCGATTGCCGCGACGCGCGTTCTGGATGTTTCGATCAACGGCCGAGCGGGCGATGATGACATCGACTGGCAGGTCGACAGCGAGGTCGACGGCACCGCGCGGCTCTCGGCCTTCGGCGGGGCCGACAAAGACGTGCTCCACGCCTTCTCGACTGCGCGACCGGGCAGCACCGGTGCGCTCACGGTGGCGACCGACGGGGGAGCGGGCAACGACGATGTCACGAACGTGCTGTTGAACCAGTCGGGCGGCACCCTGGTCGCCACACGATCCCTCGTCGGTGGCCTCGGTTGGGATCATTGCCAGTGGACGCCCGGCGCGACCGTGCAGACGTGTGAGTTTGGCGAGTCGTTCGCTCGACTGGTTCCCTTCGCCGGTCAGTATTGGGGCGTGAAGGCGGGAGCGTTCCTGGGACCCGGGCCGAATCATTTTTCGGATTCAGAACAGAACGTCTGGGTCGATGCGCAGGGGCATGCCCACCTGGCGATCAATCAGCAGGCCGGCAACTGGCAGTCCGCCGAGATGGTGGGCTTGCGTCCCATGGGACACGGCACCTACACCTGGACCATCTCCGCGCCCAACCTCGGCTCGTTTGATCCCAACACCATTCTGGGGCTGTTCCTCTACCGCGACGACAACAACGAGGTGGACTTCGAGTTGGCGCGGTGGGGCGATCCGAACAACGCGAACGGCCAGTTCGTCGTGCAGCCGTGGGGCAGCGACAGCATGAGTCGATTCTCGACGGGCGCGGCAACGCAGTTGACGATCAGCCTGACGTGGAACGGCACTTCGGTGCGCGGGCGATGCTGGGAAGGCACCGACACGTCGGTCGCGCCGCTGCGCGACTGGACATACGCCGGCGCCAAAGTCTCCCAGCAACGCATGCACCCGCGGATGAACTTCTGGCTGATGAGCGGCTTGGCGCCTCTGAATGGCCAAGCCCACGAAGTGACCCTCGAGTCGTTCCACTTCGTTCCGGTCTAGGGATCGCCCTAGGGCCCTTTTGCCGGAAGAATCCGACAACGGGGCCGTGCCATCAGCATCCGGTCCGGGGCCTTCTGTCGTTCGCGGTCGCGCGACGTTTTCCGACTCGATCTTCGCGTGTGGGACGGGCCAGCAGCTTGCGACGCATGGCGTGTGCCGACTAAGAAACGGGGAGCAACGCGCGACCGCCCGCTTGACGCTGGGCAGTTGCTTGCCTATCGTTCATCGTCAATTGGCGATGATTCTATTCGCCGCGGAGGATGGTGCGCATGCGTGCGAAGAAGAAGGCTCCGCAGTCGAGTTGCTGTGACGACCGGCCGCTGGAAATGGCGGAGGATGCCGCATCGGAGCGGCTGGCCGAACTGGCGTGGGCGTTGGCCCATCCTGCTCGTGTCCGCATCGTGCGGTTGCTGCTGGAGCGAGACAACTGTGTGTGCGGAGAGATTGTTGGCCAGTTGCCGCTGGCGCAGTCCACCGTTTCCCAACACCTGAAGATCCTCAAGCAGGCAGGAGTCGTGGTGGGAGAAGTGGACGGACCGAAGGTCTGCTACGAGATTCGGCGCGAGGCGCTCGAGGAACTCCGCAGGGCCCTGGCCGGCTTGGGGGGAGTCGAACGGACGGGACGAAGCGGACGCGGCTCGCAGCGGTCCAGTCGCGCGTGAAGACTGCCGCACTACGGGGCGGCAACGAAGTTCGTTGTCACCGCTTTTTGCAGGCACCGCAGTTCATTAGCAAGGGAGAACTCCATGGCACACACAACCAACCGGGACGATGCGCAGGCTGCCGCGGCCGATCCGTTGCGCGTCATTCAGGAGCAGTATGGGGAGGTGGCCCGCAGTCGGTTGTCGAACGAGTCGGCGGGTGTGCGGCAGGTCGCGGAGGCCTTCGGCTATTCGGCGGAGGACCTGCGGTCGTTGCCAGCGGAGGCCAACCTGGGACTCTCGTGCGGCAATCCCGTCGCCATCGCCGGTTTGCGCGAAGGGGAGGTGGTCGTCGACCTTGGTTGTGGCGGGGGGCTGGATGTGCTGCTGGCGGCTCGCCGTGTGGGCTCCACCGGCCGCGTGATCGGCATCGACATGACGCCCGCGATGATTCAACGCGCGGTGGCTAACGCCGAACGCGCGGGCGCGACGAACGTCGCGTTCCATCTCGCGGCCGTTGATCGCCTGCCGCTGGCCGATCAGTCGGTCGACTGCATTCTGAGCAATTGTGTCATCAACCTGCTGCCCGATAAACGAGCGGCGTTCCGGGAGATGATCCGCGTCCTCAAGCCGGGCGGGCGGCTCGCCGCCAGCGACATCGCCTTGAAGCAGCCACTGCCCTTGGAGGTGCGTGACGACCTGCAGGCCTACATCGGCTGCCTTGCGGGCGCGATGCTGATGCGGGAGTACGCGGAGCTGCTGCGCGAAGCGGGCTTCGTGGAGGTCGTGATTCACGAAACGCATTCGGACTTGAATGTCTACGCGCAGGCCGGCGCGTCGGCCTGCTGTTCGACAGAACCAGTCGCCAGCTGTTGTGGCGGTGATGCGCCGCAAGGTACGATCGTGCACGATGGATTGGCGGAAGTATTTCGTCGTTTCGACGTGAATGCCTATGCGGATAGCGTACAGGTGTTCGCGGTGAAGCCGTCGGAGCAGCTGACTGGTAACGCGGCCGACGTTGGTTCGCGACACGCGGCGACTCCGGCGGAAAGCATCGAGCCGTTTGTGCCGTTGCCGCTGGCCGGTTGCTGCGGATCGAAGGCTGTCGGCGACTCGCAGCACTCGCTGCAGGTTTACGATCGCGCGCTCTGCTGTTCCACGGGGATTTGCGGCCCGGAAGTCGATCCGGTGCTGCCTCGCTTCGCCGCTGACCTCGACTGGCTGCAGTCTCGCGGCGTGTGTGTCGAACGATATAACCTGGCGCAGCAGCCGCAGGCGTTTGTTGCGCGGGCCGACGTGCAGCAGCGATTGCGGCAGGGCGTGGAATGCCTGCCCTTGGTGTTCGTCGATGGACGTCTGGTGAGCGAGCGGGACTATCCGACGCGGCAGCAGATGGCCCAATGGTTGCAACTCGCCGACACCGGGCCGACTCGCGATGCTGCCGTCGAGATCGGCTTGCCCGTGCTGGGGCAAGACGGCTGTTGCGGTGACTCGTCATGTTGCTGATCTGAACTTCTGCGCCCCAAGGAGCAGCCGGTGGACTTTCTCGATCGACCGACGCGGAACCTGTTCTTCACGGGCAAGGGCGGAGTTGGCAAGACTTCGCTTGCCTGCGCCACCGCCGTCGTGCTGGCCCAACGCGGGCTTCGCGTCCTGCTGGTGTCCACCGATCCGGCGTCGAATCTGGATGAGGTGCTGGGAGTGCGGATCGGCGCGGAGCCCACGCAGGTGCCTGGTGCGGAAGGCTTGCGTGCCCTGAACCTGGATCCGGTGGCGGCGGCCGCTCGCTATCGCGAACGCATGGTGGGCCCCTATCGAGGAGTCCTGCCGCCCGCGGCGATCGCCAGCATG
Organism: Pirellulaceae bacterium; assembly: GCA_044238045.1. Lineage (GTDB taxonomy): Bacteria > Planctomycetota > Planctomycetia > Pirellulales > Pirellulaceae > CAZUJM01. The sequence goes on along the minus strand of JBIIEC010000260.1, from coordinate 3,291 downwards.
GAGGAGCAGTTCTCGGGATCGTGCACGACGGAGATCGCGGCCTTCGACGAATTCTCCCGCCTTCTGGGCGATCCATCGGCGACCAGCGACGTGGACCATGTCGTGTTCGACACGGCGCCGACGGGCCATACGCTGCGCCTGCTGACCTTGCCTTCGGCATGGTCGGGATTCCTGGAGGAGAATACGACCGGTACGTCGTGCCTGGGGCCCTTGGCGGGACTGGCCTCGCAGCAGCAACTCTACCAGCAGACGGTACGCTCGCTGGCCGATGCCGAGCGAACGACCTTCCTGCTGGTCGCGCGGCCGGAACGGTCGGCCCTGCGGGAGGCGTCGCGCACCGGTCGCGAGCTGGCCGAACTAGGGATCCACAACTGGCAGTTGCTGGTGAACGGCGTGTTTGTCGCACGGGATCCAAGCGACCCCTGGGCCGCCGCGCTGCAGCGGCGCGGCGAGCAGGCGTTGGCGGACCTGCCTGAGGATCTGCGGCGCGCGCCGCGAATGCACTTCGGATACTTCGGCCAGGGTACCGTGGGGCTCGACGCGCTGCGATCGCTGGCCGCTTCGGGGCTGGGTGTCGATGACTGTGGGCCGGGTGTCGATGACAGTGGGCCGGGTGTCGATGACAGTGGGCCGGGGGTCGAGCGGGCGAACGTGATCGCTGGTGAGGTATCGGCGGATAAGCGTCGCGCCAGCGCAGGCCATGCGGAGGTCGACGGCGGTGCGGCGCGGCGGGAGTATGCGGCGCTGCCGCCGTTGCGGGAACTGGCGGACGAACTTGCGGCTCGCGGACACGGTGTGGTGCTCGCCATGGGCAAGGGCGGCGTTGGCAAGACCACCGTCGCCGCTGCGCTCGCGCTGGCCCTGGCCGACCGCGGTCTCGCCGTGCATCTTTCCACGACCGACCCGGCGGCGCATCTGGTGGCGGCGATGTCCAGCGATCCGCTGCCTCCGACGCTGACCATCGGCCGCATCGATCCCCAGGCGGAGACAGAGCGTTATTCGCAGGAGGTCCTGGGGCGAGCGGGTGCGGAACTGGACGCGCGGGGTCGCGCGCTGCTGGAGGAAGACCTTCGCTCGCCGTGCACCGAAGAGATCGCCGTGTTTCGCGCGTTCGCCGATACGGTTGCGCTGGGCAGCGATCGGCTGGTCGTACTCGATACGGCGCCCACCGGCCACACCGTCCTGCTGCTCGACGCCGCCCTGGCGTACCATCGCGAGGTGTCGCGGCAGGCGAGCCACCTGCCGGATTCGGTACGGCAACTATTACCTCGCCTCCGCGATCCGGCGTTCACCTGCGTGCTGGTCGTGACGCTTCCCGAAGCGACTCCCGTGCACGAGGCCAGCGCGCTGCAGGAAGACCTGCGTCGCGCCGCGATCGAGCCGTGGGGCTGGGTGATCAACCAGAGCCTCCTGGCGCTGCCGGTTACCGATCCGGGCCTGGTGGAGCGGCAGCGTGCGGAACTGCGGTTCGTGGAGGAGGTGGTCCATCGTCATGCCGCGCGCAGCTGGCTGGTGGACTGGCAGCCAGAGCCTCCGGTCGGCTGCAAGCCGCTGCGGCAACTCCTGCAGCACGCCTCGTCCTCGCTGTAAGCGTCGTCTTTTTTTTATTCGAGATCGTGCTGTCCCATGAGCTTGAAAGGTGGAGTTCGATGAAACAAAAAGTGTTGTTCCTGTGCACGGGCAATTCCTGTCGCAGCCAGATGGCCGAAGGTTGGGCCCGGCACCTGTGGGGCGATCGGCTCGAATGCTACTCGGCCGGAATCGAGGCGCACGGCATGAATCCGAACGCGGTGCGCGTGATGGCCGAGGCGGGCGTCGACATCACCGGCCAGTCGTCGAAGCTGGCGAGCACACTGGAGCAGGTGCCGCTGGACCTGGTGATCACCGTGTGTGGCCATGCGGATGAGAACTGCCCCGCGTTCCTCACCAAGGCGCGCGTCGTGCACGTGGGCTTCGACGACCCGCCGAAGCTGGCGAAGACCGCAGCGACGGAGGAGGAAGGCCTGGCCCACTACCGAAGGGTGCGCGACGAGATCCGCCAGTTCATCGCGGACAAGCTGCTGGCTTATCTGTAATCGCGGCGTGATTGCCCCGCCCTAATTGGCCTGTAAACGCGGCGTGATGGCCCCGCCGCGAGGTGTGCCCCGCCGCGATCCGCTAAAAGACTTCCGCATGCGTCAGCTTCGCACGCGGCGCTTGCAGGTCGAGGGACAGCAGGCGGCCACCCCGCTGCCAGTCGGTGGGGCCGTAGCCGCCCCAGCCCGTGACGCGTCCGTACGCCAGTTCGACGTCCTGCCACAGGCCGGCAAAGTTGTTCACGTGGTCGTGGCCGCAGAAGACGCCATGGACGCGTTTCGAGGCCGAGAACTTCTCGAACGACTCGCCCGTGTCACTGTCGTAGCAGACCGCTTCGCCGCGCTGGCCCTTCGCCTTGCCCGACTCGAATAGTTGGTGGTACTCGAGGAGCGGGATATGCACGAAGACGGTGATCGGCGCGTCGATGCCTCGCTTGGCATCCTGTTCCAGCTGTCGCGTGAGCCAGGCCAACTGGGGGTCCGAGATGCGGCGATCGCCGGTGGCGTAGCCCACCTGGAAGAAGAACAGGCAGGCGGTCGGCTTCGCTTCCCCGCCCGCTTCGGCCGGCACCGGCTCCGCGTGCACGTCGTAACGATAGCAGTAGTGCCGCCCGGAAGGCTCGTCGACAAACCCTTGGAATCCATTTTTCATCCGCTGGCGAATCTCCTCCAGCGGCAGCGAACCGGGCGCCTTGTGCACCGGATAGTCGTGGTTGCCGAAGCACAGCGTCCAGGGAACTCCCAGCCCGTTGAGGATCTCCATCCCCTGCCACTCGACCTTGTCCTTGGAGTCGTTGTTCACGAAGTCGCCCGTGTGCACGACGAAGTCGGGCTTCTCCCGCGCGACGATCGTCCGCAGCATGCCGTCGGTGGCGTCGTTCGTCGAGTCGCCCGGATGGAAGTGCGTGTCGGTCAGCTGGAGCAGCCGCAGGGGGCGGGGCTGGTCGGGCGTGAAGATCAGCCGATAGTGGTCGGTGGCCAACGCCTGCATCGTAAGGTCGCCATACGAAGCCTCGGCCGCTTCCAGCATCGTAGATGTCGCGGGCAGTCCGAGCAGCGCGGGGGTCGTGGCGATCGCGGCGGTGCGAAGGAAGTCTCGTCGGTCCATGGGAATCACCCTTGAGAGGAGGAGAAAGCGAAGCGTGTGCGCAGCGGATGCCTGTGTCAGCGTCGCGTCATCGCCCGTAGCGGCAGCCGATGCCGGTGAGCGCGAGGA
>JBIIEC010000010.1:0-31238 GCA_044238045.1 Pirellulaceae bacterium | reverse complement strand
AGGATCGACTGGAACTCAACGGCACGACGCGTGATTTTGTCAAGACGCACGTCTATCGCTCGCCGGGCCATTACGATGCCGCGGTCACCCTGCTGGATATGGCCAGCGGCGCGACGTTGCGGTCCACCGTCCATTATCCGGTCGCGGGCGTGCAGGTGGTGGACCGGGAACTGCGCGTCGTGGGGTCGAATGGAGCGGACGAGATCACGGTGAATGCCGGACCGCGATTCGTGTCCGTGATGGCCCGCTGGGACAGGAAGGTGTCGTTCATGCGTGCCATCCCAGCCGGCCAGGTCGCTCGCCTCGCCCTGCGCGGACAGGCGGGTGACGATCGCATGTCGGTCACGGGTAGCCGGCTCCTGCCGCTGGTCGTCGATGGCGGGGAAGGCAACGACTGGATCCTGGCCAGCAGTGGCTTCGCGGAAGTGACCGATCTGTCGGGCGACAACACGATCCGTGTGGGATCCGCGGGAGCCGTTGTGAAGACGGGACCGGGCGATGACAAAGTGCGTGCCGACGGCGGAGTGAACCGGATTGAGGATTCGGGCGGCAGCAACGAGATCATGACGGGCTCCGGCGAGGATGCCATCATGACTTCTGACGGGGACGACGTGATCGTGGCTGGTGACGGACGCAACTCCGTCGAGGACCTGGGGGGCTTGAACCGCATCGTGACCGGCCAGGACGACGATTCCATCGTGCACACCAATCGCGCGGACGTCATTCTGGCGGGCGGGGGCAAGAATACGATCGTCTACCGGGGGCCGGGCACCGACGTGTCGGTCAACCCGTGGCGCAATTCAATCAACGCGCTGGACGCGAACCGCGATGGCGTGGTCTCGCCGCTGGACGCGCTGGTAATCTTTAATATGCTGAACTCAGGTCGCCTGGCGGAGGGACGTTTGGCGCAGCAACCCGCTGCCTCATTCGCGCCGCCACCGCACGGGACGGAATACTTCTATGACGTGAACGACGACGGGTACGCCACCGCGATGGACGCGCTGCTGATCCTGAATCTGTTGAACGCGAACCGGGCGGCGGCAGCGACTGAGTCGGCTTCCGCCGCCCTCGTCGGCGAGCCGCCGCTGGCTGCGACGCCCGCCGGTTGGGAAGCGGCGTTATGGGCCGAGTCGATCGACGACGTTTGGGGCGACGCCCTGGGATCGGACGAGTCATGAGACGCATTGGCGCGGAGGCACCCAAGTCACAGGGGACCCTCGCCCGCCACGCCTGGCCAACCATCGCGTCGCGGGGCCTTGTGAGGCTCAAGCCCAGCGACCGGGTTAGCGACGTCGTCGCAGCGCTGCCGTGAGCAGACCACCGAACAGCAGCGGCAGAAGTCCCGTCGGTTCCGGAACGGCCGCCACCGCCGGCTTCGGACCCTTTTCGTAACCGCCGCCCTGGAAGGCCAGCACGAAGTCCCCGGTAGTGAAGTCGCCGTCGCCATCCCAGTCTCCCGACTCCCACAGCGAATTGCCGGGCGTCGCATCCTCGAACTGGCCATCCTGGAACGTCAGCACCAGGTCCAGGCTGTTGAACTCCATGTCGAGGTTCGCGTCGCCGAACCAGGTCTTCTTCAGGTCCGAGACCCAGGCGTTTCGGTCCGAGTCGTTCACCAGTTTGTCGTTGTTCAGGTCGTAAGGCAGCGGATTCGTGCCGCCTCGGACGGCGGTGGTCAACGCATTGATGTCCGCCGCATCCAGTACGCCATCCTGGTTGAAATCGCCTGTTGGCGAGGAGACGGCGGGGAGCAACGGCACATCGACGGGCAGCACGCCCGCATACGCCCGGAAATAGTCGAACTCCACCGCACCCCAGCGGCCGTGCTTGATCACCGTCAAGTTGTAGTCGCCCAGATAGACGTCGTCCGATTCGAAGAGCGACTGCGTGAATGGTTGCGACGGGTCGGAATCTTCCCGCAGCAGCAACTGCAGGTTGTTCTCATCCGGTCCGAGGTAGATGCTGATGGTCGAGTCGGGGTTCTCGGGACCGTTCCAGTCGGCCACCACGCGGCCGACGTACCACTTGTTGTTTTCCAGCGGGTGTGTGTCCCAGGCGAGTGCCGTGTAGTTGAAGTCACGGTTGGCCTTGCCGAAGAACTGCATCGACACGCCGCGCAGGTTGCCATCGACAATCGGCCAGGCATCGGCATCGGGACGCCGTTCGTAGCCGAACGTCCAGCCCCACTTGACGGTGCCGTACGTTTCCTGCTCGATGGTAAAGAGGTTGTTGTCGATGACGTCCGCCTCCAGTCCGTCCGTATCCGTCCGCGGTTCCCACACGTTGGTAGGGTCGGTGTTGGGGTCGGAGCCCAGCTTGAAGCGAAACTGGAACGTCATGTCGGACATGTTTTGCAGCGGCCCCTTGTTGCTGGCCTGTCCGTTCCACGGAACGCTGCCCTCGCCAGCCGCCCGGCGACGCGGTACGAACCACGTCTCAGGACGCTGCTCGACCAAAGCGTTCAACTGTCCGCCCGCTTCACCGGGTGGATAGTCGCGCCAGACGTTGCCATCCGGACGCACGACGGTCGGCGCGTTGTTCAACTCGTCGCCCCAGGTGGCGACGGCCGCATGAAGGTGCGAACTGGCCGAGCAGGCCAGCAGAAGCAGGCTGCCACCAACGGATCGGCGGAGGATGGCGTGGCGTTTCATGGCAAGTATCCTGGTAAATGGGGGTGGTACACGGATCAGTCAGGGACCTCAGGAGAGCCACCGTGGTGGCGGGGCCTGTCGCGGGAAGGCCCGGATCGAGCATGCTCATCCGCACTCCTTTCTGCCCCTCCTTGAATAGTATCTTTGGATTGTACTGATTCAACCGAAAGTGGGGATTTTTCCGGGTGGAGGGCGGAAAGGGGCCCGTGATCGCTGCAGGACAGCGAAAATGACCGTGCAGCCCTGTGTCACTGCCAGTGCCATTCCGCCGATGCTTCATTTCGGAAACGCTCGGCCAACTCTCGGGCGTCACGAAGTGGTTAACCGGTTGGGGTAGAATCGCCCGCTGAACGTCTCACGCCCAGGCAGCTACCGGGTACGCGTCCGGGTCTTGGCTCGGAGGAGCGGTCACCGGCAGCCGGTTGGGGCTCGATCCGGAGGCGGGCTGGGGCCAAACCAGTTTGCGGACGCTTGTGGGGAAATGCATGGATCGACTTTGCATCCTGAACGTCGTGGGGTTGACCCCTCATCTACTCCAGTACGCTCCGACGCTCGCATCGGTGGGCGAAGCGGTTCCCTGGCGCAGTCCGTTGCCGGCGGTCACCTGCACTTCGCAAGCCACGATGCTCACCGGCCTGCCTCCGCGCAGTCACGGGATCGTCGGCAATGGCTGGTACTATCGAGACACGGCAGAAATCCGCTTCTGGCAGCAGGCGAACTCATTGATCCGCGGTCCGCTCCTGTATGAGGGCCTATCGACCGCGAAAATGTTCTGGTGGTTCAACCAGAACGCGCCGGTGACTTGGAGTGCCACGCCCAAGCCGCATTATGGCTGCGATGGTTCCAAGGTGTTCGACATCCTGGACCGCACAGGCTGCGAACTGCAGGGGCAGTTGGGCGCCTTTCCGTTTCACGCCTTCTGGGGTCCGAAGGCGGGGCTCGCCAGTTCCGAATGGATTGCCAAGGCGTCCGCCCTGGTCATGCGCCGCAACCGGCCGCAGTTGACGCTCGTCTACCTGCCGCATCTGGACTACGACTTCCAGCGTCTGCCGGAGCATTCGCCGGAGCGAGTGCGGGAAGTGGACCGGTGCGCGAGCTGGGTGATGGAGGCGGCGGGCGAGATCGGCGCGCGGGTCGTGGTGGTCTCGGAGTACGGTCTGGTCCCCGTGTCGCGGCCCGTGCACGTCAATCGCATCTTGAGAGAGGCGGGGCTTCTGGTGGTGCGCGACGGGCCGTTTGGCGAGCTGCTGATGCCTGGCGAGTCGGAGGCTTTCGCGGTGGCCGACCACCAGGTGGCGCACGTGTATGTGCGCGACCCAGCAAGGCGTGCCGACGTGCGCGCGCTGCTGGCTGCGTCACCAGGCATCGACCGCGTGGTCGCGCCCGAGGAAATCGAACTCGACCATCCGCGGTCGGGAGACTGCATCGCGCTGGCCGACCGAGACGCCTGGTTCACCTACTACTACTGGCTCGACGACCGTCGTGCGCCCGACTTCGCTCGCACGGTCGATATCCATCGCAAGCCGGGCTACGATCCGGTGGAACTCTTCATGACATCACCGGCCCGCGCGGCCTTGCGGCTGGCGCAGAAGAAGCTCGGCTTCCGCTACAAGATGGACATCGTGCCTCTGGATGCCCGTCTGGTGCGAGGCAGCCACGGCCTTCATCCCGCGCCGGAGCATGGCCCCGTCATCGTGGGTCCCGCACCGCCCGCGGACATGCGTGAGTTCCGCGCCTACGCGCGCGGACTGCTGTAGCCTGCGCTGGCCGCGCCGCTGCGGAATGCGCGGATTCGTGCGGCCGTCGGACCATGGCGATGTCGCGGCTTCAGCGGTCTTCCTGCCAGTCGCCCTCGTCGGCCCAGAACGCCGCGATGGCTGCCGCCACGTCCGCCGAGCGTGAGGTGTCGGCGAGCAGCGGACCCGCCGCAGCGGCCTCGTCCGCCGCGGGCCGCGCGGCCGACAAGTAGCCGCCCGACTGGAACGCCAGCACCAGGTCCCGCGTCGTGAAACGCCCGTCGCAGTCCCAGTCGCCCGTGCCCCACGTTGCTCGCTCGCCACCGACAGCCTCGTAAAGTCCCGCCTGGAACACGGCCACCAGGTCGGCCGTGTTGAAGATCCCGTCCAGGTTCGCGTCCCCCGCCGTTGTCTTCAGGACGTCCTGCACGACACGCAGCAGGTCCGCACTGTCCATGCGACCGTCCTGCGAAAAGTCGTACCGCAAGTCCCGCGCGGCGATGCGTTCGCAGAGCAAGTCGAGGTCGCGGGCGTCGACCTTCATGTCCAGGTTAATGTCGGGGATCGCCGTGTCGGCTCGGCCCGGCGATCCGTCGGTGCTCAGGCTCGGACGCCACGCAGCGGCCGCGTTCATCGCCTCCCGCTGCACATGCGGATCGGCCAGCACCAACGACGGGCCGCCTCCATCCGTCGACGGATGCCACGTATCGACGAACTTGAAGGTCAGGAAAGGTGTCGGGTCAGGACCGAGCTTCAGGTTGATGTTCTGCGTCGTGTTGCTGAGACTCAGTTCGAACACTCCGGCAATCTTGACCTGGCGAGTGTCGTAGTGCTCCTGGAACTTCGCCAGGTTCTTCACCAGCACGATGTACTCCTGCGGTGCCAGCACGGGAATCAAACTCTTGGAAAAGTCGAACAGCGGTCCGCGTCCATCAGCCACGATGTCGCGCAGCGTGATCGGCTTGTCGCCTCGATTGAAAAGCTCGATGAATTCGTAGTCCGTGCCGGGGACCGGGTTGTACATCACTTCCGTCACGACCAGTTCGGGAACCTCCACCACGGCGAACGTTTCCGCCATGTCGCTCCAGTCGAACGGTCCCTCCGGCATGCCTGCAACTGCGCGCACGCGGACCATGCCATTCTGCGTCAGTGTCACGGGACCGGTGTAGACGCGGGCCGTAACTGACGGGCGTCCATCCGCGCCGCGCGGGTCGGTTCCATCGGTCGTGTAGAGCAGCGGTTCGCTCTCCGCGTCGTTGGCGCCCATGCCCCGGGTGATCGTGAGCAGGTTCTTGTCCGTACCGCTGATGCTGATCTGCGGAGTCGGCGGCGGAGGCGTGAGGTACGACATGTCGCGCCCTACCAAGTCCGACTTGCTGTCGCGGATCACCGCTTGGATGAAGACTTCCGAGTTCAAGCGGCCCGGTGGCGAACCCCAGCGAAACTGGCCGTCGGCCGCGTTGAGCCCCTGGCCGCCGGGGATCGGCTGGAAGCTCCTCCATTTGCCATCGCTCCAGAACAGGTCCACCACCGAGGCATCGTTCTCGGTATCGGCGTGCGTCCACCGAATCGTGGCCGCCGTGTCGTCCTGCGTTGCTGGCCGCAACACGATCGTCGGATGTTGATTGGCCAGCGGCTGGATTCCCTGCGCGGGAATCCACTGGTCCATCAGCCAGGCTGCCCGCTTCGCATAGTACTCCTTGATCTCACGCTGGTCCGAACCGTGGACCACATAGTGGGTCGGAGGCCCCGGGATATTGAGGGCCACTTCCTGCAGGCGGTCGGCTTCGTACATCTGGAACGTACGGTCGATCCAACCGCTCACGCGCTCGGGACTCAGTTGATGCTTCAGCAGGTCCTCGAGAATGTGCAGGAAACGGTCCTTCAACTGCGGGTGCTTCATCACCCGGTGGTGGAAGTGGTTGTAGTAGAGGAACGGATCCTGCGTGTAAGGATTGCAGATGACGTCGACGAAGTCGAGCATCTGGCAGCCGAAGAAGTGGCTGAAGTCAAAGGAACGCATCTGCCACTTCGCCTGCAAAGCCTCGGGACGCACGAGCGTGAAGTTCGTGCCGATGATGTCTCCATTGCCGCCGATGACATTCACCGCCCACTGGGTCAGCCACGAATCGAGTTCGATCGTTTCGCGCAGTTTCACGACGAGCTGGTCGTCGGGCGTGTTGGCAATCACGTTGGTGAGCTGGATGATGGAGTCGTACGATCCCAGTGCGTCCCCTTTCTTCTCGTACAGCCGTGGGTAGACGGAAGAGTCGGCGAAGTAGTCGAGGTCGGCCATCAGCGTGCCCGTGAAGCCGGTCTGGCTGAAGTTGGGAGCAGCGCTGGCCTTGTAGACTTCGCCGTCACCGAGGTCGTTCGCATCGAGCCACGACGAGTTGGGCGACTCCTGGGCCAGCATCAGGCCGAAGAGCTTTCCGTTGCGGAACAGCTTGATGGGCTCCGAGCCCAACGGCTGCGCGCCGGCGGCGGCCATCAGCTGGTGCGTCATGTGCTGCATTGTGGGGAAATGCATCGCCAGATCCAGGCGACTCTGGCCCCGAAAGAACTCGCCCTTGTTGAAGGCAATGTGGTAGCTCTTCTTGGGATGTACACGCCAGCCGCGGCCCCGATAATGGATGCCGATGTGGTCGTAGACGACTCCGTCGGCGACGAGGGTCGCATCGAGGAATTCGCTCAGCCAGATGTTCGCGTCCAGCGCCTTCTGCGTGGCCGTGGGCACGATCAGGAAGTAGGCCGGCATGCGTGACTCATGCTCGCCGTCATAAGTAAAGAAGGCACCGTTGGGGTTGGGGTCGAGCAGGTCGGGCCAGGTTGCCGATGCGCCGACTGCGTCCGCGACGCGCACCCGATAGCGGACCAGCGTCTGCGAGGCCTGCGGGTCGAGCTGCGCGGAGTAGACGCCGTCGCCCGCGACGGCGTCGCCTTGCCGGCCGTCGTCGCGCATCGGCAGTTCACTGCTGGTGGCCGTCTGGTAGGGCGCCACGCGCGTCTCCAAGAGCAGCGTGACTTCGGTAAGCGGCCGGGAGTGTTCGGGACGGGCCGTGATGACGATCGGATCGCCTGACGTGGGCTTCTTGGGCGAGTGTCGCAGCTCGTCACGCGACACAAAAGGCGGCAGGCTCGTGGCGGCCACGCTGTTGGCTTTGCCGGGCGTGCCGCGGGTCACATAAAACTCATCGCCCACCGCCGGCTTCGCAGGCAGGGCGGCTCGAGGCACTTGACTGCTGCGCCAGTTCGCCGCGTGGCGGTTGTCTTCGCGGGCGTCGATCAGTTCCAGCGAGGTTCCCAGCTGGTCGGGAGCCAGCGGCCAGCCTTCGTCCGATCGGTAACGTACGAAGTCGATCAGCTTGCCGTCCCGTTGCAGCAGCGCGATCGATTCTCGATTGTTGGACAGGCTGGTGCCCGGACGGAAACTGCCCGCGACGTTCGTGATGCCATAGCGGGATTGAATCGCCCCGCTGTCCGCCGCTACGAGCCGATAGTCGCCCGGACCCATCTGGCTCCCTTCCGGGAACTCAAACAGCAACCCTTCATCGTCCTCGACCCGCCAGCCGGACAGGTCGACGGTGGTCGTGCCGCGGTGGTGGAATTCCAGATATTCGCCGCGCGGATCCTCGCCGTCCTCCCACTTCGCCTGGTTCGCGATCGGGTCGATCGGCTGCACGTAGCGGCGCATCTCCGGCCGGTACATGATCTCCGTCAGTACGATGTCGCCGCTGCCAGGGATTGTCGCCTGGTTCGCCTTGCCGGGCGAGTAGGGTTGCCCGATACCCCAGGTCGCCGCCAAGCCGTTGTCGGCCGAAGCATCGAGAAGTTCCAGGGAGACGCCCGAGCCATCGGCTTCGGTCGGCCATGGCAGGTCGTTGTCGTAGGCCACCGCGTCGATGACGTTCCCCGCCTGGTCTCGAAGCTCGATGCGGTCTCCGTTGTTGTTCAATCTTCGCGGGAAAGGGCCGACGGCCCGCGGTGCCTTGTAGAAGTCGATGGCGGCCGCGTCGTGATAGACAAGCAGGTGCTCGCGCGCAGCCAACTGCGTACCGGGGGCGAATTGGAAGTCGACTCCGTCCGCGATCCGCCAGCCGCCCAGGTCCACCGCCGCGTCGCCACGATTGTACAGTTCCACATATTCGCCCCCCGTGTTTGTCGCCGAAGGGTGGTACATGATTTCGCTGATCACCACGTCAGAAGCCGCCAACACGCGGCGGTCTTCCAGCAGTTCGGCCAGGACGGAGCGAAATCGGAAGTGGCCTGCGTGGCGTTTGGGGGCAGTGCGTCGGCGAGCAATGCGACATGTCGAGCCGGGCGCGGCCATGGCAGGAATCTCCGGGAGGACGTGGCGGGGACAGGCTTGGAAGAGCCCAAGGATAAGGAATTCCTCGCGCTCAAGCAAACTTTTCGGCAGCGGACGCCTCTCGCGAAAGTCGAGTATCCCGGTGGGGATCTCGCGGAACGATTCGCGGGGCCTGGCCGGTACGTGGAGCGAAGGCGACGGGCGATGATGCCAAGTCGCCGCCGCCCCCTTTGTTTTGGCCACGCCAACGCACTACCATGAGCACCGCGCGGTGCGGGGTGCGGTGAGCCTAGCGGCGAGCCTCGCAGGGGCGACCGCTGGGAAACGCGAGCATGACGAGGAGAAGTCGGATGCGAATCGGCAAGATGACGTGGTTGGTAGGACTGTATCTGGCGGGATTGGCTGCGGTGGTCAGCGGCGAAGAATCGCGGTTCGTGGATCTGTCGCTGCTGGTCGCGCCGGAGTATCCCTGCACCTGGGCCGAAGGCTTCCCGACGTTCCGGATGGAAGCGGTGGCCCGCGTGGGGCGCGAGAGCGACTACAACATCGACACGCTGGTGATTGATGGCAATACTGGCACGCAGCTCGACGTGCCCGCCCATTCCGTCGCGCGCCCGGAACTGAATTTGCCCCATTCCTCACCGATGGGCAATGAGTTCACCGACAAGGTGGCCGCGTGGAAGTTCTGCGGGGAGGCCTGCATCGTCGATATTCCCGACCTGCTGGAGACGGCGGGTAAGGGCGTCAGCAGCTTGGTGCCGCTGGAACGGATCCAGCAGTGGGAGAAGGAGCATCGCCCGGCGGGGCGCGGTGATGTGTTCCTCGTCCGCAGCGGCTATACGGACAAGTACTACCGGCCGCTTCCCGAAGGCCGACGATTTCTGGCGGATGTGCTGGAGAAAAAAGTGCCCGCGTGGCCGGACCCACATCCCACGACCATGGACTACCTCGCCTCGCATGGCGTCATGCATATCGGCACCGACAGCCCCACGATGGGCGCGCTGCCCGACCTGGGCGAGCCGGTGCATTTCGCGGCGCTCAAGTACGGGGCCGTGCTGACCGAAGGTGCCACCAACTTGTCACAACTGCCCAAGACAGGCGCGTTCTACTGCCTGCTCAGCCCCAAGCACAAGGATGGGCCGTACGGTGAAGCTCGCGCGTTCGCCATCACCGACGGCAGCCTGCCCGCGTGGCTGATCGACGGGGCCCGCCATCGTCGAGTGGCCGATCTGTCGGTCACGATGTCCATCGACCTGCCGCTCACATGGCCCGGCGATGGAGTGGGACGCCATCGCCATCGCTACACGAAGACCGACTTCCTCTTCTCCGACAACCTGCAGCTCTACCACCACGGACACATCTTCGACAGCCATGCCGGCACCCACCTGGTGCCACCCAGCTACGCGTTGCCACCCGAGCCGCAGCCGATCGCCGCTGCACGCCCCGAGACGCGATCATGGCTGGAAGAGTTCGAAAAGGAGTTTGGGCCGCGCGGTGCCAGCCAGGTGACGACGGAGCAGGTGCCGCTCGAACAGACTTGCGGCTGGATGCGCGTGGTCGACGTTCGCCAGCTGGTCGGCACGATCCGCCGCGACCGATGGCCTGCGTCGCCGCTGGTGACGGTGGAAGAGCTGAAACGCTTCGAGATGCAGCATGGGCCGATCCAGCCCGGTGAGGTCGTCGTCTTCCGCACGGGACATACCGATCGGCACTTCCTACCCCGTACTGCGGGCAACGCGTGCCTGACCGATCCGATCAACGGCAAGAGCGAAGGCTGGCCCGCCGTGGACGCCGCCGCGCTGGCGTATCTGGCCGAAAAAAAGGTACGCTGCGTGGCCACCGATGCGCCGACCCTCGGAGGCGTCGATCCGCGCACGGCCCTCCGCGCCTATTGGCTGTTGGGATCCCGCAACATGGTGGCCGTGGAGTTCCTGACGAACCTGGGTTCCGTTCCCGATAAGGCGTATCTGCTCTTCGCGCCGATCAAGATCCGCGGCTGCCACGGCGGACCGGGTCGCGCGATCGCCATCTACTGACGCTCGTGGAAGGATTCACGCCGCGAACGAAGGCCAGGCAAGGAATGACACGCATGGCGGAGCCGTTGACTTGGGACGAACTGCGGGCACTCGGGATGTCGGCCGGAAAGGTCGGCGCATCGTGGGCCGATGCAGAAACCGCCCGCACGTTCCATCAGCAACTGCTGCAAGCGTGGACGGAGCCCGACCCGGTGCGGCGATGGTCGCGCATCTCGACGTCGCTCCTGTCGACCTCGATTCCTGAACCGCTGCACTGGGAACTTTTCCAGCGCAACTATGCCGAGGGGAAGTCCGGCTCTCTCGCGCCGGCCTGGGTGCCGACGCCGCAGGATGTGGCGGTCTCGAACATCGGGCGATTGCTCGCCCACACCGGACACGCGGACCTGCATGACCTGGAAACATGGGCGCAACACCAGCCGGCAAAGTTCTGGGGGCAACTGGTGGAACTGCTCGGCATCCGCTTCCGCAAGCCGGGCGACCAAGTGCTAGATCTGCGAGCGGGACCCGAAACGCCACACTGGTTTCCCGGCGCGACGTTGAACCTTGTCGACAGCTGCCTGCGGCATGAGGCGGTGATGGTCACGGCGGCCGACGAACGGGGACGCGTCGAGTCGCTGACAAGAGACGAGTTGCAACATGCGGTGGTTCGATTCGCTGGAGCACTCCATGCGCGTGGCCTTCGCGCTGGCGACTCGATCGCGCTGGTCATGCCCCTGGGCCTGGAGTCGCTGGTAGCCTACCTCGGTGCCGTCTCGGCGGGCGTCTGCGTCGTGGGTATCGCGGAAAGCTTCGCGAATCCCGAGATCGAGCGACGCTGTGTCCTGGGCGCGGCGCGAGCGGTCTTCGTGCAGCACCATCTCGTGCGGCAGGGCAAGGTGCTGCCGCTTTACGAGAGGCTGGCAACCGCGGCGCTGCCGCCGATGATCGTCAGCCGCTGTGACGATCGTGTGTCACTCCGGAGCGGCGACCTGCGGTGGGACGAATTCCTGGCGGACGCGGTGCCGCGGGAGGCGGCCGATCGCAAGCCGGACGACCTGACCACGCTGCTGTTCTCCTCCGGGACTACGGGCGATCCCAAGGCCATTCCCTGGACGCAGATGACACCGATTCAGTGCGTCGCTGATGGGTTCCTGTACCAGGACATCCGACCTGGCGATACGCTCGCGTGGCCCACGGGTATGGGATGGATGATGGGACCTTGGCTCGTCTACGCGGGCCTCGTGAACGGGGCCAGCCTGCTGCTCTTCGACGGTCACGCGGCGACGCGGGAGTTCGTGGAGGCTGTCGAGCGTCATCGGGTGACGGTGCTCGGTGTCATTCCCAGTCTGGTGGCGGCCTGGCGACGGACGGGGATCTGGGATCATGCCGACTGGCGACACGTGCGACTCTTCTCAACCACCGGCGAATGCTCCCACCCGCGCGACATGCTGGCCCTTATGGCACGCGCCGGCTATCGACCGGTGATCGAGTACTGCGGCGGTACCGAACTCGCCGGTGGCTACCTCGCCTCCACTGTCACGCGTCCGAACGTGCCCGCCGTCTTCAACCAGGCCTGCCTAGGAATTCGCCTCCGCATCGAAAGCCAGGGCAGCACGGCGAGTGTCCCGTCGGCCACGCACACGCCGGGCTTGCGACGCGGCGAAGCCTTCCTGTCCGGACCGAACATCGGTTTTTCCACGCGTCTGTTGAATGCCGACCACCATCAGGTCTACTACGAAGGCACAGCCGACGCTGAGCCCTCCAGCGAGTCCTCGCGCGCGGAGCCGCGTGCCTGGCGTCGGCATGGTGACCTGCTGCAGGAACTCGGCGATGGATACTATCGAGTGCTCGGGCGAGCCGATGATGCGATGAACCTGGGCGGCATCAAGGTGTCGGCGGTGGAGCTGGAGCGTGTTTGCAACGAACACCGACTGGTCCTGGAGTGCGCGGCCGTTGCGGTAAACGACGAGGAGGGCGGC
The DNA here is from genome assembly GCA_044238045.1 of Pirellulaceae bacterium. Classification (GTDB taxonomy): domain Bacteria; phylum Planctomycetota; class Planctomycetia; order Pirellulales; family Pirellulaceae; genus CAZUJM01. The sequence goes on along the minus strand of JBIIEC010000010.1, from coordinate 18,548 downwards.
CCCGCAAGACTGGTCGTGTTCGTCGTGCCCCGCAGCCAGACGCCCGCTGCGGACGAACTTCGCGATGAACTGCAGGTCCTGCTTCGCGAACGACTCAGTCCACAGTTTCGCATCGACCAAGTGCAAGTCGTTGAGACGCTGCCGCGAACGGCTTCCCACAAGGTCATGCGCCGCACGCTGCGCGCGAAGAACGAGTGAATGTATTGGGGGCGGAGGCGGAGCTGCTACGCGAGTCTCGTGCTGCCGGGGGCGGGCGTGGGTTGCAGGTACAGGCTGCGCGCGGTGGTTGCTCGAAAGGAATGGCGGAGCTGCTGCGCGAATCGAGTGCGGCCGGGACGGCCGCGCTCCATCTAGGGGCCGCGGTGGCTGACACTCATCGCAGCGGCTGCCTGGGGATGACGGATGGATTGACGATTCGTTCGGCAGGCGGCCAATGGTCAGTCAGTACGGCTGCCAGGTTGTTCACGGCCCCCCAGCCTACGTCGCGCGACGATTCGACGGAGAACGCAGCGACATGGGGTGTGAAAACGATGTCGTGAGAGGTCAGCAGTGGATGCTGGGGCGGATCGCTTGAGGGGACATGCACGTGGATGTCGTGGAACGTGTCCAGGCCTGCGCCGGCGAGATGGCCACGCTTCACCGCATCGGCCAAGGCTGACTCATCCACCAGCGCGCCGCGCGACGTGTTGATCAATACCGAGCCCGGTTTCATGCGGGCCAGCACTTCGGCGCTGAACATGCCCCGCGTGGCTTCGTTCAGCGGCAGGTGGAGCGAGACGTAGTCGGATTCGCGCAGCAGCGTATCGAGGTCGGTCATTTCGACCCCCAGGGCCTGGGCGGCGCCTGAGTCGGCGGATGGGTTGCGTCGTGTGGCGAGGATTCGCAGGCCGAAGCCGCGGGCACGCTCGGCGACGCCGCGTGCGGAGAGGCCGAAGCCCACGAGGCCCAGTACGCGGTCCCGCAGGCGATGCAGCGGCCGGCACGCAGCACGAGCGGCATTCCACTCGCCCGCCAGCATCCGCTCCCGCATCTCCGTCAGCTTCCTTGCCACGGACAGCAGCAGGGCCATCGTGTGGTCCGCCTGCTCTTCCGCGCAGAAATCGGGCACATTCGTGATCACGATACCCTGGCGAGTGGCCGTGGGTTCGTGGATCTTGTCGGTGCCCGCGCCGATCCGTGACAGGACGCGGCAGCGAGTCAGCCGCTCAATCAGTTCCGCCGGCAAGGCTTCCGAGACGACCAGCAGCCCATCGCAGTCGGCTGCGACGCGGAGGATCTCCTCGCCCGTCGCCTCCACCATACGTGGGCGCAGGCCATGTCGCGCGTAGGCCTCCAGCTCGAACTCGCTCGGCGGGAACATCTCGGCGTTCAATCGCACGACGTGCATGGAGGACAGGTCGAACGGTGTCGGAAGGGTGTTGGAGGGCATGGCGATGCTTTCGCGATTGGATCGCGACCGTGCCGGTCGCATGGAAGGACGAACGCTTCTTTTCCTGTCACGATCGATCACCAGGCGCGGACGCGACTGGCGTCGGTGGATTCGATGCGCGCGTCGGGACGCTGGAGCAGTTCCGGCCGCAAGGCGGTGCCGAGGCCCGGAGTCGCCGGCACGGCGATATGTCCGTCTTCCAGATGCAGCGGATGGGTGACCACATCCTGGTACCAGCCGGTGAGGTACGCTCGCACGACCTCCTGCACCATGCCGTTGGGAATGTGCTGCATCATGTGTACGGCTGCCTGCAATGCGACGGGGCCGATTGTGTCGTGCAGCGTGACCGGCAGGTAGTAGAGGTCGGCCAGCTGGCAGATGCGGCGTGTCTCGGTGAAGCCGCCGCACCAGCTGAGGTCCGGCATCACGATGTCGGCCGCGCCTTTTTCAATGAACTCGCGGAAGGCGAAACGGCTCAGCAGTCGCTCACTCTGGCAGATCGGCACCCGCGTCTCTCGTTTCAGCCGCACATACGCCTCGACGTTGTCCGGCGGCATGATCTCCTCCAGCCACAGGATGTCGAACGGCTCCAACGCCCGGGCGATTCGGATCGATGTCGCCAAGTCCCAGCGAGCGTGGCCTTCGATGGCGATCGCCATGCGGTCGCCGCAGGTCTCGCGGATCCGCTCCACGATCCCCAAGCCGGCTCGCAACTCGTCGTTGGTGAGGCGGTGGCCGAGTGTGCCGGCGGCCGTCTGGCCTCCCCAGATCGTCATCGGCTCGCGCAGACGCGTGGGGCCGGATAGGGTCGGGCCGAACTGGTCGAAGGGCCAGATCTTCATCGCCGTGATGCCCTGGGCCAGCAGTTCGGCGGCGAGTTCACCTGAGCGGCCGTCGAGCCAGGCACGCAGGTCATCGTGCGGGCCATAACCGACACAGGTGTTGTAGACCGGCACGCGATCGCGGCTGCGGCCGCCCAACAGGTTGTAGATCGGCTGACCCAGGTGCTGGCCGGCCAGGTCCCATAGGGCGACGTCGATGGCCGAGATCGCGCGCATCTCCGCGCCCGCATGGCCGCAGAAGTTGACCAGCGAGAACATGTTGTTCCAATGGTTCTCGATGTCCAGCACGTCGCGACCGATCAGCAGGTGGCTGTACAGGTCGTGGATGATCGCGCTGACGGCGCGCGGTGAATAGTAGGTTTCGCCGAGTCCGACCAGGCCCTCGTCCGTGTGGATCTGGACCCAGAGGTTATTGGGCAACGCTTGCCGGCTGGAACCTCGCTGCTGTGTCCACTGTTCGACCGGTTGCGGTTCGAACCAGATCGTTTCGATGCGCGTGATTTTCATCGTGGAAGATTCCTTCGTGGATGGCCGATTGTCTCGGGGGAGGGCAGCGTGGGCGGCATGGGAGAGGTTCGTGATTAAAACGCGCGACGAATGGCCGTGCCAGTCCCGAGGCATGGTTGCTCCGGGGCCTCCGTGGTCAAGTCTCCCGCATATTCGGTCGTGGCATGGTTTGGGGGCGGGGTCTTTTTTTACCACGGAACACGCGGAGGTGTGCACGGAGGGTCACGGAGGGAGTCGATTCCCTGCTTTCCGGCGGCGCTGGAACGAATCATAATCCTGCTGCAACGTCATGCACGGAGAGCATCCAACATGACGTTGCTGGCGGATCGTGCTGGTGGAACCCTGGATCGGGGAGACAACCGATGACGGACAGGACAGTCGAGGAAGCGGACGCGAAGCCCTACCTTCCGGAGTCGTATCTGCCAGCGTGGGGCGTGGACGAACTGCCTGCGGCGGCGCCGTTGCGGTGGGGGAACTGGCGATCGTTCGTCGGGCCGGGCATCGTCATGTGCGGTATCGCGATCGCCGGCGGTGAGTGGCTGGTCGGGCCTGACATCACGGCCCGTTACGGCGGCGGACTGATGTGGGTCGCGACGCTCGCCATCGTCGGCCAGCTGTTTTACAACCTGGAGTGCGGTCGTTACGCGCTCTACACGGGTGAACCGATCCTGACCGGTTTCATGCGCACGTGGCCCGGTCCCCTGGGCTGGATGGCGGTCATCCTGGTGCTCTACCTCGGCGCGTTCATCCCCGCGATGTCCACCAACGCGGCCTCGCTGATCGTCGCCTGCTATCTCAACCGTCCGCCCATGGCCGAGGATGCCGAGGCGGTGAAGCTGGTTGCCTACGTGCTGCTCGGGCTGGTCACGCTGCCGATTCTTCTTGGCGGCAAGGTCTATAACATGCTGCAGACCATTTTCACGATCAAGGTTGTGGCCGTCCTGGGGTTCTGTCTCTCCATGGGCCTGCTGTTCGTCAGCGCTGAGAACTGGTGGAAGATCTTCAGCGGATTTCTCAAGTTCGGCAGCTTTCCGATTCGCGGAGCGGACGGTCAGGAGACGGTGGTGAACGCGTTCCAGCAGTACCACCAGACCGGCGAGTGGCCGACGATATCATTGGAGAATATCGCACTGCTGGGAGCGTTCGCCGGATATGCCGGCGGCGGTGGACTCAGCAACTCCACCTACAGCAACTACGTGCGCGACAAGGGCTGGGGAATGGGGGCGAAGGTGGGCGCGATTCCCAGCCTGGTGGGCGGCCAGTCGATCACCCTCAGCCACCTGGGTAAGGTGTTTCCCGTCACGCGCGAGAACCTGTCTCGCTGGAAGGTCTGGTGGACCTACCTGCTGACGGACCAGATCTGTGTCTGGATGCCCGGCTGTTTCATGGGCATGGCCTTGCCCGGTCTGATCTCAATTCAGTTCGCCGAGCATTCCACGCTGTATGCCCACAAGGCCGACCTCGACTGGGCCCAGGCGTTGATCACCGCGGATGGCATCCGCAACGGCGTCGGGCCCGCGTGGTCGCAGCTGCTGTGGATGCTGACCCTGGTGGTCGGCATGCTGGTGCTGCTACCGAGTCAGCTGGCCGTGGTCGAGGACTTCGCCCGCAAATGGACCGACATCGTCTGGTCCGGCAGCCGGTACATTCGCAATCACATGAGCGACGACAAGATCAAGTACGTGTACTACGGACTGTTGTTCTTCTATGTTGTCTGGACGTACGCCTGCGCGTGGCTGTTCAACACCTATGGCAGCCCCAAGCTGATGGCGCTGGTGATCGCGAACTTCAACAACCTCGCGATGGGCATTACGGCGTTCGTGGTGCTGCACGTGAATCGCCGTTTCCTGCCTCCGGCGCTTCGCCCGGGCTGGTTGGCCAGCCTGGGGATCAGCTGCTGCGGCGCGTTCTACCTGGGCCTCACGGCCCTGGTGTTCGTCGAGAAGCAGTGGCCGGTCCTGAAAGCCCTGTGGGCTCAGTGATCGGCCTCGGTTGGAGAAATAAGGGCAGGGCTCAATTTCGTCTTCGTGGTGGGTGGATGCTGCCTGCTGGAGAGCCAGCGGAAATGAGCCCTGGTCCTCCAGGCTGGGTGCTTAACGCTTGCGACCGACGCGGCCCAGGGCAAGCAGCGACGTCAGCAGCAGCACGGCGCTGGTCGGTTCCGGAACGGACGCCACACTGGGACGGACGCCCTGTTCGAAGCCACCGTCTTGGAAGGCGGCCACGAGGTCGCTGGTGTTGAAACGGCCGTCGCCCGTCCAGTCGCCCTCCGACCAGTTGGCATCGCCGGTGGACTCAAACTTGCCCGCCTGGAAGATGCCGACGAGGTCGGTTGTGTTGAACTGGCCGTCCAGGTTGGAGTCGCCAATCCACGTCTTCTTCAGATCCTTGGCCCAGGTGGAGACGTCCATTCCATTCACCATCGCATCGCCCGTGACGTCGTAGAACGCTTCGTTGGTGCCCGCCGCCGACTTCACGGTGAGCGTGTTAATGTCGTCGATGTCCAGCAGGCCGTTCGCGTTGAAGTCGCCTTTCAGTCCGGCGTCCTTGAGGAAGTACTTCTGGTTCAGGTACGACTCGATGCCTTTCCATTCGCGATCGTCGGGTCCCAGGTGTTTGCTCATCAGGATGATTTCGGCGATGCTGCCCGCGAACGTTTCGCCCTCTCCGCAGCAGTTCTGCGCGTGGCCTCCGATGCCGAACGGTTCCGGGGATCCCGAAACGACATCGTTGAGGTTTTCGGCGTTGTTGCGGTCGACCATGGGGAGGGGGCCGCCGATGCCTTCCAGCGGATTGCCATCGGTGCCGAGGTAGAAGTTGATCAGGTCCGACGTGCCTTCGTTGGTCGGGTCGGACTCTTTAATCGTCAAGGCCACGATCTGCCAGGTTTTCTCGGGAGGCGTTCCCTCCGAAGCGTACTTCACATTCACGTCGTAGTTGACCGTGATGAGTTTGCCGAAGTCGGGCTGCCCCGGACGCTGCTCGATGCCGATCTCGTACAGCGAGAAGGTATCGCCCCGTTTGCCGAAGACCGCTTCGACGCCCAGGATCGAGTCTCCCGTGGGGCCCAGGCTGTCGACGAAGTCCGGGTTGAAGACCAGAAACGCGGTCAGGTCGGTGCCGTCACCGATCGCCGTCGGGTCTTCGTTGACGTCGGGAGTGCGCGGGTCGTCGAAGTTGTTGATCTGGTAGAGCCGATCGACGCTGCCGGAATCGTCGGTGTTGGGATCGCCGGAGTCGAAGATCGAACCGTTGCGGTCGAAACGTACCGTGGGCACGGTCTTGCCGTTGATGTCGACCATCCGCAGGTGTGGCTTCTCGTCGACGTCCGCGCCCAGCGTGGGCCCGGAGGGGTTCATCTCGGTCCGTGCCTTGACGATGGTGCCGTAGCTGGACGCGTCTTTCCACTGCGCCACGGGGGCTCCGTCGACCAGTCCTGTCTTGACCAGGTCGTCGGCCTTCAGCCACAGTCGCAGGTGGGTGTCCTTGGGGTCCGGTTGCGCGTACGCAAGCGAGGCTCCCAACACGCTTTGCAGGCAGAACATCATCGCGATGCGTCGGATCATGACGGTGGCTCCCGGAAAAACGCGGGGCAGGCCGGGCAAGTCAGGTTCTCCGGTGGCCCCATGACGCAGGTGGTGCGGTTGGCAATGCGGGAAAAAATGTGTTCCAAGATGTCTCAGCCAGACCTGGGGACCTGACCCCCGGTCTGGCTGGATCTCTGCGAAATCGTGCGTGAAACCGGCCGCCGATTAACGCTTGCGGCGGGCCAGGCCAAGCATCCCGAACAGCAGCAGCACGGCCGAGGACGGCTCGGGCACGCCGAAGTACTTTTGCCCCAAGTAGCTCTCCATCTGTTCCAGTTCAGCACCGCTCAGCACGCGCGAGAAGACGATGACTTCGGCGATGTTGCCCGCAAACGTCTCGCCTTCGCCGCAGCAGGTCTGCGAGTGGGCACCGATGCCGAAGGGTTCCGGCGTGGTGGCGTTGCGATTCACGGTCGTTCCCGTGGGCACGTTGCCGAGGTTGATCATGCGGCCCACGGTGGACATCGAGTCGTTGTCCCAGAAGCCAATTGCGTCGGCGGGGCTGGCGGGATCGTCGGTGATCGTCAACGCCGACACATGCCACCGCTTCTCGGCGATCTTCTTGCCGCTCAGGTACTCGGTCTGCGCATCGTAGGTAATGTAGTTCAAACGCCCGCCCGCCGGGCCGGCCGTGTTGTTGATGCCCAACTCCCAGACCGAACTGCTGGGACCACGCTTGGCTAGAATGGGCGAATAGCCCAAGGCGGAGGTAGTCGTGTAGTCGGGCATGAAGACCGCAATCGCCGTCAGGCTCGTGCCGTCGCCAATGTTCAGCGGATCGAAATCGGGGGCGAGGTTATTGGTCTGGAAGAGACGATCAGCAGCACCGGAGCCAGGAACTGCCGGGTCACCCGAACCACCCACCACATCCCCCGCGCGATCGAAACGCACGGTCGGGATCTGTCGGCCGTTGATCTCCACCATCTGCAGGGTGGGCGCTTCTTCCACCGGCTTGCCCAAACCAGGTCCCCCCGCGTTCATCGTCGTGCGCGGTGCCACGATGGTGCCGTAGCTGGAGGCGTCCTTCCACTGCGAGAGATATCCCCCCGGCGCAAGCCCGGCCTTCACCAGATCGTCCGCCTTGAACCAGGCTCGCAGGCTGGGATCGTTCGCCACCGGTTGCGCCATCGCAGTCGCCGCAGAGACCGCCAGGAACAGAACCCCGATCGACACTTTTCTCATGATGCAAATCGTCACGGATTGACCTCCAAAAAAATCAAAGGGTGCCAACTTCGGACCGCCATCCTATCAGACAATCTTATAGATGCAAGAGAATTTCTGCTGTATGCTGAAGGCCATGCAAGGCGAAGGCAGCCGCGTTGACCAGCCAAGTTCTTGTCAGGATAAGGCCTGTATCCAGCGGCTTTGGAGTGGGGTTAGCAGCCGGATCAGAAGTGGCATTTACAAAGTTGAACGTTGCCTCGTCCGGCGAGGGATCCGGTTGTCACGGGGCGACAACCCCTGGGGCCCGCATCACCGGCGGCCGTGCTGCGGGACGTGGGTCGCGGCACCCGAGCTGGACGCGGTCGAGGCGTTCAAAGCGGCGACACGGACGCCGTCATGGTTTCGTGCAAGGGAGATGAAGGATGAGTTCACCACCAGCGGGCACGACGGGACTGCGGATGCATCCAAACTACCGCGAGCTGTTGCAGTGCGCGCGGGAAAGTCACGAGCGGAATCGATCGCCGGTCGGGATTGAGCGTCGACATGTGCAACTCGCGCGACTCTACAGCTACGCGTTTCGGCTGCACGCGATCGGTGCCTTCCATGCAGTGGGCCAGGCGTGGCGCGCCGCGCCCACGGGAAACTCAGTGGCAGCAGCCTGGCGGCTGCGCGGTCTCGAGATGCTAGAGGACCTGGCGAACCAGTCCATGGAACCGGTGCCCGACGACTTTCGAGCGGTCATGATCACGTTCTACCGCTACCATCGCGGTCTGGAACGCGTGCTCGACAGTTTTGATCGCGAGCTGAATATTTCCGCGAGTGCCGACCTGCTCTCGCTCGCGGGCGAGTTTCGTCGGTTCATGGAGGCGATCACCGGCGAGTGCGGTATTCACGTGGCCTCCGACCGGGAAGCGCACGAACTGGCTAGTTTTCTCGTGCCGAACCTTGGCATTCGCATCGTGCCCCTGGTCTATGGCGATCACCACTCGTGGAATCTCGCCTACCTTGCCGGGCAGCATCGCGACGTACCGACCCATCGGCATCACGACGGAGTGGAAATCCACCTGGGTTATCCTCCCACGCATGGCTGGACCATCCTGGGGTCGTCCCGCGCGTGGGTGGACGAGGGCTATGCGATGCCGATCCCGCCACGCACGGCGCACGGTTGGGTGAATGGTAGCGGCGAAGAGCATCATGTGCCGTTTATCTTCGGCTCGTTGCGGCATGGCGGCTGGGGTGTTTTCCTGGACGTGGAGCCGCAGCAGCGACCGCTCGAAGAACTGCGCGTGACGGACCGCGACCGCGGCGAGTTCTGTCAGATGGTGTACCTGGAACGCGAAATCGAGCGTGCCCGGCGGACGGGCAGCAATTTTCGCAAGACGTTGATCCCCTTTTCGGTCACCCATCGAAACGGCAGCGGTGGCCTGGAACTGAGCCTGACGAGGATCCTGCCGACCGGCTTCGACTATCCTCGTGAGACCTTCCGTATCCTGGCCGTCGTGCGAGGCGAGGCCGTGGTCGTCGTGGAGGGAATTGAACGCAGCGTGCGCGAGCACGATCACTTTGGCATTCCCGCCGGCATGACGGCTCGGATGCGCCAAGTCGGCCCCGAACCGCTGGTCGTGCTGGACGCCCTGATCAAAGGCTTCTCGACCGCCCTGTTTTCGGCCGCCGTGGAGTCGATCGGTTCACGGCGCTGAACACTAGCTCGCTGAACACTGGCTCGCGAAGTCCGACCGCTCAGCGATGCTTGTGGATCTCGATGTGCGACTTCAGTTCCTGGCAGGCGTCGCCGAGGTTCTGGTCGCGGAGCAGATCGATCAGCCGCAGGTGGCTGTCCACCGACGCCGCGAACTCCGACTCCAAGACACTCTCGCGGAACTCCTGGAAGAAGAACACCAGCAGCTCATTGAAGGCGATGAGGGGCGACAGTTGGCTTGCTTCGATCAAGCTGCGATGGAACGCGACGTCCAGTTCGATCCAGTCCTGGCCGCTGGAGACACCGCGCATGCGGTCCACGATGGTCCGCAGCGTCTCGTAGACGGCGGGGTCTTCGGTCATTCTCCGCATGACATGGGGGAGAACACCCGTTTCGATCACGATCCGTGTCTCGATCAGTTGCGGCCGCGATGCCTCCTTCAGAGTCGGGTGGAAGGCCATGACCTCGGCGATCCGTTTCAGGTTCACTTCCCCCACCGACAGCCCCGAGCCCGGCTTGGCGTGGATGACCCCCAGGTATTCCAGCGATTTGGTCGCCTCCCGCACGCTCAAGCGGCTCACGCCAAACGTGGACGCCAGCTGCACTTCCGTAGGCAGGCGATCGCCCGAGCGCAGCTTTTGCGTCAGGATGAAACTCTGCAGGCGACTGGCCACTTCGTCACGGATCTTCAGAGGCCTGATCGAGTCGCCCATCGTGTTCTCCGTGATGCCCGAATGCCAGCCTGTGATATTGACGGTCCCCCAGGGTGGCGACATATTATCAGACAAAATCACGGCCGTAAAGGTGCATGAACATCCGTGGCCGTCGCAGCCTGCTGCGTGCGCAGCAGGTTCTTGGTTCCATACGGTCGGAGTCTGGCCAGCCTCGCCGGACATCGATGTGTACTTGAAGAAGTGTCCTTGAGTTGGAAGGAAGAGTGCCCAGATGCGCGTGTTGATCACCGACTACACATTCCCGACGCTGGAGGTGGAGGAGCGGATCCTCGCGGAGGCGGGCATTGAGTTGATGGGCGCTCAGTGCAAGTCGGTTGACCTGCTCAAGGATCTGGTTCGCCATGCGGACGCGGTGATCACGCAGTTTGCGCCGATCAACGCGGACGTGATCGGCTGCATGGAGCGGGCGCGGGCGATTGTGCGTTACGGCATCGGCGTGGACAACGTCGACCTGGCGGCCGCTCGTGCGCGAAACATTCCGGTCTGCAATGTTCCTGACTACTGCATCGACGAAGTGGCGGACCACACGTTGGCGATGATGCTGGGCCTGCTGCGTGGCGTGACGGAGAACAGCGCGAAGGTACGGTCGGGCAGCTGGGGGCTGGCCGTGCCGCTGGACCGGATGCGTTGCCTGCGCGATCTGGCCGTGGGCATCATCGGTTTCGGCCGCATCGGTCGCGAAGTGGCGTCGCGGCTGGCGCCTTTCAAGTGTCGGCGCCTGGTCTTTGACCCGATGGTCGCTGCGGAATCCGTGCGGCAGTTCGGTTGCGAGTCCGTGTCGCTGGACGAGCTGCTGGCGACCGCCGACGTGGTGACGCTGCATTGTCCCTCGAATGAGCAGACGCGCGGTTTGTTGGGACGGGATCGGATCGCGGCGATGAAGGCGGGCGCGGCGCTGGTGAACGTCGGCCGCGGTGACCTGGTGGATCCCGATGCGCTGACCGACGCGTTAACGCGCGGCCATCTCTCCGCGGCGGCGCTGGATGTTTTTCAGCCCGAACCGATTCCGGCCGACCACCCGATTTTGAAAATGGACCAGGTGATCGTGGCGGCCCATGTCGCTTCGGCCAGCGTACCAGCCGTCCGGAAGCTGCGCGAGACGGCTGCGCAGATTGCCGTGCTGGCCGTGCAGGGGCAGGCGTTGCCGAATGTCGTGAATCCCTGAGCCCTCGTTCCTCACGCGACCCGAGCGGCCGCAGGGGCGATCGCTGCGTTCTGTCGAGTTCGCTGAAGGCAGCCGATTTCGCCACGGTTCCCCGCTTCTCTACCACCTTCCTCGCAAACATTCTCCCCAGGACCAGAGCATGCCCACGGCGACCCGGGTTTCGATTGAGGACCTCCATGCCTTCTGCTGCCAGGCGCTGGAACGCGTCGGCGGCGATCCGGAATACGCATCGACGGTGGCCGACGCGCTGGTGATGGTCGACAGTTGGGGTACCTTCACGCACGGCACGAAACTGCTGTTCGACTACGTGCGTCGCATTCGCGCGGGAGGCATCCGCACGGATCGCAAGCCCGAGGTGGTGCGTTCCGGGCCCGGTTGGGCGATCGTCGACGGGCAGTCGGTGATGGGGCATGTGGCCAGCGTCTTCGCCATGAACGTGGCGATCGAGAAGGCGCGGAATGTCGGCGTCGCTTACGTGGGGGTTCGCAACACCAATCACTTCGGCGCGGCCGGCTTCTATCCTTATCTGGCCGCGCAGGCCGGAATGATCGGCATCTCCATGGCCAATGACATCCCCAGCGTCGCGGCTCCCGGTTCGCGCCTGGCGGTCACCGGCAGCAATCCGCTCTCCTACGCGCTGCCCACCGGTCCCGACTCGGATCCGATCCTGCTGGACATGGCCATCAGCACAGTCGCCGGCGGCAAGGTCTATGCGGCGCACCAGCGTGGGGAGTCGATCCCGAACAACTGGATCATCGACCAAGAAGGCCATCCCACGACCGACGGCAGCCTCTATCCGGCCAAGGCCGCCCTGCAGCCGATGGGCGGCGCGAAGGGATATGGCATCGCCGTGTTGATCGAAGCCCTGGCCGGTGTGCTTTCGGGAGCGGCGCTCACCTGGCAGGTCGGCAGCTGGATCCACGGCGATCCGACGGAACCCACGCGGCACGGCGCGGCGTTCCTGGCGATTGACGTGGCGACCATCATGGAGCCGTCTGAATACTGGAGCCGCATGCGGCATGTGGTGGAGGAGATCCACGCGGCGCCCGCCATGGAGGGAGTCGACCATGTGCTGCTACCCGGGGAACGCGAATGGCGGCATCGACGACTGGCCGCGCGAGATGGAATCCTGCTGCCTGCCGATGTCGTTGCCAAACTGCTGATGCTTGGCGATCTGCTGGAACTACGCCCCGAATGGCTGTACACTCCGGCCAATCAGACCGCATGATGCGTTCTTCCCGCCTCGCCTCTGCCCTCCGCCTGCAATCATCAGGACGTCCGTCGCGCTCGGATGCCCACCTAAGACTTCTCCTGAAATCCTTCTCTTGAAATCATAGACCCGGGAGTTCCAATTCGATGAAAATTGTTCGTTTTCAAAACGAGGAAGGGCAGGTCCACTACGGCCGTTTCCATGAGGATGGCCGGTGCACTCGGCTCGAGGGCTCGTTGTTCGGTGAACTGCGCGACACCGGCGAGAAGGCGGATGTCGTTAAGCTGCTGGCTCCGCTGGTCCCCGTGGATATCCTCTGCATTGGCCTGAACTACGCGTTCCATGCCGACGAGGGCGGGCAGCCGAAGCCGAAGTATCCGATTCTCTTCATGAAGAACATCGGCGCGCTGCAGAATCCCGGTGACCCAATCATCATTCCCGGCCATCTGCCGTGCGAGACGGTGGACTACGAGTGCGAGCTGGCGGTCGTGATTGGCAAGGAGGCGTACAACGTAAAGCAGGCCGACGCCCTGGACTATGTGCTCGGTTATACCTGCGCGCACGACGTGAGCGAGCGGACCTGGCAGCTGAATGGAGGCGGCGGGCAGTGGTGTCGCGGCAAGACGTTCGCCACGTTCTGTCCGCTGGGGCCGTGCCTGGTCACCAGCGATGAAATCCCCGATCCGCATACGCTGGGCATCAAGACGATCCTCAACGGCCAGGTCATGCAGGATTGGAATACGGGCGACATGATCTTCAACGTGCCGCAGTTGATCGAATACCTGAGTGCCAGCACGCGATTGCTGCCTGGCACCGTGATCCTCACGGGCACGCCGCACGGAGTGGGCATGGCCCGCAAGCCGCCGGTCTACCTGAAGCCGGGCGATTCGGTCACCATCGCGATCGAACGCATCGGCGAACTCACGAACCCGGTGATCGCGGAACCCAAGTAGTCTCGTGGACTCAAGTAGCCTCGCGAACCCGGGGCGAGTTGGTGTTCGGATGGCTTGCCGCCGTTTTCTTTTCGAAGTTGAGAGCCACGATGTTTGATCTGTCGGGAAAAGTCGCCGTCGTCACGGGAGCGGCCCGCAACCTGGGCAAAGCCATGGCCACGGCGCTGGCGGAGCAAGGGGCCGACCTGCTGCTGGTGGATCTCGATGAGCCGAACGTGCAGCAGACGGCCGTGGAGTTGCGGGCCCTGGGGCGGAAGGCGATCGCAATGGGCACCGATGTCGGCTCGCCCGAGCAGTGGGACCAGGTGTTCGCGGTGCTCGATCGCGAATTCGGCCGCATCGACTTCCTGGGGAATGTTGCCGGCCACGGCGTGCTGGGGCGTCCCGAGGAGATCGCGCTGGACGACATCGAGGCGACGTGGCGGAACATGGTGTACGGTCGCTTCTACGCCTGCCAGCTGGCAGGCCGGCGCATGCTGCGCCAGAAGACCGGATCGATCGTGAATATCGGTTCGCTGGCATCGGTCACCGCGTTGGGACGCGGCCACATCGCCTATTCGATGGCCATGGGCGCCGTTGTGGCGATGACGCGTGAATTGGCGGCCGAGTGGGGGAGCGACGGCGTGCGCGTCAACTCGATCCTCCCGGCGCAGGTGATCAACGAAGGACTGCGGGCACGCATCGCCGAGGATCCGCAACTGGAACAGAAGTTCCTCAGCGGCATCCCCCGCGGCCGGCTGGGAGTTCCTGACGACATCAAGGGCCTCGCCGTCCTGCTAGCCTCCGATGAAGGCGCGTGGATCAGCGGTGCGCTCATTCCCATGGATGGCGGCAACCTGGCGTTAAATGCTGGCGGTTCGCGGCGCTACACGAACTAAGAACACTCCCCATCACGGGCGGCGCTCGTGCGTCCGCCGTTCCTCATCCAGCGGATACCGGCCATGAATGCCTCCTCGTCACCTGCCGTGTCCCCGGCTTCGCAGGCCTCCGCCGTCGCCGAAGTGCCTTCCGATGAACTGCTGAGACTGTATCGGACGATGCAGCTGATTCGGCAGACGGAGGAAGAGCTGGCTCGCTGCCACCAGCGGGGTTTGATCTTTGGAGCGTGTCACACTTATGTTGGGCAGGAGGCCATCGCGTCGGGTGTCTGCGCGCACTTAAACGAGCGCGACACGATCTTCAGCACGCATCGCGGCCATGGGCACGCGTTGGCGAAGGGTGCTTCGGCGGCGGAACTGATGGCGGAACTATTCGGGCGCCAGACGGGCCTGTCGCAGGGCCGCGGAGGCAGCATGCACCTGTTCTCGCCCGAGATCGGCATGCTGGGTACCAGCGGCATCGTCGGGCCATGCATCCTGCAGGCTGCCGGCGGCGGCTACGCGTCACAACTCATGGAGTCGGGCCAGGTGTCGGTCGCCTTCTTTGGCGATGGAGCGGTCAACAACGGCGCGTTCCACGAAGGCTTGAACATGGCCAGCATCTGGAAGCTGCCGGTGCTGTTCGTCTGCGAGAACAACCAGTTCGCGACGGAGGTGCCTTTCAGCTACGCCAGCGGCAGCCCGCGAGTCGGCAATCGCGGACCCGCCTATGGCATGGCCAGCGTGGAGTTGGACGGCAACGACGCGGTCGCCGTGTACCAGGCCGCGCAGCAGGCGGTGGCCCGCGCCCGCGCGGGGGAAGGCCCGACGTTGCTGGAGTGCAAGACCTATCGTACGCGGGCTCACGCCGAAGGCATGGGAGATTTCACGTATCGTACCAAGGAGGACGTCGAGCACTGGAAGACTCAATGTCCCCTGATGCGTCTGCGCCAGGTGATGCTTGATCGCGGCGTGCCGGAGGCGTCGATCACGACAATCGAGGAGGAGATCAAGCAGCTGGTGAAGGATGCTCGGCAGTTTGCCGAGGGCAGCCCGATGCCGACGTCCGAGTCCGCGGCTCGGCATGTCTATGCGGAGCAAGCCGGGCAGCTCGGCGCGGCAACGGCCAGGCACCCCGTCACGCCCGTCCATGTCGACGTGCCCCGCAACGTGACGCGAGAGACGACCTACACGAAGGCGACGCACGAGGCGCTGGCTGCGGAGATGGCGGTCGAGCCGCGGATCTTCGTGCTGGGCGAAGGGATCGGCAAACGCGGCGGGAACTTCAATACCACCGCGGGCCTCTACGAACTGTACGGCGAACGCCGGCTGCGCGACACGCCGATCTGCGAACGCGGTTTCGTCGGGCTGGCCTGCGGCGCGGCGATGGCCGGGGCTCGCCCGGTCGTCGATTTCATGTTCGCCGATTTCATCCTCGACTCCGTGGGCGAAATCTTCAACCAGATCGCCAAGATGCAGTACATGTCCAGCGGCCGGCTCAAGATGCCCGTCGTGCTGCGCGGCTGCATCGGCATCGGCCATTCGGCCGCGACCCATCACTCCGGAAGCTACTATGCCATGTACGCGCAGGTACCGGGCCTGCGCGTCGTGGTTCCGTCGAACGCTTTCGATGCGAAGGGGCTGCTGCTCACCGCGCTGCGTGGTGAGGACCCGGTGATGTTTCTGGAGCACCGGGAGCTGTTGACGACTCGCAGCATCGTGCCGGAGGAGCCGTACCTGATCCCCTTCGGGCGAGCGCGCGTGGTCCGTGCGGGATCGGATGTGACGGTGGTCGCCATCGCCCGCATGGTGCAGCTCGTGCATTCGGTGTGCGACCAGCTGGCCGGCGAAGGGATCTCGGTCGAACTGGTCGATCCACGGACCATCTCGCCGTTGGATATCGACACCATCCTGCAGTCGGTGAAGAAGACCGGCCGGCTGCTGGTTGTCGATGAGTGCGTTGGGCCATGCGGTTTCGCCTCCGACATCGCCGCGCAGGTGGCCGATGCCGGGTTCGATGACCTGGATGCGCCGATCAAGCGGCTGCACGGGCTGTTCGCGCCGACCCCGTACAGTCCCCCTTTGGAAAAGGCCCTCGTGCCCGATGCCGCGCAGATCGTCGCGGCCGTTCGCGAACTGAGCCGGGAGTAGACCATGGCCCACGAAATCCGCGTGCCGCGTCTTGGCTGGTCAATGGAAGTCGGCACCTTCTTGCGCTGGCTCAAGAAGGAGGGCGATGTCGTCCGTGAAGGCGATATGATCTACGAACTGGAAGGCGAAAAAGCGGCCCAGGAGATTGAGGCGATCGAGTCGGGCATCCTGCGCATCGCCAGCGACGCGCCGGCGGACGGAACCGAGATTCCCGTGGGTACACTGCTGGGATATCTGGTGGCGGACGGCGAAGCAGTACCGGTTGCCGGCAGCCAGGTGTCCTTGGATGCGACGGCGATGCTGGCGGAGTCCGCGGACGAGACGCAGGAGATGAATCCAGCGACGCGCGGCTTGATTGCCTCTTCGCCGTCAGCTCGTCGACGCGCCGTGCAGTTGGGCGTGACGATCGAGGCTGTTGTGGGCTCCGGACGTCGCGGGCGTATCACGAGGCAGGATGTGGAGGCGCACGCCGCCTCTCCCACGCCTCGGTCGGCAGCGCAAGCGAAGGACGACGCACGCGTCCGGTCGACGATCGCGTCTCCGCGTGCTCGTCGCGTGGCCCGTGAACTGGGCGTCGACTGGCGAGACCTCCAGGGCAGCGGCCGCGGGGCACGCGTGCGTGAGGCGGATGTACGGGCGGCGTTGCCTGCCGGAAATGGACAGGGGCGGACGGCGAATGGCCAAGTGCCGGCCGACTGCGACGCGGTGCCGATCACGAAGATGCGCCGCGTCATCGCGCAGCGGATGGTGGCCAGTCGCGCGGCCACCGTGCCTGTCACGCTGACCACGGTGGTGGTGGCGGACCGGCTGCTGCAGACGCGGAAGCGTTACCAGCAGGCGGCCGGCTTTGTGCCTTCCTTCAACGATCTGCTGCTGAAGGTCGTGGCCGACGCGCTCCTGCGCCATCCGCTGCTGGCCGGTCGCTGGGAGGAGTCCGCGATCCTCGTGCCGCGTCCCGAAGGAGTACACATCGGGCTGGCCGTAGATACCGAACAGGGGCTGTTGGTACCCGTGGTCCGCGACGTCGCGCGCCGCAGTCTGGAGCAGGTGGCGCAGTCGACGCGCGACCTGGCCCAGCGAGCTCGCGACGGCCGACTGTCGCTCGATGAACTGCAGGGTGGTGTCTTCACGCTGACCAACCTCGGAGCGATGGGCATCGATGCGTTCACGCCCGTCATTAATCTGCCGGAGTCGGCGATCCTGGGAGTCGGCGCGATTCGCCGCGAAGCCATCGTGGGCGATGATGACCAGATCGTCCTCGGCCACCGCATGACACTGAGCCTGACGTTCGACCACCGCGTTGTCGACGGCGGGCCGGCGGCGAGGTTTCTCGCCGAGATGCGTCAAGCGATTGAGACCTTGACGTAGGCACTGCAGGACGCGAGCCACGCGTTTCTTCGGAAGTAAAATGTTGATTCGGCTTAGGGCCTTGTTTTTAAGTATGCGGTCACACGGCCCCTTCTGATTGCTTCGCCCGAAGACTTGGGGACGAACTCGTCGCGACCGCTCGAAGTTTGAATCGTTCCGAAGCGTCTCGTCGGAAATGGGCTCGCACCGCTTGGTTTCCTTTTCTTTCGTTCCAAGAACCCGGCAACCTTTGAGATTTGGAGACAGTCATGAGTCGTCGCATCGCTCGAATTGCAACGCTGGTAGTTGGTGGAGTTCTCGTAGTACCTTCGTGGTCGCAGGCACAGTTGAGCGTGAAAGACGGTCTGTCGCTGTGGCTCGACGCGAACGACGCGTCGACCCTCTACAAGGACATCAACCTGACGACGGCGGCGACCGTCGGAGACCGGGTGCTCGGTTGGGCCGACAAGAGCGGCAAGAACCACCACGCCACCGCGCCGTTTGATGGACCGATACTCGAAGCGTCAGCGCTGGGCGGCAAAAACTCGATGCTTTTCAGTGGAGGCGCAGCCGGGCCGGGGTTGTTGTTCGATCCTCTTCTCGAGGTGACGCGGCCGTACTCGATCTTCATCGCCCAGCAGTCGATCACTCCCGGGCGCACGCTGCAGAGTGCCACGGCGAATTGGCTGCACGGATCCTGGGGAGCGTCCTTCGCGAATTTCGCGGGCGGGTTTGTGGGCAATGTGCCGGTCGAATTCGGACGCCCGGTCGTAATCGACACGACGGGCACTCCCGAGGGCAACAGCACGTTCTTCATCAACAACTTCGACGCGACCAGCAATCCCGGGCCGACCGGTTCGCCGGGGCAACTGGCGTTGGGCAGTGCAGGGCAGTTCGCGGCTG
>JBIIEC010000640.1:0-2594 GCA_044238045.1 Pirellulaceae bacterium | reverse complement strand
CAGAGCTTTCCGGCGTGGACCCGCGGTGAATGCGGCATCGACAGGCCCGTCGCGATGACCTCGTTCGTCTGGACGTCGATCACGCATCCGCCATCGTGCCGACGGTCACGCCAACCGTCGGCGACGTCCGACTGACTGACGGCGGTCACATACCGGGCTCGTCCGTTCTCCAGGGCCAGTCCGTTCAGGTGGCAGCGGTCCTCGGCGGCCAGGCGACTGATGAAGGACGGCTTCCAGAGCGGAATGAAGCTGTGCGTGTCGCTGCAGGTGGCCAGGCAGCTGAAGAGCGTGTTGACGAACACAACGCGGCCGGAGTCCTCGACGCTGACGTCGTGAATGTCCAAATCGCCCGTCGTGTATCCGACCTGGGGAACGAACAGGCGGTCGTAGCCCGAGGCGATCTGGCCTGGGCCGAGCACGTTTTCAAAACGCCAGAGCTGGTAGAGCGACGTCATCCACATGGTCTGCCCGTTGCTCCAGAGTCCCAGGCAGCGATTGAAGGTGCGTTCGAAGACCGACAACCGCCCGTTGGGCTGCAGTCCCAGGAGGAACAGCTTGCCGGCCTGGTAGGTGGTGAAGGCCAGACTCAGCCGCTGCTCGAGCATCCAGTTCGTGAATTGCCGCGAGGTCGAGAGTTCCAGCGAAGGTTCGGTGGCTGCCATGGGGTTCTCGGAGGGTAGGGTGCAGGCCGGGTCGAGCCGACGGGCGGGCTCGATCGATTGCGGTTACAAAGTGGTCAGTGCGGTTGCGGAGCGGGTGGTTAAAAAATGTCAATTTGCCTTGGCGCGGTCTGGGGAAGTGCCGGGAGGTGAAAAAACACCTCCCTCGACTCGTTACCTGCACGACTTTGCGAGTGAGGTCTGATTTTTTGGAGAAGGCCGCGATTTTTTTGAGAATCACCCGGCAAGGTGATTTGCGGCGAAAAAGAATTGGCGCGACCGGGGCGTCCCGGACCACGCCCGACGAGCCGATGGCGTCGGGCTTCGCCGTGTTTTCCGCGATTTTTGGAGGCGAGCGAGACCGCGGACGCTCCCGCTCCGTGAACGCAGCCTGCGTTCAGCGTCAGTTGACCGTCTCGGCCCCGGTCTCGTCGAGGTCTCCGATCGTGTCGTTGTCGAGTCGCCAGAACCAGTCGAGGCCCAACTGGCCGAAGAGCGTATCGAGTGCTGCGGCATCGGTCCCGTCGGAGGTGACGGTCGTGCTGTTGAGCTTGGCCGAGGCGCCCGTGCCAACTCCCGCTCGCAGATTCGCGATGCGGGACGCTCGGTTGTCCATGCAGCCTGAGTTGGCCGCAGAACTGAAGTCGCATGTCGCCACGAAGTCCTCTGCGGCCCCCGTGTTCGACCTGCCCCACGAGTCGAGCATGGCCCGGGTGCTGCGGAGTGATCTGGCCGAGGCGCGGAAACATTGGCTGGCGCTGGCCGGAGTTCACCCCAAGACGGTGCAGGTGATTATGCGGCATTCGTCGATCACGCTCACGATGGACACCTACGGGCACCTGTTTCCAGGCCAGGAGGTCGATGCGGTCGCGCAGATGCAGACCCTGCTGGCCGATCCGGTCACGCAACCGGAGGTCCTTCGAGCGACCGGAACGGACGACCTGCGGGTGGACGGCCAGAGGACAGCGCAGCGCCAGGCGCAGCGCGCGAAACGAGACGACCGTCTGCGATGCCGTGCGAGAATGCCCAAACGGGGGGGCTGGAAACGAAATCGCCTAAGTCAGTGCGTGTTGCTGACTTAGGCGATAGTGTGCGGCTCGGTGCGAGCCTGTCAGAGCGGAGGGCATGGGACTCGAACCCACAACCGGTTGCCCGGCAACTGATTTCGAATCAGTCCGCTAGCCATTCGCTTACCCTCCTCGGACGTCCCTATATCTAGCGTCCCTTTTGCGGTACGGCAAGTACACCGGCGACTTCCCGAGGATTTACCGGCGATCGGTGAGGGTCTGCGGTCCAGTCGTGCGTGTTCCGCCGCATGGCGCGACTGTCGGTCGTATGCTAGCGGGGCGAGTTTCTGTCGTTTCCCCGGGATGCTCTGCCGAATTACTTTCCCGTCCCTGCTGGCAGGTGGTCTGCCTGCACTTTGTCCCGGGCGTCCTCACGAGGTTCCTTCCCATGAAAAAAGATACCTTCCGCGTCGTCACCCGCGGGGCCAACGGGCAGCTCCGCATCAAGGACTACGGCTCCAAGGAACCGCTCCTCGACCTGCACACCCAGATCGGCGTCGACGACTGCAGCACCGACCTCGACCTGCGCGGCATGCCCGTTTTCCGAGGGCTGATCGGGCCCATGGCCGAGGGCAAGAATGTGGTGCGCTACGAATCGCCGGACGTCTTTGAATCTCTGACGAAGGAATGGGTGGCCCAGCCGGCCGAACGCAAGACGCGTCGTCGCCGCAAGCCGGAAGTAGCCGCGGAAACGGTCGAAGAAGCGACTGAGTAGCGGGCTGGAGCGCGGGCGTCCCGCCCGCCCGGGGTACACGCAAGGCGGTCGCTTGGCTGGGATGGCAGGGTTTGGGTGCGACCGAGGGCGGTGGCGCTCCGGAGCGGCGACTTTGAGCGCGGGCGACCCGCCCGCCCGGGGAGCACGCCACGC
>JBIIEC010000259.1:0-8855 GCA_044238045.1 Pirellulaceae bacterium | reverse complement strand
CCGGACGTTCGCTTTGGCGCCGAACTGACCATTGTCGAGACGCCGCGCGTGCCGGGCGACACGCCACGTATCCTGCTGAACGAGATCGCCGCGAGCGCCGACCCGCAGCCCTGGGTGGAACTCATCAACCGCGACGCGAACCCCGTGAACTTGAAGGACCTGCTGCTCGAACAGCACGGGCAGGCAATCGAGCGGATCGCGTTGCCCGACCGAACGCTCGCGCCGCAAGAGACGATCGTCATCGCCAAACCAGCCAACCTGCTCAACTGGCTCACCGTCGACCAGCTGGTGCTGTTCGACTCGCAGCGAACGACGGTGGTCGACGCGCAGCCCGTGCGATTGCGTCCGCAGGCGCGGGAGTGGGCCCACCAGAAGGATGGCGTCTGGCAGACGCCCTCGGTCGTCACGCCGGGCAGCGACAATCGCTTCGACACCATCGACTCCGTGGTGATCAACGAGATCATGTACCACGCCGCCGCGCAGTATCGCACGGCAACGCTGGAGTTCCAGGAGTCGCCCGAGGAGTGGATCGAGCTGTTCAATCGCGGTACGGCGGCGGTCGACCTGTCCGGCTGGTCGCTCGGCGGTGGCATCGACTTTGATTTTCCCGCAGGCACCCAGCTGGCGCCGGGCGCCTACCTGGTGGTCGCCAACAACGCCCAGCTTCTGCAGGCAAAGTGGCCGAGCGCGACGGTGATCGGCAACTTCAGCCGCAGCCTGGCCGATGGCGGCGACCTCATCCAGTTGCACAACGGACTGGGGAACGTGGCCGACGAAGTGCGCTACTACGACGGCGTGACGTGGCCCGGCTATGCGGACGGAGGCGGCTCGAGCCTGGAGCTGCGCGACCCGTGGGCGGACAACAACAGGGCCGATTCGTGGGCGGCGAGCACGGAGGCCGACACGCAGGACGCGCCCTGGGTGCGGATCTCATATGAAGGCCTCGGCGCCACTTCGCTCAACGCGCAGGAGCCGCGCGACTGGCACGAGCTGATCTTCGGACTGCTCGACGCCGGCGAAGTGCTCATCGACGATGTATCGGTCATCGAGTCGCCGGCGGGCGCCGCGATCGAGCGGATGCAGAACGGCGGCTTCGAGCGAGGCGCCGAGAAGTGGCGGTTCCTCGGCAACCATGGCCTGCACGGACGCACACGCGTCGTCGTGGATCCGGACAACCCGGCCAACCATGTGCTGCACCTCGTGGCCACGGGCGCGACGGAGCACATGAGCAACCACATCGAAACGACCTTCGCCGACGGCGCGAAGATCCTCGCGTCGAACACCTACCGCATTTCGTTCCGGGCCCGCTGGCTGGCGGGCTCGCCCCAGATCCACACGCGGCTCTACTTCAACCGCCTGCCCGGCCTGCATATCCTGCCCCAGCCGTATCGCACGGGTACACCAGGCCAGCCGAACTCGCAGCGCGTCGCCAACCTCGGACCCAGCTTCTCGGACCTCGACCAGTGGCCGGCCGTGCCGAGCGCCGGGCAACCGGTCACCATCACCGTGCGCGCCCAGGATGCTCAGGGCATCGCCGGAATGAAGCTGTTCTACGCCGAGGATGGCAAGGCGTTCCAGTCCCTGCCGATGCAGGCGCAGGCCGAAGGATACTACTCGGCACAGATCCCCGGCATGCCGGCGTCGCGCATCATGCAGTACTACGTCGAGGGTACCGACAGCCAGGGCACGGTGAGCTTCTACCCGGCCGAAGGCCCCGGCTCGCGGGCGCTCTACCGCGTGAAGGAGAACAACGCCACGGTGGGCGTTCGCCACAACCTCCGCATCCTGGCCACGACCGCCGACCTCAATACGATGTTCACCAACGTCAATTTCACGTCGAATGAACGCATCGGTGCGACGGTCATCTGGCGCGACTCACAGATCTACCACAACGTCGAACTGCGTTTCAAAGGCAGCGGCTTCAGTCGCGGCAGCGCCGCCACCGGCTTCAACCTGCGTTTCGCCCCCGACCAGAAACTGTTTGGGGAGCACGAATCAGCGGCCATTGATCGCCAGGGCGGCCCCTGGGGCCTCGGCGCCAGCCACCGTGAGCTGATCGTCAAGCATATCGCCAACAGCGCCGGTGATGTGCCGATGATGTACGACGACGTCGTCGAACTGACCGGCCCCCGCGATTCCCTGAACGGTTCGGCGCAGTTCATGGTAGCCCGCTACGACGATGTCTTCACCGACTCCCAGTTCGAGAACGGTTCCGAGGGAACTCGCTACAAGTACGAGTTGATCTACTACTCGACCGTCACCGTGGGCGGTTCGCCCGAAGGCCTGAAGCTGCCGCCCAGTACCTCCAAGCCAGGCGTCTTCCCCGTGATTGGCGTGGACATGCCCTACATGGGACCAGATCCGAATGCCTATCGCTGGAACTACCTGATCCGCAACCAGCGCGCGAAGGACGACTACTCCAGCATCATCGCCATGTCCGATGTACTGCGACTCGCAGGTACCACCGTCGGCGGCGAACTGGACATCAAGAGCCAAGCCGTGATGGACGTCGACGCCTGGATGCGCACGTTCGCGTTCGAGTCGCTGACGGGCCTCAACGATACGTTCAACCAGGGCCTGCCGCACAACCTGATGCTCTACGTCCGCCCCAGCGACAAACGCGTCCTGCCGCTTCCCTGGGACATGGACCACAGCCTGCACCAAGACACGTCGATGGCCATCTACGGCACCGGCTCACGCATCACGCGCGTCATCAACATTCCCACCAACCGTCGAGTCTTCCAGCAGCACCTGTGGGACATGCTGCAGACGACCTACAACCTCGACTACCTCACTCCCTGGATCCGTCACTACGCCACGCGGGCGCAGCAGGACAATTCGGCAGACATCCTCAGCTACATCACGCGTCGCCGCAATTTCGTCATCAGCAAGCTCGCGGCGAAAATCCCTTTCGAAATCTCCACGCCCGGCAAGGAGAACCTCCAGGTCGACACGCCGCAGGTGACGCTCGAAGGCAAGGGCTGGATCGACGTGCGCGAGGTGCGGCAAGCAGGTCGCCTGGAATCGCTTCCCGTCCGCTGGCTGGATGCCGAACGCTGGCAGGTCACCGTGCCGCTACGCAAAGGCAGCCAGTCGATCGAACTGCAGGCCTACGACCTGCAGGGCCAGCAGGTGGGTTCGGCATCCGCCCAGGTCACGACCACGGCTGACAGCCCGCTGGTAACCGACCTGCGGATCACCGAGATCCACTACCACCCGGCCGCGCCGAATCTGTCCGAGCAGACCGCAGGCTGGACCGACGCGGACGATTTCGAATTCCTGGAACTGACCAATCGCGGCAAGACGACGCTCGACTTGGCCGGCGTGCGACTGCTCGATCCACTGCCGGATGGCACCAGCAGCGGCGTGTCGTTCACCTTCCCGAACGTCCAACTGCAAGCGGGCGCATCGGTCGTCGTCGTCGAGAACCTTGACGCCTTCAAGGCTCGCTACGGCGGTACGATCACTCCCGTCGGCGTTTACACCGGGCGACTCAGCAACAGCGGGGAGACGCTCACCCTGGTCGGTCCCCTCGGCGACAAGATCCAGCAGTTCGCCTACGACGACGCATGGTATCCGGAGACGGACGGCAAAGGACCTTCGCTCGAGATCCGCTCGGCCACCACGACGACAGCTGGCCAGTGGGACAAGAGCCCGTCGTGGGTCGCCAGTCGCACTGCGGGCGGCACGCCCGGCCGCGCCGTGGACTTCGATCTGAATGCGGATGGCGCCCTGGACGCCGGCGATATCGACCGATTGTGCGCCGGACTCCAGGCGCAGGACGGCCGCTTTGACCTGGACCTCAACCGGCAGGTCGATCTCGAGGATGTCGACCTGCTGGTCGTCTCGGCCATGAACTCGGCCTTCGGTGATGTCGACTTCGACGGCGTCTTCGGCACTTCGGATATGGTTCTCATCTTCCAACGCGGACAGTATGAGGATACGATCCCCAAGAACTCGAAATGGCTCGATGGCGACTGGGACTGCGACGGGGACTTCACCACGTCGGACCTCGTGTTTGCGATGCAGCGCAGCGGTTGGGAGCAGGCCTGAGGCGGCCGGTTCTCCATGACGACCCATTTCTTGCAAGGAGGGCCGCGATGACGAAGGCATCTTCGCTGGATGAGTTCCTGGCAGGCTCCGCGTTCGCCGTGGCCGGTGCGTCCAAGGATCGCTCCAAGTATGGCAACATGGTGCTGCGCTGCTACCTGCAGCATGGATACAAGGCCTATCCGCTGCACCCGGCGGTTCCCGAGATCGAGGGCTTGGCTACCAGTCCCAGCCTGGCCGCCCTGCCGGAAGCCGTGCACGGCGTCTCGATCATCACGCCGCCAAGCATCACCGAGTCGGTGATCGACGAGGCGATCCGCCTGGGCATCCGCCACGTCTGGATCCAACCGGGCGCGGAACACCCGGCGGCGATCGCCCGCGCGGAAGCGGCGGGGATCAACGTCATCCATGGCGGTCCCTGCCTGATGGTCATCCTCGGCTTCGACGACGACGTCCCGTAGTCGAAGCACGCCGGTCGCCGAATCGACGCCGCCAACTCTTTCAACACACGCCGGGCATCGACTACGAATTCGCTGCTGTCAGCGTGGGCTTTTGCCTCGTGAATCGCTCTGGTCATGCTGACGCGAAGGTGTCAAAATGCGTGAGCAGGGGACTTGAGGAATCGACCCTCGCTGCGCCGTGGGGCGCGGTATATCCGACCATAACCAGGGAGAGAATGAGTATGTTGCGACTTGCAGCCTTCGTGATGTGCCTGGCCGCCGCGTCCTGCGCCTGGGCGGCCACTCCGGCCAGCCAGGGCAAGGTGACCCAAAAGGTCTATTTCGACGTGGCCATCGACGGCGAGCCGGCCGGGAAGATTGTCATCGGCCTGTTCGGCGACGACGTCCCGAAGACGGTCGAGAACTTCCGCGCCCTGTGCACCGGCGAAAAAGGCAAAGGCCAGTCCGGCAAGCCGCTGAGCTACAAGGGCAGCATCTTCCACCGAGTGATTCCCGAATTCATGCTCCAGGGCGGCGACTTCACCAACGGCAATGGTACGGGTGGTGAGAGCATCTACGGCAAGGACTTCCCCGACGAAAACTTCAACTTCTCGCACGACAAGCCGGGGGTGCTGAGCATGGCGAACGCGGGTCAAGACACGAACGGTTCCCAGTTCTTCATCACGACGATTGCCACCCCGTGGCTTGACGGCAAACACGTCGTCTTCGGCCGCATTCTGGAAGGCATGGACCTCGTCACCAAGATCGAATCGCTGGGTTCGCGATCGGGCCGAACGCAAAAGAAGATCTCGATCGTGGACTGCGGCGAGCTCCCAGAATAACGCGACGCAGCATAACGCAGAGCTGCATAACGCGATGCACTTCAACGCGGTCTGGCCGCAGCCGATCCCGAGACGCTGCGGCCCATGGAGATGCGTGTAGCCGGTGTCATCACCCGAGGTGCGCGGCTCAGCGAAGCGTCTGGCCGATGCGCACTTCGCGACGCTCGCCGTCCAGTTCAATCTCCATCAGCTCGGCCTCAATCTTCACGATCTGGACTTGGCTGCCTTCCAGGGCCAGCGTATCGCCCTCGTTGACGATGCGTGTGCGTCCCCGCCCAGGAAACGTCAGCCAGGCCTGTCTTTTCTCGCGGGCGTCGCGGGTGATGGCCGACAGCGCCACGCGAGCCGCTAGGGGATCACCGCCGCGGAACACATTGCGTCGCGCGATCACCTGGTACTCTGCCAGCGGACGCAGCGTTCGCTTGCCGTCCAGATCGGCCAACTCCGTTTCGCTCGTCGCCGAATTCAGCGACAGGGCTTCGATGGCGACCGCCATGTCGACGGAACCATCGGCGAGAGGCGAGATCGACAGCGAGCGGATCTTGTGGAGATAGTCGGTGCCATAGAATCGGTGCAGGAACTGCGTCACCTGCTCGAGAGTTCCCTGGGCGCGAACGGAGAAGTCAACGCGGCGGTAGATCTGTCGAAAGGCGGCTGGACTGCCGGAATCGAGGTTGGCCTGCTTCAGTCCACATTCGCTCATCATTTGCAGCAGCCAGTTGCGATAGGCCGAGACGCCCACCTCCAGATTACGAGGCAGGCTGCGTGCCTGCAGCAGGTCGAGGTCCGGCAGCCGCGCCTGCTGCTGGCGCACCTGGAGCTTCTCCTTGCGAAGCGTCTTGTCGAGCTGCTCGCGTCGCCGTTCGGCATCGGCGAGCGGTTTTTCGTAACCGCGCCGATAGGCCATGTCCAGCAGATAGCCCGCGGCGATCAGCACTAGCGCGCCGATCAGCAGCTTCTGTCGCATTTCCGCGGGAGGTTTGGCGGCCATCGGGGTTACTCGGGTTCGAAGAGGATACAGGAGGAACGGTGCATCGTGTCGGTCCGCACCGGGGGATGCGATCGCATGTAGGTCGGTATGTTCGCGACGCGCCTCTGATTATTTCGGCGGCGCCGCGTCGGTGGGCTTGGTCTTGGGGGCATTCGCAGCGGGCGCGGCGGGCTTCACCAGCATGCTGGCTTCGAACTGGCACGGATAGTCCTCGTCGCCCTCGCCCTGGCTGATGCGCTGGCTGCTTATCTGATGTCGCGCGTCCCGCAGCAACTCCTCCATCTTCGCCAGCACCGACGGCTCCTTGACCTTCAAGCTCATGCCGACGACGCCGGAAGCGCCGCCTGCGCTCATGTTCATGCGTTGAACGACGGCTTCGGTCGATTCGGGCAGTTGGCGCGAGATGCGTTCCAGTTCATCCAGCCAGTGCACTTGGTCTTGCTCCCACTGGCGGACAGCATTGAGGGTCACGGTCTTCTGTTCGAGCCGCTTGAGCATCTTGCGATTGGTCGCGATGCGATTCGCCAGGTCGTCGGCCTCCACGCGCACGGTGGTGATGTCGTTGTAGAGCGTACCGGCGCCGAACGCGAGGGCCAGCAAAGCGGCTGCGGCCTGGACAGCCATGCGTCGACCGCGTCGCACGGGAGCGGGTGCTTGCGTCGGGTTCGCGAAATCCAGTTCGACGCGTCCCGACAGATGTTCCCATACCATGCCGAGCAGCACGGCCAGTCGGTGCGTCTTCTCGGGCTGTTCGCCGAACGCGACCCGAACATCGGCCAGCGGATCCAGCAGGGAGACGGACCCCTGCAGTTCGTCCGCCAGCCGCTCCACGAAATGGCTGCTGCGATCCAGGTCGGCGAACATGTAGATATGTTCCAGTTCGCTGCCGCCCTCCGTCTCGTCCGCATCGCGGGGCGCGACAAACAGCGTGCGGCGGATCTCATCGGCCAGATGCGTCAACTCCACGCCACCTTCGGCGTTGGTCGACGCGTGGACGGTCCGGCTGAAGACGACGCGACGTCCGGAAAGCACCGAGAGGTCGGCCGAGGTGCCCACGAGGTTCAGCAGCAGCGAACGGCGCGGCAGCGTGGCGACCTGGTGGAAGAATAGTTCCATCAACGACTGGTTGCGCAGCAGGATGCGAGCGGGCTGCACGTCCAGCGTCTGGGCCAGCACGCGGATCCACGCGCTGCTTTCAGGGCGCAACGCGGCCGCTTCAATCCGCACCAGTCCGTCCTCGCGGCTCGGCGAAGCGGCCTGTACCCCAGGCGCATCGGTCTCTTCCCCAGCTGTCGTTGACTCATTCGCCGGCGGCAGAAAGTCGATGGGCGCGTCCTCGGGCAGGTCCGGGATCTGCCGCAGCAGTTCGTTGCGCACCAGCATCGGCAGTTCGGCGTCGCCGACCGCCGGCAGTTGCAGCGTTCGCATTTCGACCTGCGAACGGGGTACACCCACCAGCAGGTCGTACCGGCCCGAATTCGCCTGGGCCAATTGGCTGGCAAGTCGCCCGCACGCCTCCTGCAGCAGACCGTCATCCGCCACTTCGACGCAGATGGTCTGCAGCAGTTCCATGCGACCGTTGTCGCCACGAGCCACGATGGCCAGCAGTTCGTTGTGGTCGCGGACCACGGCCACCATGGGCAAGGGGCCGCGCGAGCGACGGTCAAGCCAGGTGGGCAGTTTCCAAGTTGTCATGGCTGGTCTCCGAACCTCGCTCCAGGCGAGGCTTGTCGCAGCAGGGCGCTGCCGGGTGGTTCCACGCCGCTGGCCGCTCGAGCCGACTCCGGCGCTCGCAGCGACGCCGACGCGAAACCGCGTCCCAGTCGCCGCAGGTCGTAGTACCGCACGACCGGTACGGTTTCGCGCGTGCCGTCCACGACGACCTCGCATCGCATGACGGGCGACTGCTCGTCGTACACGCCGACGATCTGCGATGCGAACACATCGCCACCGGTCGTCAGGTAAGGCCACAGTCGCCGCATCGCGGGCAGGTCGACCACCTGTTCGGCAAGCAACCAGGAGGCATGCAGACGATTGGCCTCGCCAGCCGGTTGCTGTGTCCGCGACGTCATCAGGCGATCCACCTGCTCCGTCGTCCACCCGGGCAACATCGCGAGCACCGCGCGCTCGGCCTCCATGATATTCACTCGGCCTCGCAAACGCGACCGCGTTTCCGTCGTGACGCGATCACAGAACTGAACAAGCAGGTTTCCATCGGATGTGCGCTCCGAACGGAGTGGACTGCGATAAGACTTCGATGCGTTCTTATCGCCTGAGGGATCGGGAATGGTCACTACGGCGTCCACCAGATCCAGCGGGGATTCGAACGCGGCCTGCGCGGGTCCGGAGGAATCGTCCTGGGGTACGCCCTCGTCGGACACGTCGCCTGTCGGACGGCGGCTGATACCGTAGCGGCGCGCGGCGATCACGAAGTTGACCAAGCCTTCGTCAAAAAAGAGCGACAGTTCCTGCCGCAGCCGTCGCGAGTCTTGCTGGTTCAAGGCGATGCGAGGCCGACCATCGTGGGCTACG
>JBIIEC010000258.1:0-8859 GCA_044238045.1 Pirellulaceae bacterium | reverse complement strand
GACTGTCGAAACGCCGCGAGGAACAGCCCGAGTCGTACGTGGAGCTTCTGTCCGCATCGGACTTTGTGTTGTGCATGACGATGGGGCACCGCACCGACCGACCCATCCTGGAACGTATCTTCCGCCTGGGCCGGACGTTTCCCTACCTGGGCGTGATCGGGAGTGCAGCCAAGCGGAAGGTGTTGCTGCGGGAGTTGGCGGAGGCGGGGATCGACGACCTGACGGCTCAGCAGTTCGCGTGTCCGATCGGGCTGCCGATCGGCTCGAACGATCCGGCCGAGATCGCCGTGAGCGTCACCGCGCAACTGATCCAGCAGCGCGACCAAAGCAGCAGGCCCGTGTAGCAGGCACACTCCTTGTGCCGTGAAAAAGGCGGCAGGAACACTCCGAGGTCGTGAACCTGCGACTTCACATCCGTTCAGGAACCTTCTTGTGCCTTCAACCCACTCGTCATTCGAGGCTCTTGGGGGCGAAAACAGCGGTCGACATTTCGGCGGGGCGAAATACGCACGGCATGCGGAGTCTGCCTGCTGCTTTCCTTCAAACCCACCCACGCCCCTCCCCAAGCCAAGGCCTCCCATGTCCACGTCTTCCACCCGCGTTCGCATCGACGTGAGCCGCGTAGCATATCTCATCGCGATCCTGGTCGCGTGGCTGTTGCCCGCCGCCGGTCGCGCGGAGCGTCCGAACGTCGTGCTGATCTATGCCGACGACATGGGCTATGGCGACCTGGCGGTGCAGAATCCGGAGTCGCGGATCGCCACGCCGCACCTCGATCGGCTGGCCGCCGAGGGCCTGCGTTGCACCGATGCCCACAGCTCCTCGGGCGTGTGCTCGTCGAGTCGTTACGCACTGCTGACCGGCCGCTATCATTGGCGCAAGTTCCACGGCATCGTCGATTCATTTGGACCGTCAGTGCTGGGTGACGAGGAGTGGACTCTGCCGGAGATGCTGAAGGCCGCTGGCTATCGCACGGCCTGCATCGGCAAGTGGCACCTGGGCTGGGAGTGGGAAGCCATTCGTCGATCGGGCGCGGAACCGCGCGTGGAGGAAGGCGGCCGCAAGCGAGGCTTCAGTGCCGACGCGTTTGACTGGTCGCGGACGATTCCCGGCGGCCCCTGTTCGCATGGTTTTGACTACTACTTTGGCGACGATGTGCCCAACTTTCCACCCTACGCATGGTTCGAAAACGATCGCGTCCTCGCGCCGCCCACGCGCGATCTGGAGATCACCCAGCAGACGGCGGAGGGCGGATGGGAATGCCGGCCCGGTCCCATGGTCGATGGCTGGGACTTCGAAGCTGTCAGTCCACGCCTGGTGGACCGCGCGGTGGAGTGGATCGGCCAGCAGCGCGATGCGCCCGAACCCTTCTTCTTGTACCTGCCGCTGAACGGCCCGCACGCGCCGATGCTGCCGACGCGCGAGTTCCGCGGCAAGTCGCAGGCGGGCGGCTACGGCGACTACATGGCCCAGATGGATGACCATGTGGGCCGTGTGCTCCAGGCGCTCGAAGACCACGGGCTGTCCGAACGGACGCTGGTGATCTTCACTTCGGATAATGGTCCCGAACGCTATGCCTACGAGCGCCTTCGCGTGTTCGGACATCGAAGCGCGGGGCCGCTCCGCGGCTTGAAGCGGGATCTCCATGAAGGCGGCCATCGCGTGCCTTTCCTTGTACGCTGGCCCGGGCACATCGCGGCGGGTCGGGTGAGCGACCAACTGATGGGGCAGATCGACCTGCTCGCCACGATCGCGGCCGTCGTGGGGGCGGAGATCCCGGAGCACGCCGCCGACGACAGCTACAACCTGCTGCCCACCTGGCTCGGCAATGCCCCTAGTCCCCGGCAGGCGATCGTCCACAACACGTTTCCCGACGCCTATGCGATACGACATGGACAGTGGTTGCTGATCGCCGCGGAGAGCGGCCATCACAGCGAGGTGCCGGCGTGGTTCAGCGAAGGAAACGGCTATCAAGAAGATGGATTGCCCGGGGAGCTCTACGATCTCCAGAACGATCTGTCGCAGCGGCAGAACCAGTACGCCGAGCGTCCGGAAAAGGTTGCCGAAATGAGCCAGTTGCTGCAGCGAATTCGACAAGCGGGCCAGGTGCGGACCGCCACGCGCGGCGACTGAAGGACGACGGTCGGGTGTGCTGGCGCCGGCCTGACAGCACGCGGTTCGACTTGTGGAAACGGTGGGGTCCGGGTATCGTGCACAAGCGTTCGGGAATTGGGTTTGCTTGGTCAGCGATCGTGCTGACCGGACCCTGACGTCATGAATTGAGGCCCGCGTGGTGTTGTGGCGGCTTCTTCAGCTCGTGCTGATCTTCGCGATGCCTGCTCAAGGGATCGTCGTGCCGCATTCGCACGCGCCTCGCGGCGATGCGGAAGGCAGTGCGGCCGACCATGACTGCAAGCCGCACTTCCATCTGGGCGGCGCGTTCGGTCACTCGCATCATGGCCAGAAGGTCCATCGCCACGCCAAGTCGCACGCCAAGACGGGAAGCAGCTGTCCGGGCAGTTCGGAGCAGTGCCAGCCCAGTGGCCGCGAGGGGGCCAACGACCCGCAGGGCGAAAACAGTTCGTGTCCTTGTGGCGAGTCCGCGGTGTATGTGGGCGATCCGCTCGCGCCGCCCATGTCGACCGATGTTCGGCTGGATGCTCCCCAGGAGTCTTGGGTCCCGACCCATGGCCGGTGCGGATTCGCGACGGCGTCGAGCGTGACGCCCGTGGAGAGTTTTCTGCGACCGCCGGACGATGGAACCTCCGTGCCGATCTATCTCAGCAACCACGCCTTGCGTCTTTGAGACACTGTCGTGTTTCGTCGTGCGCGGCGGTGTCGCCGCGTGCCGCGCGTGCGTTCTCGTGCTTCAGGCCCATCACGGACCGGAAGCCTCTGGTGTGACCCGTTGGTCAGGGTGTCTCGATGAAGAATTCCTGGAAAATGCTCCTGCTGGTCGGGGGCGTGACCGCCATCGCAACGTTTTACGGACTGCGGCACGGATGGGGACCGCGCATCGCCGCGAGCGTGAAAGCGCTGTTGCCGGGTGGCGGCAGTGATTCGCCGGCAGGCACGCAGGATCAAGAGTCCAGCGACGAACACGCTCATGAGCCTGTCGTGGGTGGATCGGAGCGGGTTCTTCTTTCGTCGCAAGCGCGGCAGAACTTGGAACTGGTATCCAAGCCGCTGCGACCGTCGGAGTACTGGCGCACCATCGTCCTGCCGGGAACGGTAGTCGATCGTCCCGGCTTGAGCGACCGCGGTGTCGTCGCGCCCGTCACGGCGATTGTGACACGCGTGCACCACTTTCCCGGGGACACGGTGACGCCTGGCGAGCCGCTGTTCAGCCTGCGGATTGTCGGCGAGTCGTTTCATACGGCGCAGACGGAACTGTTCAAGGCCTCCAAGGAGATCGAGATTGCGCGCGAGCAGCAGAGTCGGCTCGCGAATGCCGCAGTGGGCGGCGCAATTCCGCAATCGCGGCTGATGGAGGTGGAGAATGAGTTGAAGCGGCTGGCGATCGCCATGCAGGCTTATCGCCAGGACCTGCAGATCCGCGGCTTGACCCCTGAGCAGATTGATGGGATCGCGGGAGGCACATTTGTGTCGGAAGTGGTGGTGGTCACGCCCGCGCCGCCCACGCTGGAGGAAGCGGAGGTCGGCACGGATCCGGTTTCCGCGAACGCCGGGCCTGCGAGCGACGAAGTTCCTCGCCTGTACGAGATGCAGGAGCTTCGCGTCGTCTTGGGCCAGCAGGTGCAGGCAGGCGAGGCGTTGTGCCTGTTGTCGCAGCATGAATCGCTGTTTATCGAGGGGCATGCATTCCGGCAGGAGCTACCCCTGCTGCAGCGGGCTGCCGAACAAGGGTTGCCCATCCAGGTGCGGCTGGAGGAAGATGACCAGGAGGGTTGGGACACCGCGGTCGATCCGGTCATGATCCACCATATTTCCAACCAAGTGAACGCCGACCAGCGGACGTTGTCTTTCTTCCTGCCGTTGAAGAACCCGTCGCGGACCTACGAGCGCGAAGGCAGGGTTCATTTCCTCTGGCGTTTCCGCCCGGGCCAGCGAGTGCGCCTGACGCTCAACGTGGAAAAAATGGAGAACGTCTTCGTGCTGCCTGCCGATGCCGTTGTCCGCGAAGGCCCCGAAGTCTTCGTCTTTCGCCAGGACGGCGAGTGGTTTGAACGCAAGCCGGTTCGCGTGCTGCTGCAGAACGCCGACGAAGTGATCCTGTCGAACGACGGCAGTCTCGCGCCGGGTGTCTATGTGGCCCAGACCGGCGCGGTCCAATTGAACCGCGTCCTCAAGTCGCAGACGCAGTCCGCTCCCGCTGGCGTTCATGTGCACGCGGATGGATCGGTCCACACGAATCACTGATCGCGAGCATCGTTCTGCAGATCGCCTCCGCGTTCGTGCCCCCCGGATGTGCCGAAGCCGCCGCCTGATGCTACTCCTCGCCTGCCTCCCGAGAGCTTCCTCCAGGAATCAACGATGCTGGATGCCGTCATTCGATTTTCGCTTCGCCATCGGCCCCTGATCGTCATCCTGAGTGTTGCCGCACTGCTCTACGGCAGCTACCTCACGACGACGATGCCGATCGACGTGTTTCCCGACCTGGACCGACCACGCGTCGTGATCCTGACGGAGTGTCCGGGCCTCGCACCGGAGGAGGTCGAGACGCTGGTCACACATCCGATCGAATCGGCGGTGCTGGGAGCGAACGGAGTGGCGGCGGTGCGCAGCCAGTCGAGCATGGGGCTGGTGGTGATCTATGTGGAGTTTGACTGGCGCACCGATCTTCGCTCGGCCCGGCAGACGATCCAGGAACGTCTCTCCACGGTAGCCAGTATCATGCCTGAGGGCGTACGGCCGATCATGACGCCGCCGACGTCCATCATGGGCCAGATCATGCATGTGGGCGTGACGCGGCAACGCGGTCCGCGCGGTGGCGTCCTGGTTCCGATCGGCGACACGGGCGTGTTGGCGGAACTGCCGGATACGGAGGGCACGGACCCGCCCGAGACAGGCTCCCCAGCGACCGGCGCGGAGCCGCGGGCATGGCGACCGATCGACCGCCGTGACGTGTCGACGTGGAAGCCGGTGGAGGCGACGTTCGCAGCGATCGCGGAAATCACGCCGTCAAATACAGCAGCATCGAACACAGCGGCGGATGCCACGGCGCGTGCGGAGCGGGTCGATCGCCCGCGTCGCGAAGGGCCTCGCCGCTTCCGTGTGCAAGTCGGCGGGCGTGCGCACGACATCGCGTTCGCCGATGCCATCCAGCAGCAGATGGACTTGCGCGCCACGGTGGATTGGATCCTGCGGCCGCGCCTGCTGCGCATCGCGGGAATCGCCGAAGTGATCGTCATGGGCGGCGAGCGGAAGCAGTATCACGTGGAGGTCAATCCGGAGCGACTTGTCGACTATCGTGTGTCGCTGCAGCAGGTGGAGGACGCGCTGGCGCAGAACAATCTCAACACCAGCGGAGGATTCACGGAGGAGGGCGACCAGGAGCGGGCGATTCGCGTGCTGGGGCGGCTTGGTCCGGGCACGGAGGAGGTGCTGAGCCAGCTGCGGGAGATTCCGGTGGACGCCAAGGGAGGCCGCCCCGTGACGGTCCAGCAGGTCGCGGAGGTCAAGGTGGGAGCGCCGCCGAAGCGCGGCGACGCAACCGTCGATGGCAGCCCCGCCATCGTCATCACGCTGGTCAAGCAGCCGCATGTGGACACCCGCGGCTTGACCGATCGCATCCACGAAACGCTCGCAGACGCGGAGAAGAATCTGACCGCCGACATGCTCATCAACCGCGACCTGTTCCAGCTGAAGTCGTTCATCGATCGCGGCATCTACTACGTCGGCGAAGCGCTGGTCGTAGGCGCGATCCTCGTGGTGATCATCCTGGCGCTGTTCCTGCTGAACCTGCGGACGACCTTCATCACGCTTACGGCCATTCCGCTGTCCCTGGTGATGACGACGCTGGCGTTTCGGCTGATCGGCTGGCTCTCAGGGCAGGAGCTTTCGATCAACGTGATGACGCTCGGCGGCCTAGCCGTCGCCATGGGTGAACTGGTGGATGATGCGATCGTGGATGTCGAGAACATCTATCGACGCCTGCGGGAGAACCACCAGCGGACAGAGCCTCGCCCCGCTCTGCAGGTCGTGTACGAGGCCAGTCGCGAGATCCGCAGCGCGATTGTCTTCGGGACGCTGGTGGTGATCCTGGTGTTCCTGCCGCTGTTCGCGATGACGGGTGTTGAAGGACGCCTTTTCGCGCCGCTGGGCGTGGCGTACATCGTGTCCATCCTGGCGTCCTTGGTGGTCTCGCTGACCGTGACGCCGGTGCTCTCCTACTATCTGCTGCCGCAGAGCCGCGCGACGCATCGCGAGTCGGACGGTTTGCTGCTGCGGACACTCAAGTCAGCCGCTCGTCCGCTGGTGCTGTTCAGCATGCGGCACGCGGGCGGCCTGCTGGTTCTTACCTGGCTGCTGGTCGCGGGAGCGGTGTTCATCCTGACTCGCCTGGGTTCTGACTTCCTGCCGCAGTTCGACGAAGGCAGCATGCAGGTAAACGTCTCACTGCCCGCCGGTGCATCGCTGGAAGCGTCCCGTGCCGCCACCAAGATCATCGACCGGAAACTAAGCACGCTGCTAAACACCCCGGCGAACCCTGCCGGTCCGCTGCTGCACTTTCTGTGCAGGACAGGGCGAGCGGAACTGGATGAGCATGCCCAGCCGGTCGGTACCAGTGAGTATATCGTGAGTGTGAGTCCGACGGCGGGCGTGCAACGTGATGCGCTGCTCGAATCGCTTCTGAAGGAGCTCAAGGAGGAGCTGCCGGGAGTGGCCGTCGAGGCCGACCAGCCGCTGGCGCACATGATCAGCCACATGCTGTCCGGAGTGAACGCCCACTTGGCGATCAAGATCTTCGGAGACGACCTGGATACCCTTCAGCGTATCGCCAGTCGTATCCAATCGCAGATACGCGAGGTGCCGGGGCTGACCGAACCGATCATCGAGTCGCAGACGCATGTGGATGAGCTGCAGATCGTGCTGCGTCCCGAGGCCTTGACCGCGTATGGGATCAGCCGGGAATATGTGGCGAAGTATGTCCAGACCGCGCTGCATGGCGATGCCATTTCCCAGGTGCTTGAAGGACCACGACGGTTCGACCTGGTCGTGCGCCTGCGGACGCGGGAGCGCACCGACTACCTCGCGCTCCGTGATCTGCGTGTCGACTTGCCGGATGGCCGTGGGCTGGTGAAACTCGCCGACCTCGCCGACTTTCCCGAGGGCAAGACGGGTCCCAATCAGCTGATGCGGGAGAATGTCCGCCGTCGCATGGTCATCCGCTGCAATGTGCTGGGCAGGGACCTGGGGACGGTCGCTCGCGAGGTTGAAGACCGTGTGGGCGGCGGCGTGGCGTTGCCGGAGGGATACCATATCGAGTACGGCGGCCAGTTCGAATCCCAGCGCAACGCGACGACGCTGATCACGGTCCTCGCGCTCGTCTCGTTCGTCGGCGTGTTCGTCGTGCTGCTGATGCTGCATCCGTCGGTAAGGATTGTGCTGCAGATTCTCAACGCCATCCCCACGGCGTTCGTGGGAGGCGTGGCCGCGCTGTGGCTTACCGGCCAGACGTTGACCGTCGCCAGCCTCGTCGGCTTCGTGTCGCTCGGCGGCATCGCCGTGCGTAACGGC
The DNA here is from genome assembly GCA_044238045.1 of Pirellulaceae bacterium. Taxonomy (GTDB): domain Bacteria; phylum Planctomycetota; class Planctomycetia; order Pirellulales; family Pirellulaceae; genus CAZUJM01. Next base: position 1,158 of record JBIIEC010000258.1, on the reverse strand, counting down.
ATCCTGCTGGTGACCCACTACTTCCACCTGCTGCGCGAGGAAGGCGAACCGTTCTCGCAGGCCATGGTGCTGCGCGGCAGCCTGGAGCGACTCTCGCCTGTCCTCATGACCGCGCTGACGGCTGGCATCGGCCTGTTGCCCATCGTGGTCGGCGGTCGCAAGCCGGGACTCGAAATCCTCTATCCAGTCGCCACGGTGATCCTCGGAGGACTCATCACCTCCACGCTGTGCGAGTTCCTGCTTCATCCTGGACTGTTCTGGAACTTCAGCGGGAAGGACGCCGATCGGATTGCCCACGGCGGCCACGAGCTTGACGATGGGCTGGGAGGCGAATGACCGAATCGGAAGCTGCCGCGCGGTAGTCAGGGCGATCGCCAGCGCCGAGGCGGTTGCGCCCGATACGCGAGACGGAAGCGGCGAACGTGAATGGGCGTGAACGAACGATTAGAAAAGAAGGAGTTTCATGATGCGATGTTTCCAGAAGATGACCTTCGGAGTGAGCCTGCTGGTATCCATGGCCCTGGTCGGGTGTGGAGGTGCCGGGCAGACCGACTCGGCGGCGACCAAGGGCGGGGCCGCGCCGTCGGCAGCCCACGACCACAGCCATGGGGACGAGCACGGTCATGAGCATGCCCATGAGGACGAGCACAGTCATGACCACGACCATGCGCCCCATGGGGGGACGATCGTGGATTGGGGCGGTGGCAAGTTTCATGTCGAGTTCACGGTGGACCATCCCACCCAGAAGGCGGTAGTCTACCTGTTGGGGAGCGACGCGCAGTCGGCTTCGCCGGTCGCGGCAAAGACCGTCCTGCTGAGTCTCGGCGACCCGGTCGTGCAGGTGGAGTTGAAGCCGTCGCCGCTGGAAGGTGAAACGGCCGAACGTTGCTCGCGATTCGAAGGGCAGCATGAGGCGCTGGGCACGGTGCGGGAGTTCGCCGGCACGTTGAGCGGCGAAATCGACGGGGTCCCGTACGCGGCTGACTTCGCCGAAGAGGCTCACACGCACTGATTCGCCGGCAACGGCGCCATGGATTGCCATTCAGGAGACGCGCGGAATGAAATTCTTTCGTTATCGCAAGCCGTCGTGGAAGACCGTCCTGGGCGTGACGCGGGCGAAGAAGCGTCTGAAAAAAGAGCTGGGCATCACGGCCGCGC
>JBIIEC010000639.1:0-2616 GCA_044238045.1 Pirellulaceae bacterium | reverse complement strand
ACGCACTGATTCGCCGGCAACGGCGCCATGGATTGCCATTCAGGAGACGCGCGGAATGAAATTCTTTCGTTATCGCAAGCCGTCGTGGAAGACCGTCCTGGGCGTGACGCGGGCGAAGAAGCGTCTCAAGAAAGAGCTGGGCATCACGGCCGCGCTGCGCCCCCTGCGCTGGTGGACCAATGAGAAGCGGCGCGTCAAACGCGGCTTGGGGTATGAGTCCCCGGCCGGTCGCCTGCTGCGCAACGGCCTGCCCACTCCAGGCGGCGCAGGCGGCTGTGCCGTCTGGCTGCTGGTCGTAATCAGCAGTCTACTCCTGCTCTGCTGAACCCGCGGATTCCGCCGCAGGCAACCGCAGTTGCGCCACCGGGCCGCTGGCGGTAAACCGTGGCTTCCCGGTCGCGCGGGGCGCACCTAGCATGAGACGAAGGAGAGCAAGTCTCCTGCTGTCTCTAGGTGCCCCTGACTCGCGGAGCCCCGAAAATGTCACGTACGTTGGTGGAGGTGGAGCGGCATCGCATGCCGGTCGCGAAGTTGCCCGTGGAGGTGGTGGAACGCAAGGGGATGGGGCATCCCGACTCGCTCTGCGATGCGGCGGCCGAAGAGGTGTCACAAGCTCTGTGCGGGGCCTACCACGAACAGTGCGGGCGCGTCCTGCACTTCAATGCCGACAAGTCGCTGCTGGTGGCGGGACAGACGGAGCCACGCCTTGGCGGGGGCAAGGTCACGGAGCCGATGCGGCTCATCGTCGGCGATCGCGCGACGCGTCGGTGGCGAGACCGGGAACTGGACATTGGCTCGATCGTCGAGCAGGCCGTGCGCCGTCGGCTGCGCCGCAGCCTGCGCTACGCCGATCTCGATTCCCAGCTGGTGGTGCAGTGTGAGATGAAGGAGGGCTCCAGCGAGCTGGCCGGGATCTTCGCCAGCGACTGTCCCACCGCCAACGACACCTCCGCCGCCGTGGGATACGCGCCATTGACGGAGACGGAGCAGATCGTCTTGGCTGCGGAACGCTGGTTGACGTCGCCTGACTTCCAGTTGCAGTTCCCGGAGGCCGGCGAGGACGTGAAGGTGATGGGCGTTCGTCGTCATCGGCAACTCGGCCTGACTTGCGCGATCGCGATGGTGGACCACCAGATTCCCGATCCGCAGCACTACTTCGATCGCAAGGAGGCCATGCGCTGCGCACTGGTCCAGTACCTGCAGACGCGATTACGCACGCTGGATCATGTGCAGGTGGAGATGAATCGGCTGGATGACCCGTCGCGCGGCAGCGCGGGCATGTACCTGACCGTGACGGGGACGTCGGCGGAGGCGGGAGACTGCGGGCAGGTAGGCCGAGGCAACCGCGTGAATGGCCTGATCCCCTTGAACCGGCCCGTGGGCAACGAGGCGGCGGCGGGCAAGAATCCCATCAGTCATGTGGGCAAGATCTACTCGCTGCTGGCCCATCATACGGCCCAGCAGGTGGCCGAGCAGGTGGCGGGTGTGGCGGAGGTCTACGTCTGGTACTGCAGCCAGATCGGCCGGCCGATCCACGCGCCGCTGCTCTCCGCCGCGCACCTTGTGCTGAACGAGGACGCCTGTGGAGGTGACGTGGCGCGGGCGGTGCGCGACATTATCGACGCCCGCGTGGCGGAAGTGTACCAGTTCCGCGAACGCATCGTGCGAGGCGAGTTCCCGGTCTGGTGAGTAGCGGTCGACCCCCTCCGTCGATGGTCGCGGCACCCACAGAGCCTCAGTCGCGATCCTGCTCCGGCTCGGCCCAGACGCGCGCCGATCCGTCGTCGTCGATCTCGACGTGGATGACGTTCGCGCGGCAGCAGACCGGGCAGTCCTCGACGTATTCTTGCTGCGATCCCTCGGTGACGTCCAGGGGAATGACGATCTCCTCGCCGCAGGCGTCGCAAACATAAGCACCCTCCGCGTCCGCGCGTGCCGAGCGACCAGATCCTCGCGTTCGGCTCCGGGAGAGCTGGTCGTCGACATCGGGAAGTGTCTGTTCCTCGACAAGCATGCGGCAAGCCCACTCCATGGCGGCCAGCGACTGCGGATCCGCCAGTCGATGGTCGCTGCCAACCTCGAGGATGCGGTCGGCCGATAGGCCGTTGTCGGCTACCAGGTCCTCGGAATCCTCGAACGGGATGACGTCATCGCCGCGCGAATGAAGCACGAATGTGTTCGCGGGAATGACGTGGGATCGCCCGAACTTGCGCCATGCGGGGCAGAGCAGCACGCGGGGCGTGGAGCCGACCTGCACGTCGATGGCGAGCGCGCCGCCGCGGCTGGAGCCGACCACGACATCCGGCCGATGCGCGTCGGCGTGCTGCTGCGCGACGCGGAGGGCGAGGTCGTAGTCATCGTCATCCAGTGACGGGTTGACCACCTCATGCCCCTGCTCGCGCAGATACGAAGGTTTCACGCCGCCGGGAACGGATTTCCAGCCGTGCAGGAAAAGGATCTTCATGTCTCGTCTCCCATCATGTTCCAGGAAAAGATTGCGTGGAGGATTAATCGCGACTCTACCATTCGGGATGCAGTCGCTTGGCTTCGATGGCGAGATGCGGAAGATACATGGGCGACGAGCCGCAGAGGACGGCATCGGCGCCGGCGCTGAAG
>JBIIEC010000638.1:0-2619 GCA_044238045.1 Pirellulaceae bacterium | reverse complement strand
CGGCGAAGACGGTGGTCTGGAACGGCCCGATGGGCGTGTTCGAGATGCCGCCGTTCGACGAAGGCACCAAAGCGGTGGCGCAGGCGATCGCGGACAGCGATGCGACGAGCATCATCGGGGGCGGTGATAGCGCGGCGGCCATCCAGCAGCTGGGCTTCGCCGACAAGGTGACCCACATCAGCACGGGAGGCGGCGCGAGCTTGTCGATGCTGGAGGGCCAGAAGTTCACGGCGGTGGAAATCCTGGACGAGAAGTAGTCCGCCCAGGGTGGTCGGCCGAACTTCGTCGCCTGCCCGCCCGCTTCAAGGGTGCCTCCCATTTCCTACCTGAGCATCAGCAGCGCGCAGAATCCCCGCTACAAACAGGCGGTTCGTCTGCGTCAGCGGCGTGGACGCGACAAGCAGGAGCGGATCCTGGTGGACGGTCGGCGCGAGTTGCACGCCGCCCTGCGAGGGGGCGTGCAGGTGGAGTCGGTGTTCGCGCCGCAGTCGATGGAGGGGGGCGCGCTGGATCAGGAACTGCGCGCACTGCTCGACGAGTGCGCCGCGGCGGGAGCCGAAGTGCTGCTCACGCCGCCCTCGCTGCTCGAACGCATCAGCTATGGGGGACGCGTGGACCAGCCGGTGGCCGTCGCTCTGCCCCCCCAGCGCCGGTTGAGCGACCTGCGGCTGCCGGGTGCTCCGCTGGTCGCCGTGCTCGAATCGGTGGAAAAGCCCGGGAACCTCGGCGCGATTGTCCGCAGCGCCGATGCCGCGGGCGTCGCGGCCGTGCTGGTGGCCGATCCGGCCACCGATCTGTTCAACCCGAATGCGATCCGTGCCAGTCTCGGCACGCTCTTCACGCTGCCCGTCTACGCGGTTTCGACCGAGGATGTGACGGGATGGCTGGCGCAGCAAGGCATCCAAGCCTGTGTCACGCGCGTGGACGCCCAGGCAACGTACGACACCTATGACTTCCGACAGCCAACGGCGATCGTGCTGGGCAGCGAAGCGTGGGGCGTCTCGCAGCATTGGAAGTCGTCGCGGCAGCAGGCCGTCCGACTGCCGATGCACGGACATGCGGACAGTCTGAACGTCAGCGTGGCGGCGGCCATTCTCTTCTACGAGGCGAACCGCCAGCGACGGCAACCGGGAGCCTGACGTCCGCAGCGCGATGGACGCCTGCCACTCGTGTGCTCGCACGACGCTCGCGAATCGGGTTGCTCCCGATCGAGTTGCCAGGCGATCAGGAACGGTCGAGTTCTTCGAAGACGGCCTTCATGAGCAGCGGCCAGACGACGGTCGCGTCGGCGTAGACTTCGGCGTAGCGTCCGCCTTCGGCCGGTGACACGAACTTGCCCCAGCTGACGCCTTCGGAATACGTGCAACCGGACAGGCCGCCCCAGTGTACCGGTTCGGGGCAGATCCGCACGCCGTACTTGAAGCGGGGCGCTTCCAAGTTGGTGCCGACGCGCGCGTTGGTGATATCGTAGAACGGAGCGACCTGCTGGGCCCAGTTGCGGGGCACGCCGCCGCCGATCGTGAGGATCGCCAGTTCCTTGGCGCGGCCGATCAGGCGGGCGTATTCGAGCAGGTCATGGAACGGGTTGAACATCGGCACCGCGCGGAAGGTTTCGTCGGAGCTGAGTTCCCCGACCTTCGCGTCCTGCGCGCGGAGCGCTCGCGACATGGCCCAGGTGGCGACATCGAGTCCCATCTCGCTGTCGGTGAACGCCGGAATGAACACCGGCACGTCGCGCTCGAACGCCGACCGCAGGATGCCCGGGCCTTCGTTCATCTCCGAGAGACGCTCGCCGAGCGCCCGGCAGAGGCGAGCGGACGACCAGACGCCGTCCTCGGGCTGCTTCTGGTTCAGCACCGAGCGCACGAGCTTCTCGACGTCGTTCAGGTTGCCTTCCATCTCCAGCGTGTCGTAGATCCGGTTGTAGCCCTGCTCGAACAGCATCTCGTCCGACTTCGTGGCGTCGTAGCGATAGTGCGTGAGGCCGATCGATTCGGTCAGGCCATGGGCGATGAGCGCGCCGGTGGCGATGACCGCTTTGACGATGCCGCGGTCGATCAGGTCGCAGACGATGCGCCCCTGCTTGGCCACCGTCATGGCTCCCGAAAGCGTCAGTACCAGGCTGGTGTCCTTGCTCCGCGCGATGTCGAGGAGGATCTCGTGGGCGAGCCCCAGTTGGCGACCGCCGAAGGCCGTGCGCGACATGGCTCGAAGCAGATCGCTGAAGGAGCTGATGTCGCGGAGGGCGAGGCTTTCGAGCGGAACCAGTCCATCGTTGCGTCCATCGTGCAGCGTTCGGGAGTTCATGTCAGGAAGTGCCTTTAGAGGTTCGAAAAGGAGAGCGACAACGGGGTGGCAGTGGCGAGGTTGCGGAACGGGCTCGTGTCCGACGGGCCTGTACGGTGCGGCTCGCCCGTCCGCCGGTTGCCACGGGAGCCTCCGCCGTCGGCCCCTGATTATCGTCGCAGGAAGCCGCTCTACAAGTCCGGCACCAGACGCACCGCGTGGGAGGGTCGGCCGTTGGGCGTCTCCGCGCGGGCAAACGGTCCGGGCATCGCTGGCTGCCGTGCCGCCGGCGAAGATGGTAGACTCCGGCGTCGGCCTCCGCCAAGCACTTGC
>JBIIEC010000637.1:0-2620 GCA_044238045.1 Pirellulaceae bacterium | reverse complement strand
TAGCCCAGCAGCCAACCGCGTTCGTAGTCGCCATTGTCCTGCAGGCAGCCCACCATCGCGCCTTCGGCCGTGGGTTCATCGACACGCACCCAGGCGGTGGCCGTGAGGCTTTCGCGCGGCAGTTCGGCGGCCGCCAGGTCGCGTGTCACCACGATCGGATCGCTGCCCGTCGTCACGCGCCAAGCCTGGTAACGGCCGGCTCCTTCCAGCGGCGCGCGGCCCGTAAGATCCAGCGTCTGGTCGTTCGCCAGATTGCGCAAGCGGCGTCCCACCAGATGCGGACTCTGGAAGGCCCATCGCCCTCGCAGGTGCGCGTCCTTCACCTCCGGCAGCTCCAGCAGCGGCTCGCTCGAATCGGTGCCAGCCAACCCGGTTCCTGCCCCGCCCGGCGGCACCTCGTCGGGGCGAGCCGGTTCGTTCCGCTTGCCATCGTCGCGCGTCTCCGAAAACGCGATCAGCGATCCGGTGTCGGTGCTGACCAGCAGGTGGCCGTTGGCGACCACCAGCGAATAGGCCTTGCCCATCACCGGGTGGCTCCAGATCCGCTGTCCCGTCTTCGCATCGTGGGCCGCCACGCGGTCCTGGCCCCCCACGAACAGCGTGTCGCCTGCCAGCAGCAGCGAGAACGGGCAGTCGGAGTCGACCGACCAGAGTTCCTCGCGACTCACGTAGTTCGTCGCCGACAGGCTCTCGTCCGTCAGCAGGAACGAGATATCGCCGGCCACGACGATCGCGTTGCCATTCTTGAAGGAAGCGACCGTCTCCAGCGAATCGAGGCTGCTCGCCGTCAACCAGCCGGTCTTGTTGCCCGGCCCATGAAAGACCGAATCCTTGGTGAGCACGACGAACGAACCGCCGCCGCCCGCAAGATCCTTGAGCGGCTGGCCATCGGCGATGCCAAAGAGTCGCGGCGCGATGCGGCCCTGGGGCGACACCAGGTAGCGTCCCGGCACCAGCGACATCGGTCCCTCCATCGTCGCCCCCAGCACTTCGCGACGGAAAGCGCCCGTCCCCTCGGCCTGCCCCGTGACCGCGTCCACCGCGCACAGATACGACGGCTCCCACGGCAGCAACGACGCGCCGAAATACGCCAGACCCTCCGACACCATCACGCCCGTGCGAATCGGCCAGGACGAAATGAGCCGCCCGTTGTTCACGATCTTGCGTCCATCAGGCCGGGGCGAATAACGCCAGATCACATCGCCCCGCTCCGCATCCAGGCAGTACGCGTAACCATCATCCGAGCCCACATAGAGCCGCCCATGGTGGTAGGCCGGAGCCATGCGGACGGGACCATCGGTGAAGCGAGACCAGACCTTCGTGCCGTCCGCGAGTTGCACGCAGTGCACGCCATCGTCGTTGGACGATCCCCACCAGACTTTGTCGCCCACCGCGATCAGGTGGTACACCGGATCGTAGTTTCGCATCGACTTCAGGCCCCGCAACCCGGCGTAGGCGTCCCACCGCGCCGCTCCCGACCAGGCCGGATTCGGCGTGCCCGGCAGGTGACTCGTCCACACCCGCTGAAGTCGCGCGGCGTCCAGACGTTCCGTGGTCTTCGCGTTCCGCTGCAGGTTGTGCTGGAACACCGGCCAATCCTCGGCCTGTCCCACGCCAACGAGCCATGCCACCAGCAACCCAACTGCCACTGCGCGCACTGCATGCATGTCTGGCTCCTCGCTGCTCGGAAGGCACCGAGCCGGTCCCCCGAATTGCCCATCACCACCAACCATCCGCGACACGACGACCGAAACTCTTCGCGAGACGGCGAATCGGCCAACTGGCCCCGCGACGCCTCAAGTTGCACCGATCGAATCGACGATGACGATTTTAACCGCAAAGCGGGCGGACGGGCGTCCCGACCCGGGAGTCCGGGCGAACTTTTGCCCGCTGCCCCGCCGAAACGCTCACGCGTCCGCATGAGTCACGAGCAGCAGAGAACCGAGCCATGCCGCAATACGCGAAGACCCTCGATCTCGCGAGCCGTCCCGATCCGGGCCGGACGGCCTGGAGTCGTCCGTACGTGCTGGCCGTCCTGGGCCTCGCCGCGTTCTTGGCCTGCCTCACCGTCGACTCCATGGTCACCGCGCCAACGCCAGTGAACGGCGGCGCGCAGACACGCCAGGTCATCGTTCGGTCCTGGAACGAGTGGTCGGACGAACGCGTGTTGGAAGCGGAACGGAGTGCCGTGTCGCGACCGCGACTTATCCGCGCGGTGCTGGTGGCCGGCTTGGTATCCTCCGCCGGTTGGTGGTGGCCCGCACTCCTGGGCCGGCTCTTACGCGGTCGCGCCGACTCCTATGCCACCTTCACCACGGACGTGCAGCGGGCGACCGACCTGCCGGTGCTGGGCAAGCTGTTCCCGCTCAACGACGCTCCCGCCACGACCATCGTTCCGCGGCGCATCAATCGCACAGTGCTGCTGTGCGCCGAACTGGTCATCGCCGCCGCCTGGGCGATCCCCGTGGCCACCATCCTTGCCCAGCCGGACATGCTCGCTCGCTACCGCGAGAACCCCATCTCGGCGTACTGCGAGTCGATCGAGCAGATCGCCGAACGCCTGGGCGTCCGGTAGCGTCCAGTCCGCCAGGCGGGCCGTGTCGCGTTGCCCGTGCGTCGA
>JBIIEC010000257.1:0-8923 GCA_044238045.1 Pirellulaceae bacterium | reverse complement strand
TCGGGCATGCAGTCGCCTCCCTGCCACGTTTCCAGGGCATTGATCAGTTTGTCCCGCTCCTCGCGATTGGCCCACACCGACTCGTCCTGCTCCAGCCGGATTTCGTAACGGCCCTCGTAGAGGCAGTCCTCATGTCCGCAGAAGTGGGGCACGGCCGCGATCCACATGACGCGGTAGAGCGGCACGTACTTGTCGTCAACGGTGCAAATAATCGAAGTCAAGGGACGGATCCTTCTTCCTGCGTATCGCCTGGACACTAGCTGCCTGTGGATGCCGGCCTGCCTGTGGATGCCGGCCTGACCACGAAGGACTGCTCAAATCTTCTGCCAACGCATGGGGCTCGCCAGCCCCTGGTAGTGTATACGTTTCCCTCGCCGCTGGCACCGGGGGCCGTCCGCCGACACCGGAGCGATGCTCCCTCGGGACAACTGCCGCGGGCCCCGGGAAAGAACCTTGGCAAGAGAGCCGCCGCGCGATCGGGGAAACCGCCCACGCAGGCTGATGCCCGAACGGCGGCGGGCTTGTCAGGCACGAGGAGGAGCATCTGGCCGCGAAACGACTGGGCTCGCCGGGGAAATCTGGCCCAGTTCCCGGGAGCGGTTCGTGGCCGCTTGCACGGCCTGCATGACGGTGCCGCGGAGGCCCCCGTTTTCCAAAGCCAGCAGGCCGGCGATGGTGGTTCCGGCGGGGCTGGCCACTCGGTCCTTCAACGTGGCTGGATGGTCCGAGGAACCAAGTACCATTTGAGCCGCGCCGAGGACGGTCTGGGCGGCCAGGGCGGTCGCGAGCTGCCGCGGCAACCCTGCCAGCACGCCCCCGTCGCTCAACGCCTCGATGAATTGAAACACATAGGCTGGACCGGAGCCCGACAGGCCGGTGACCGCGTCCAGCAACGGCTCCGCCACCTCCCAGCAGCGGCCCACCGTATTCAGCAGCCGCTCCACGCAGGTCCGATTTTCGGCGGTCACGGCGGCGCCTGCTGCAAAAGCCGAGGCACCATGGCCGACAAGGCAGGGCGTATTGGGCATGACGCGAATCACTCGCTGCGAGGAAAGCCCTTCGACCAGCGACGCCAGGCTCACTCCGGCGGCAATCGACACGAAGAGCTTCTCGGCCGGAACCGGCCGCAGCTCAGCCAGCACTCCGGGGAGCGACTGGGGTTTCACTGCCAGGAAAACCACATCCGCCTCCCGCACGACAGCCGGGTTGTCCGACCCGACATGGGCTCCCGGCAGGGCGGCCGCGAAGGTCTCCCGCGATCCAGGGAAGCAGTCCGAAGCCCAAACCTCGTCGACGCTCACTTCCCGACTGGCCACGAAACCGCGAGCCAGCGCACTGGCCATCTGGCCAGCTCCCACGAAACCGATCTTCATGCGACGCAATCCTTTTCCTGGATACCGGGGACGCCCTCGATGCAACGCGGGCCCCGTGGCGGGAGCCAGCGCGGGCCCACGAGCAGCCGTGCCACTAGACGCATTTCACCGCTCGAGGCTCAGGCCGCTCCGAGCCGCCCGAATTGTAATTCACGGCGGATCGGCGGGACAGATTCGCCCTGGACAGGGGCTGGCAATTCTGCAACACTCCCGCGCCGCGCCGGCCCCGGAGCCCAGCAGGGTACGCCGATCGGGCTGCTGCCGGCAAAAGCAACCGTTCCGACTCGCATGTTTCGTAGGAGATTTCATCGTGAGATCCGCACGTCTCGCATGGCTCGTCCTGGGCTTGGCGCTTCTGGCAAGCGGCCGGGTCCAGGCGGAATCGAAGTGGTCGTTCAAGAAAATGGTTCCCGCCTGGGGCAAGAAGGATACGCCGCCATCGGGCCTCTATTCGAAGTCGAAAGAGCCTTCGATGTGGACCAAGGTGAGCAGCAGCAGCAAGCGAATGGTGGCCAAGTCCAAGGAAGCAGTTCCGGACTGGCTCATGCCCGAAACGCAGGGCAAGGTTCGCAAGTCGAGCGATGCGGTCAAGTCCTCCGCAGAGCGGGTACGCGAGGAAGCTCGCACGGCACGACGCAACATCTTTGCTCCCTGGAGTTCGACGGAGCAGGAAGAGGAGAAGGAGCGTCCCAAGACGGTCCCCGATTTCCTTGCCCTGCCCAAGCCCGAATAGGTCTGGCTTCGAGCGGGTCGGGCACGGAGGACGGAAATGCTCCGTGCTTGACGGCCGTGGGAACTGTTTTCCCCTGTCGGACCGCTGGTCGGGGAACTATGCTGGGCCGCTCGCGCGACTGGCAGGCAGCCGAACAGGTCGACTGCCTGAGCCCGTTTATACAGCAACTGGCCGGGCCCGGTCGCCTGGACGAGCAATCCCCTGGGCTTTCGAAGGACTTCCCACTGCCATGTACCGTCGTTCATTCCTGCGCGGCTCGCTCTCTGGAGCGACCGCGTTTCTCGCCTCGCGTCCTGCTGCGCTGATCGCTTCGCCCGAACTGGAAGGTGTCGCCTGCCGGTCGGTGCATCTCGGGTATCCAGCGCCGGTGGGGGACGCTTTTCACAACGAAGTGCAGGTCGCCGAGTCGCATCCGGGGACCTACTTCTGCGTGTGTGGTTTCCAGCACGGCTATTTTGGCATCCAGGAACTGGACCGCGGCAAGAAGGTCGTCATCTTCTCCGTGTGGGACCCCGGGAACCAGAACGATCCGAACGTCGTGCCCGAGGACCAGCGCGTGCGACGCGTTTTTCTGGGAGAAGGTGTGCGCACCGGTCGTTTCGGAAACGAGGGAACGGGCGGCCAGTCGTTCTACGACCTGGCGTGGAAGGAACAGGCCAGCTATCGGTTCTGCGTGCTCGCGCGTCGCGTCGAAGGCGGAAAGCGGACGCAGTTCGCCGCATTCCTGCGCACGCCGGAGCAGGACACGTGGAAGCCGCTCGTGGGCTTTGAACGCGTCACCAAGAACGAACTGCTCAGCGGCTACTACGCTTTCATCGAGGACTTCCAGCGCGATCGCGTGTCGGCCACGAAGACGCGGACGGCCACCTTCGGGAATGGTTGGGTCCGCGATGAGCAGGGCCAATGGCAAGCCCTGGGCAAGGCGCGGTTCACCGGGGACGGAAATCCCGTGATGAACATCAACTCACGCCTCGTCGATGGCCGGCGTTTTCTGCTCTCCACTGGAGGCGATATCCGCAACGACGGCAACCCACTTGGGGAAACTATGTCCCTGGAGGAAACAGGAACCGCTCCCCAAGACCTGCCCGACTGGAACGACGTGCCTGCCTGAGCGTGACGCGTGAAGGCCGGTTTCGCCGAGGCGTCTTACGGCGCTGGGGGTGGCGTTGGGGCTGGCGCTGGCGGGACTTCGATCGCTTCGATGTCGCGAATGGCTCGCTCCAGCAGCTCCCGGTTGCGTTCGCCGGACGCTTCGAGGATCCTGCGAAGCGCCGGCAGCTGCTCCTTGGCCTGCGGACCAAGTTTCTTGAGCAGGTGGAGCGCGTAGAATCGCCGGCGGCGGTCGGATTGCTGGTCCTCGAGAATCTGCATGATCAGCGGCAAGGCCTCGGCCGGCGCCGCGTCGATCTTGCGAATCGCTTCCGTCGCCGCATCCGCGTCGACATCGCTTGTCATGAGCTGCAGCAGACGCGGTACCGCCGGGATAGAGTCGCTGCCCCAGGAGCCGAGTATCCGGGCGACCTCGCGACGCACGGTCCATTCGCCATCGTCCAGGCCGGGACGCACCTGTCCGATGGCCTGGGCTCGGTCATCCTGGACCACCGCGATCGTCTGGTAGACGGCTCGTCGAACCTGCGGATCGTTGTCGTGCGTCAATTCCAGCAGACGCTCCAGGGCGTGTTTGGCCTGGGGACCCGTCGGACGCAACGCCTCCACGGCGGCGATGCGCAGAGGTTGGTTCTCCACGCGACTGGTTTCGACGAGGGACTGGATCGTCTCTGCGGGGAGTTCGCCGAGCTGCGCGAGGGCCAGGGCGGACTGCAGGCGGACCCGCTCCTCCGCATCCTGGAGATGTCGCGTCAGTGGCGGGATCGCGCTGGCGGCCCAGCTCTTGCCTCGTCCCAGCGTTTCAGCGCTCGCGGCTCGGATCGACGGATCGGCGTCCTCCAGCATGCGCAGCAGGTTCTCCACCGCCGTGGACGGCAGCGGCTCCAAGGCCTTCAAACCCTGCATCGCTTGGATCCGCACGTTCTGGCTGGCATCCCCCAGTCCGATCAGGATCGGTTCCATGATCTGTTCCGGGGTGCCCCCCAGACGCACGAGCGACGACAGCACGGCGGCTCGCAGGTCGGCATCGGAGTCCTTCAGAAGAGCGGCAAGTGCCGGACGAGCGTCTGTGGCCGCGGCGCCCTGCTGGCCGATCGCTTCCGCGGCCGCCCGACGAACCTCCGGCGATTCATCCGCCAGGAAGGGCATCACCGCTTGTACGTTGTCCGCGTGGGCGGGCAGCGTCCCGAGGACCAGGCAGGCCATGGCGCGGCAGCGAGGCTGGGAGTGCTTCGTGAGTTCCACGAAGGCTCCTCGCGACGACGGGCCATACTCACTCGCCACCCGCGCCGCGTCGGCCGGCATGAGAGTGCCTGACGCGACCGATTCGACGATCAACGGAATGGCGTCCGCTCCCATGCGAACGATGGCCGATTCAAGCGTCGCGTTGCGGCTGGCGGCAACTCGGGGCAGCAGCTGCGTGAGGACCGGCAGAGCCTTCGGACCCAGCTCGACGAGATTCTGCAGAGCCAATCGACCTTCGTCCGGAGGGCCGTCGAGTAGCCGCACGAGTTCGGGCAACGCCGCCACGGACGTTTCCGGCAACGTCAGGAGAGATTCCAAAGCGGCCACGCGCACCGGGGCTTCCGGATCCTGGAGAGACGCCAGCACGGTCGAGCGGGTGGGGCCGTCGTCCGGAGCGATCGACGCCAGGGCTCGCACCACGGCGGCTCGCACCGCAGCGTCCTGGTCGCTGATCCGCTCGCCCAAGGCAGGCAAGGCCGACGCGGCCGCGGTTCCCAATTCGCCCAGCAGCTGCGCCGCCTGCTGGCGGGCAGCGGATCGTTCGTTGGACAGTTCGGGACGCAACGCATCCACGCCGCGGTCTCCCAACTGCCGGAACGATTCAAACGCCGCGGATCGCACGGACGCATCGTCATCACCGAGACGCGCGGCCAGTTCCGGCAGCAGCGCGTGGCCGGAGGGATCCATCCAGCCGACGGCGAGCGTGCCGCCAGCTCGAGTCTTGGGGTCCGTATGCCGGAGTGCCTCGGCAACCACTTCGGGCCGCGGTTGCGCGATGCGGGCCAACGCGAACGCGGCCCGATAACGCTGCTGGTCGTCCCCGACCCGCAGCTGCTCGAGGATGTTGGGAAGGGCCGATTCCGCCGCCGGTCCCAGCCCGGCGATGGCCTGCAGAGCTCCAAGGTTCACCTGCGGGTCTTGATCCGTCAGCACCTTCAGCAAACCGGGCAGCGCCGGCAGCGCTTGCTCGCCCAACAAGGCCAGTTCCTGCACCGCATCGCGACGAACCTGCAGGTCGGCAGACTCCAGGTCCTTGGCGAGCGCGGCCACGTCCGGCGTCGCGCGTGCCTCCGATTCCGCTGCGGGTGCTGCCTCCTGCGCGGAAACGGTCGCGGACAGCAGGCTCGCCGTGCCGATCGCCACGAAGCATGCCAGGGCCGCTCCGACCAGTGTGACGCCGGTAGAGTCCCGGCAGGCCCGCAACCTCGAACGGATCGGAGTCCGGCACGGGGACACGATCCACCGATCCGAAACGCAATCGGTGACGCTCGCAGGTGGCATCAGCCCACGCGATGCGTCCAGCGGAACAGGGAAACGGCTTGTGGGGAGGGAGTTCATGGTTCAGGCCAGCAGCGGCAGACGCCCTGTGCTGTCCGCCATGGAAGGCACCCGCACCTCCATGCGATCGAGCAGGGACAGGAACAGGTTGGTCATCGGAGTTTCGATGGGATAGCGCAGGTGTCGGCCGGTGCGCAGCGTCCCGCCTCCTCGACCGGCAAGCAGCACGGGCAAGTTGTCGTGGTTGTGGCGGTTGCCGTCTCCCAACCCGCTGCCGTAGACAATCATGCAGTTGTCCAGCAGCGAACCGTCGCCCTCCGGAATCGTGTCCAGCCGCTCCAGGAAGTAGGCGAACTGCCGCATGTGGTACTCGTTGATGCGCTGGATCTTGGCCAGCTTCTCCGCGTCGCCCCCATGGTGAGACAGATCGTGGTGGCCTTCCGGCACGCCGATTTCTCCATAGCTGCGATTGCTGCCCGCCTGTGCGAGCATGCAGGTGGCGATGCGGGTCTGGTCTGTTTGAAAGGCCAGCGTGACCATGTCGAGCATCAGGCGCACGTGCTCGGCGAAGTCCTTCGGAATGCCCTCGGTCGGCGCGTCGTACTCGATCTTCGCCGCCGCCTTCTCGGCCTCCTCGTCACGCTGCACTCGCAACTCAATCTGACGCACCGAGTCCAGGTATTCGTCCAGTTTCCGACGGTCGTTCTGGCTGACGCGACGATGCAGGTCGCGGGCGTCGTCCCGCAGGTAGTCCAGCAGGCTGTACTTCAAGGACTTCCGCTCCGCGCTGGCCGACCGATCGCCGTTCTCCGTCAGTTTGCCGAACAGTCGTTCGAAGACCTGTCGCGGCTCGATCTCCTTGCCCATGGGCGCCGTCGGCGACTTCCAGGAGATGTTGTGCGAGTAGGCGCAACTGTAGCCGGAATCGCAGTTGCCGGAGTCTCGGGAACGATCGCAGCCGAGTTCGAGGGAGGGAAAGCGCGTGAGGTGGCCAACATGCTGGGCTGCGATCTGGTCGACCGAGGTTCCGACATGGATGTTGCCGGCGTCGGTTTTGCGAGGCTGGCAGCCGGTGAGGAAAACGGAGGCCGAGCGGGCGTGGTCGCCAGCGCCATCGCCGTTGGCGCGACCGCGTGCGTGGGTCAGGCCGCTGATGATGTTCAAGGATCGCTTGACCTTCTCCAGTGGCTTCAGCGTCGCGGGCAGTTCGTACGCGTAGCCTTCCTGGGCCGGCGTCCAGTGTTCCAGATTCACGCCATTGGGCACGAAGAAGAAGGCCATCCGGCGCGGCCCCGCCGCAGCGGCGGTCGCCGTGGAAGCTGCCCGGGCCACGGGCGACTGCATGACGTCGAGAAGGGGCAGAGCCAGGGTGGCCCCCAGTCCGCGCAAGACCGTGCGTCGCGAGATCTGCCATGCTGCAGCCATGATCGAACTCCTGGGTGACGGCCCGGCCCATCGTTCTGGACCGATCCGTCGAGCTTGTGGGGTAAGCAGTAAGGGAACTTTCAGGGGGAGCGGTTGCTGTGTTCAGGGAGCGATGCGAGACAGGACTGCGGCCATCGAACGGCAGGGTCCTGTCGAGGTCGTCATTGATTCGGGGAACGCGGATTCCGGGGACGCGGGTCAGTTCTCCGGCTGAATCGTTTCACGTTGCTGGAACGGAAGACTGCCCACGATTTCGCGGACCAGAGTGTGAAGGTGGTAGCCGTCGGCGGCCATGCGTTCACCGATGCGGCGGACTTCGCACTCGTCGGCGGCCGAGAGTTCGCGTCCCAGGGCATAGATGAGCATCTTCTCGGTCAGGCAGCGTACGAACTGATCGCGGCGATCGGCGAGAATCAGCCGGCGGAGTTCGGCGGGGCCCGAGAACTGCTGGTTACCCGGCAAGGACCCCGAGGCATTGATCGCGAACTGGCCGTCCTGGTCGCGCCACGCGCCGATCGCGTCGAAGTTCTCGAAGCCGAATCCCAACGCGTCCATCTTGGTATGGCAGACCGCGCACGACGGGTCGGCCCGATGCTGCTCCATGCGTTCGCGAAGGGAGCCGAGCAGCTCCGTCTCGCCTTCCTCGGCCAGCAACTGCACGTTGGGCGGTGGTGGCGGCGGGGGCGCACCCAGGATGTTCTCGAGGATCCATTTGCCTCGCTTCACCGGCGAAGTCCGCGTGGGGTTGGAGGTCAGCGTCAGCACGCTGGCCTGGGTCAGCAGGCCGCCGCGTCGAGCATCCGGCAAGGCCACTTGGCGGAACTCCGCTCCCTCCACTCCGGCGATTCCATAGTGCCGTGCCAGGGGCTCGTTGAGGAACGCGTAGTCGGCGTCCAGGAACTCAAGGACGCTTCGATTCCCCGCGACAATGTGCGCGACGAACGCCAGGGTCTCCCGCTTCATCGACTCCCGCAGGTCGTCATTGAACGAGGGAAATCGCTCTGGATCGGGGACAATCTTGTTCAGGTTGCGGAGTTCCAGCCATTGTCCGAAAAAGTTCTCCACCAGGGCCTGCGCCTTGGGATCGGCAAGCATCCGCCGGACCTGGTCGGCTTGCGTGGCCGGGGTGGCGAGCTGCCCGCTCTCCGCAAGACCGAACAGTTCGTCATCCGGCATGCTGCTCCAGAGGAAGTACGACATGCGCGTGGCGAGTTCGTGTCCGTTTAGCGGGCGGGCGGTCTGGGACGGTTCGGAGGGACCATCGAGTTCGATGCGAAAGAGGAAGTGGGGGGAGGCCAGCGACGCCACCAGCGGAAGGGCCAGGCTCTGCGGAAAGGAAACTCCCGCTGCGGCCTCTTCGCGGTAGAGCATCATCAGGCGTTCGAGTTCCCCGTCGCGAAGCGGCCGCCGAAACGCTCGCCGCGCATGCGGCTCCAGGATCAGCCGAACTCGCTGCTCCTCCGGTTGGTCGGACAGCCCCGGGCCGGTCGCGACCGCCAGGAGTCGATCCCGCAGGGCAGGAGTGTCGAGGACTTGCCGTACCACGTTTTCCGCCGCATCGAGGTACTTCTCCATGAGCAGTGGCGGCATCGAAAGCACTTCGGCGATGTTGTCAAATCCCTTGCCGGTATCGTCAACCGGAAAGTCTTCGGCAGGTCGGAAGTCGATGCCCAGCAGGTCACGGAGTGTCAGGTTGTACTCCGATCGATTGAGGCGTCGGAAGGTGACTCTGCCCGGCCGGCTGATCGTGCCGCAATCCACC
>JBIIEC010000255.1:0-8959 GCA_044238045.1 Pirellulaceae bacterium | reverse complement strand
CCGGCAGGCGGTCGTTCAGCGAGCCCGTGTGCAGCATGTTGGTCGCCAGCGGATGATTCAGGCTGTCCGACTCCACGCCGCGCAGCACGCACAGGTCGTCCGCGCAGCGGGCCAGGTGCGGCAGCATGTCGGTCATGTAGAGGCCCGATTCGCCCCGGTGGTGGAAGCTCGAGATGGGGCCCAGCAGCCGCGTGTTGTCGAGTCCGACGGTGGCTTCGGTCTCGGGTAGCTTGAACGGCAACGGCTGCCCGTTCTCCTTCGCCAACCGGGGCTTATGGTCGAACATGTCCATCTGCGACGGGCCGCCCGCCATGAAGAGGAAGATCACTCGCTTCGCCCGTGGCGTGAAGTGCGGCGTCTTGGGCACGAGCGCCTGCGAAGCGGCGGCCTGCTCGCTGCACATCACCTGCAGGGCGAGTGCTCCGAATCCACAGGCCGTTGACTGCAGCAGCTGGCGACGGCTGAACATGGTCGGGGTTCCTTCGTGATGCGTGGGAATGGCCTGTGTGTGGTGGAGCCAAGTGCCGTGAAGGGTGTGACGTGAAGGGGTCACTCGACGAATAAAAACCCGTTGGACGCCAGCAGCGCGTGGGACAGTTGCGTCCAGGCCAGCAGTTCGGCCTCCGCCTCCGACGATTGCCGCATCGCGGTCAGGAACTGTTCGGACTGCTGCACTTCCTCTTCGCTGGCCGCGCGACCCAGGACGCGTCGGTACAGGGACTGGATGCGCTGCCCGCTGTCGCCCGCTTCCGCCAGGATGCGCGTCGCGGTGGCGCTCGCCTGGTCCTTCACGAACGGAGCGTTCATCAGGTACAGTGCCTGCGTCGCGACGGTCGTCTCGGGACGGTCGCCCGTGACTTCGTTCGGATGCGGAAAATCGAAAATGCTGAGGATCTCCAGCTCTCCGGTGGGCCGCGTCCGAAGAAGCGGCAGGTAGATCGCGCGGCGGCGCGCGACATGGTCGGGCGTCTTCTGCGAAGTGTAGACAGGCGAGTTGACCTGGTCGTCGATGCCGGCCACATTGCCGGGAATGTCCAGCCCCAGGCAGGGGCCGCCACGGCCTTGGTCGAGCGTGCCGCTGATCGCCATCATGGCGTCCCGGATCGCTTCGGCCGGCAGCCGCCGTCGATGCATGCGCCACATCAGGCGATTGTCCGGATCCTTCTCCATCCCTGCCAGCGAATGCTCGCTCGACATCCGATAGGTGCTCGACAGCACCAGCTCCCGCACCAGTGACTTTAACGACCAGCGGAAGTCGTCGCGGAACCGGACTGCGAGATGATCCAGCAGTTCGGGATGGCTGGGCTGGTCGCCATGGATGCCGAAGTAGTCGACGGACTGCACGAGCCCCGCGCCGAACACGTGCAGCCAGATGCGATTGGCGAGCACCCGAGGTGTCAGGGAGTTGCCCGGGCTGGTGATCCATTCGGCCAGCTCCTTGCGTCCGCTCGTGCCGGGCGGAATGGCCGCCATCGGTTCGCCGGTGACGCTGGTCAACGCGCCGCGCGGCGCGAGGGCGCCAGGCGTCTGGAAGTTGCCGCGGATGAAGATTGGCATGTCGTGCGGTGATTCCATATCCTGCACCGCCAAGGCGTGGCCCACGCCGGGTCGGTTGTATTCCATGACGCGCAGTCGCGAGGCGAGACTTCCGAGCTGCCCGTCGATCGCGGCCACTCGCGGATCGCTCGATGCGCCGGCCTCGCCCGCGAAGATCTGCACCGCGTAGTTGCCCTGCCCGCGATCGACGGCATGCGTCGGATTGATGCCCGCTCCCATCCAGCCCGGCAGCTGGCCCTGCGCATGGACACTCAATCCCGTATTGGCCTGGCTGCCGCTCGGCGGCCCGGGCTGGTACGCCCGGAAGTCGTCGGCGAAACGCGTCTCGCCCGACGAATCGTCCACGATCTGCACATCGTCGATCGCGCCAGCGAAGCGGCCTGTCATCACGGGGTAGCCGGTGATGTGCAGCCGGATACCGCCCGATCCATCGCCGGTGTAGGTGAACGATGCCTCGGCAAACGACTGCGCATCGGCGTTGTTCGTCCAGGCACCAGGAGCATGCAGGTGGTGGGCCAGCACGCTTCCGTCCGCTCGCAGCACCTGCAGCAGCAGCTGGTCGTCCTTGCCAGTGGCCTGCACCGCGGCATTCCATACGGAAGGCCCGGCTTGGAAGCGGACGCGATAGGCGCGTCCCGTTTCGTTGGCGTCGACGGCCGCCCCCTGCGTGATCGCGTTCGCCGAGCTGCCTTCGACCTTGCGCGTGAAATCCGGCGGACTGCTCGCCACCTCGCTCGACAGGATTCGCTGCCGTTCCTCCGTCAGCTGCTCACGTTCCCGCGCGATCGCCGCCACCGCCGCGTCGTAGGCGGCCACGGCTCGCTCACGCTCCTCGATGTCTCGGTCCGATTCGGGCAGCGGCCGCGCCACGATCTGGCTCCACACACCCGGTCCGTCGTAACGCGTCGTCAGCGTATTCTGGAAGATCCCCGCCATCGCATAGTAGTCGCGCGTCGGGATCGGATCAAACTTGTGGTCGTGGCATCGCGCGCAGCGGACCGACATGCCCAGGAACGTGCGGCCGATCTTGTCTACCTGATGGTCCACGACATCGGCTCGCAGCTGCTCCTTCACATAGTTTTGCAGCGTCCACGGCCCGATCGAGAGGTAGCCGGTCGCAATGATCTGCTCGCGCTGCTGAGCGGCCGACTCGTACGGTAGCAGATCGCCGGCAATCTGTTCGTGGATGAATCGATCCCAGGGCTTGTCCATGTTCAGCGCGCCGATCACATAGTCGCGATAGCGCCACGCATCGCGGATGACGACGTTCCCCTGGATGTCGGCGAGATCGGCGTAGCAGCTGACGTCGAACCAGTGACGCGCCCAGTGGTCGCCGAAGGCGGGCGAATCGAGCAGTCGGTCGACGACGCGTTCATACGCGTTCTCCGCCTCGTCCGCTTCGAAGGCCGCCAGCTCTTCCGGCGTTGGCGGAAGCCCTGTCAGGTCGAACGTGACACGACGCAGCAGCGTCGGACGGTCGGCTCCCGACGCAGGCGCGAGGCCGGCTGCCTCGAGTCGCGCCAGGATGAACCGATCGACGTCGGTACGCGACCACGGCTGATTCGTCACTGGAGGCAACTGCGGACGAACGAGCGGCTTCGAGACCCACAGGTCCTCGGTCGACGCGGGGCCCTGCGTCGGTTTCGCCGCGGCCACCGCCACCGGCTCACGCGGGTCGGCCGCGCCGCTTTCGATCCAGCGCCGGAAATCGGCCAGCACCGGATCGTCCAGCTTGCCATCCGGCGGCATGTCGTAAAACTGTCCGTCGAACGCGAGCGCCTGCAGCAGCAGGCTCTCGTCCGGCTTGCCCGGCACGACCGAAGGACCCGAATCACCCCCGGCGCGAATCGCTTCGCGATCGTCCACGCGCAACCCGCCGCGCACCGACTCGCTCGTCGCCGAATGGCACTTGTAGCATCGTTCCACCAGCACCGGACGAATCTTCTCTTCAAAGAACTCCACGTCGGCCACGCTCGGGCGCGGCTCTTCGGCCAGGGCAGCACGCGAGGTGAACAGCCCGCCAAGGACGAAGCAGAGGGCGAATGCGAGGTGAAACGCAGCGATACCAGTACGCGGACTGGGCATGGTGCTCGCGCTCATCGTGTTTCTCCCTTCGTGGCGAAGGCCGCAGGCGATCATCGCAGGCGGCGGGAGTGCTGTCGGCAACAGTCGGGGGCGGGCAGGAATCGCCCGAGGGGGAGGGATGTCGTAAGCCAGGCGTGCATTTGGCCATGAAGGCGGAAGGGCTGGCCGCGTTCCAGAAGGCCTCGGCGATTGCGTCGAATGAACGCAACTGAAGGCCTCCCAACCGTTTCCATCCCGCTGTGAGACTACGGGAAAGCCCCTCAAAAGTCAACGCGCAGCGTCGCGGCGAACGGCGTTCGAGGGGACCGGGAACGGTTGAATTCCGGAATTCGCGCGGTCGGCTGGCAGCGACTGTCGGTGACCCTGCCGGATGTCTCGATTGTTGGACGATCGCGAGCCCGAAAACTTGTGGAATGCTTGGCGGGACTGGTACGATCGCCGAGTCGGCGGGAATGCCTTGGCCGGTCCCGCGGGCCGCGCTGGCGAGTTGCGGATGAAACCGGATTGGGGGAGGCAGATACGATGAGTTGTTGGTGCCGGCTCTTGATGTGGTTGGGCGCTTTCGCCTCTGTCTCCGCGGCGGCGGTGGCGGCTGCGGACGACCGCGGCGATCGCGGTCGACGCGATCCCGGCTCCGGCGGCCAGCGGCCCAACATCGTCTTCATCATGGCGGACGACCTGGGGTACACCGACCTCTCCTGCCAAGGCAGCGGCTACTACGAGACGCCGCACGTCGATCGACTGGCGTCGCAAGGGCTGCGACTGCAGAACCACCATCACTGCCAGAACTGCGCGCCCACACGCGCCGCGCTGATGACCGGCCAATACGCCCCGCGCACGGGCATCTACACGGTAGGCAACATCGACCGTTTCGACTGGTGGACGCGCACGCTGCGGCCCGTGGATAATCGCACGCAGCTGCCACTCGGCCGCACCACCATCGCCCAGTGCCTGCGCGACGCGGGCTACGCGACGGGCATGTTCGGCAAGTGGCATCTGGGCGATCAAGGCGACTACCACCCCGGCCGTCGCGGGTTCGATGAAGCGATCGTCAGCGATGGGCAGCACTTTGATTTTCCCACGATTCCGAAGACGGACCACCCGCCTGGCCAGTACCTGGCCGATTTCCTCACCGATCGCGCCGTGGACTTCATCGAGCGCAATCGCGACCGGCCGTTCTTCCTCTACCTGCCACACTTCGGCGTGCACGCGCCACGCGAGGCGAAGGCGAACTGGATCGAAAACTTTCGCGCGAAGCGGCCGGCAAACGGCCATCGCGATCCGGTGTATGCGGCGATGATCGCCAGTGTCGACGAGAGTGTCGGACGCGTGCTGGAGACGCTGGATCGGCAGGGGCTGTCCGCGAGCACCGTGGTGATTTTCACGAGCGATAACGGCGGCGTGGGAGGCTATCGTCGCGAAGGCATCGTCCAGGGGAACGACGTGACCGATAATGCGCCGCTGCGCAGCGGCAAGGGCAGCCTGTACGAGGGCGGGACGCGCGTGCCGTTCCTCGTGCGTTGGCCGGGCCAGATCGCGGCCAACGCGGAGTGCGACCAGCCTACCATTCATGTCGATCTGTTTCCGACACTGCTGGAACTGGCGGGCGCGAAACCGCCGCAGCAGGTGCTGGATGGTGAGAGCCTCATGCGGCTGTTCCTGTCGCCGCAGTCCTCGCTGAAACGCGACGCGATCTTCCAGCACTTTCCCGGCTACCTGGGCGCCGGACCAGGTCAGTGGCGCACGACCCCGGTCAGCGTCGTGCAGCAAGGCGACTGGAAGCTGATGGAGTTTCTCGAGGAGGGGCGGCTAGAGCTTTACGACCTCCGCGCCGACGTGGGGGAAACCCGGAACCTGGTGCCTGAGGAACCGGCCAAGACGCATGAGCTGCAAGCTCGCTTATATCGCTGGCGCGCCGACATCGGGGCGCCGATGCCCACGCCGAACGTGCCGCGTGCATCCCGGGACGGCAAGTCGCCCGCAGCCGATGCGATGAAGCCCGAGTTGGCACACGCGGATCGGGCGAACGCCGAATCGCATCGGGCCGATCGTGCGAACGACCTGTCGAGGCAGGACAGACGCCGGCCGGCCGTGTCCTCGGCGCCTGAGAATCCAGCGACGGCCAAGGCGGGGACGAAGCCGCTCAGCGGTCGTCGTCGCGGCGCTGCCAGGCGGTTTGTCCGCCGCGCTGTACGTGGCGTTGCAGAGCGTCCAGCAGCTCAGCCCTGATCGACGCCTGGGAATCGGCCAGGTTGTTTGTCTCCTGCGGATCCTCGCGCAGGTTGTACAGCTCCCATGCTCCGCCGGGTCGGTTCTGCAGCAGCTTCCAGCCGCCGCGAATGATGGCCTCATACGACTTCCCAGCGTACTCCGGCCCGCCTTCGCGGCGAACAAAATACATCTCGCGATCCGGATCGGTGGGCTGCCCTTGCAGCGCCGGCAGCAGGCTTCGGGCGTCCAAGTCCTCGGCGCGTGCGACGCCCGCCAGTTCCAGGCACGTCGGGTGGAGATCAAACGTCAGGCCGACATGGTCGGAGCGTACACCGGCCATGACCTGCGCGGGCCAGCGGACCACGAAGGGAACGCGCAGGCCGCCATCGTAGTGGCTCTGCTTGCCGCCACGCCACGGATCGTTCTTCTGCGCGTATCGCAGTTCACCGCCGTTGTCCGAGGTGAAGACGACCAGCGTATCGCGTTCCAGCCCCGCGTCGCGCAGCGCGTCCAGCACGCGGCCGATTCCCTGGTCAAGATGCTCGATCAAGGCGACGTTGCGCCGCCGCCGCTCGTCCAGATCGGGAGAACGCTCGCGAACGCGCTGCAGCCAATCGTCTGGCGGCTCGATCGGAAAGTGCGGCGCGTTGTAGGCAAGGTAGAGGAAGAACGGCCGGTCGGGCGACTTGCCGCGCGCCGCCAGGTAGTCAACCGCCCACTGCGTGAACAGGTCGGTGGCGTGTCCGGCGGGCGCGATCGGATCGCCATCGCGGCGCATGTAGTTGACGCCTTCGCGCAGATGCGACGTATAGCTGTCCATCATGTCGCCGAGGAAGCCGTGGAAGTAGTCGAATCCGCGCTCGTTCGGCAGGTTCGGCGATTCCAGGCCGAGGTGCCATTTGCCGATGGCGGCCGTCTGGTATCCGGCGCGGCGCAGTTCATCGGCGAGCGTCGGCACGCGCGGGTCGAGGAAGCCCCAGCTGTTGGTCGGTTCCCCGCGGATGACGCCCGGCACGCCCACGCGATCGGGGTAGCGGCCGGTCAGGATCGCGGCCCGCGCTGGGGAGCAGACGGTGGCGTTCGACCGCATGTTCGTGAACAGCATGCCGTCGGCGGCCAGTCGGTCGATGTTCGGCGTCCGCACGTCGGACGGATGATACGTGGAGACATCGGCGTACCCGTGGTCGTCGGTCAGGATCACGAGGAAGTTCGGCGGAGCGGCCCACGCCGCAAACGCCAGCATTCCCCACAGCAGTCCGCCCAAAACCGTCATCCGCATTCGCGCTCTCCCTGGTTGGTCACCAGAGAGTATCCTACGCAGACGCACGGAAGTGCAACACCGATCCGCCAAGACTTCGCCCCGCTTCCTCCACCCCGCAGCCAGGTGCCCTCCCATGCCCGCAACCGGTCGATTGGTTCGCGCTTTGTTGCTTCGCGCGTCCTGCGTCGCCCTCACCGCGATGCTCCAGGCAAGCCTGCTTCTGGGTCAGTCCGCCCAGGCCGACGAACGACCCAACATCGTGTGGATAGTCGTCGAGGACATGTCGGCCGACTTCGGCTGCTACGGCGCGACCGCGATCCAGACGCCGAATGTCGACGGTCTTGCCCGCGACGGACTGCGCTTCACACGCGCGTTCGTCACCGCGCCGATCTGCTCCATCAGCCGATCGGCCCTCATCACGGGCTGCTACCAGACGTCGCTCGGATGCCAGAACCACCGCAGTGGCACGAGTCGGTTTCCCCTCCATTTGCCAGAGGGCGTCGCGGTGATTCCGCAGCGCATGCGCGCGGCCGGATACCATGCGAGCAACCTGACGCTTGACGACTTCCTCAAGGACAAAGGTCCGGTTCGGATCGCGAAGACCGATTACAACTTCGTCTGGGACGCATCGCAGACGTATGAGACCACGCACTGGCAGGAGCGGCCGGCGGGCCAGCCGTTCTTCGTGCAGGTGCAGCTGCAGGGCGGCAAGCGACGCGGCGAAGCGCCCGGCGTGGAGTGGCCCCGCGTCGTCACGGAAACCCTCGGCTCGACGACCCCGCCCGACAGCTTCCAGCTGCCGCCCTACCTGCCGGACGATCCCGTGATCCGCGCCGATTGGGCCCAGTACCTCGACTCGGTCCGCTATGTGGATTGGGAGGTGGGCCGGATCGTGGAGCGGTTGAAAGCGGCGGGTGAATGGGAACGTACGGTCGTATTCCTCTGGACCGATCACGGAATCAGCCATGTGCGCAACAAGCAGTTCCTGTACGACGGCGGCATTCATATTCCCCTGGTGATCCGAGGTCCTGGCTTCGGGGGTTCCGCCCTTTCGTCCGCCGCGACGCGCGACGACCTGGTGGAGCATATCGACATCGGCGCGACGACGCTGGAGCTTGCCGGTATTCCGAGGCCGGCGTTCATGCAGGGGCGTTCGCTGCTGGATCGCACGCCAGCGCCGCGTGAATTCGTCTTCGCCGCCCGCGATCGGGCCGACGAGACGGTCGACCGGATTCGCTCCGTGCGCAGCCTGCGCTACAAGTACATCCGCAACTACTACCCGACGCGGCCCTATCTGCAGCCGAACCGATACAAGGATGACAAGGCGATTGTGATCGCCATGCGCCGCCTTTACGCTGAGGGAAAGCTGGACGCGGCCCAGTCGGCGATCATGGCCCAGCAGCGACCGCGCGAGGAACTGTACGACCTCGAGGCCGATCCGTTCGAACTGCGGAACATCGCCGATGAGCCGGTCCATGCCGCGGAAAAGGACCGCCATCGGCGGGCGCTGGCGGAATGGATCGAACGCACGGGCGACCGGGGGCGATGGCCCGAGGAGGAGGCCGTGTATCGCGACTACACGATCACGGAACGCAACGAGGGCAAGGGTGGCGACCTGGGACAGCGGTACAGGGACACCGTGGAGATGATGATCCGCTGGACGACGGAGCGTCCGATGGATCAAGACCCCTGAGATGCGCGCGACGAGTCGCTGAGCCACGCGCGACAAGTCGCAGGGTAGCCGACGGCGACGGCATGTGACACAGACCTGGCACACGCCCCACGAGGTGTACCTGCCTCGCAGCAGCTACACTTCGTGGGACTTGTGCCGGTGGGTTGGGTCAG